>NZ_JBICSQ010000059.1:0-57145 GCF_043197175.1 Amycolatopsis sp. NPDC049252
CTTCGTGCTCCGCGTGGTCTTCAGCCCGGACGGCAAGTCACTGGCGAGCACGAGCGACGACCACACCACCCGGCTGTGGAACGTCGCCGACCCCGCGCACGCCGCTCCGCTCGGGCCGCCGCTCGCCACCCACAGCGCCGCCGTCGACGCCGTCGCGTTCAGCCCGGACGGCACCCAGCTGGCGACCGCGGCGGACGACCGCACCATTCAGCTCACGTCCATGAACGTCGAGCGGGCGATCGCCCGCATCTGCGCCACGACCGGATCGGACCTCACCGCCGCGGAGTGGGCCGCTCACGTCCCCGAAGCGGCGTTCTCCACCCCGTGCGGCTGAGAGCGTGCCGACTCGGGCAGTGTCTGAGGGCCGTCTCGTAACTGGCGTTGTGGTTGGTGGGACTGGTTTTGCGTAAGTCGGCGAGGATGATGTTGTTTTCATCCGGGACAGCGCGTGCTCGACCCGGGCTCGGACCTTGCCGTGGGTGGCGTTGAGGTCTTCCTTCCACCCGGGCAGATCGCTCCCGTCGCCGGGCTTTGCGGTAGGGCATGACGACCGCCGGGATGCCGTGGTAGCCGCCATCCATCACCGGCCGATCGGCGAGGTGCTCGGCGATGCCGCAGGCGCGATGGACGGTGCGGTCGTTGCGGCTGCCCGGCTGCGGGTCACCGGTGCCGATCACCAGTCGGGGCTCGGCGTCGATCGCGACCTGCACGAAGGCCCGAGTAGCGGTAGTTCTTCGACGGGATCGCCAGCCGGTGATCGCGGGTCGGGACCAGGGTGCCGTCCACGATCGCGACCGCATCGACCCGTCGTGTGCGGACCGGGGCCAGCGCCGGCAATGGACCGATCGTGTCGATCACCCGGTGCGCCGCGGAATGCGAGACCCGAACAGCGGTCCGATCTGGCGCATCGTCAGATTCGTCCGCCACCAGATCGCGACCGGCAACACCCGATCTGCCAGTGGCAACGCCCACTGCCGGCCCGGGCACGAGCTTGCGGAACTGGCCCGGCTCCGGCCCGGTGAACGCGGCAATCCACTCCGGCCGCGACGCTGTGTCACCTGCACCACAACCGATCTGATCCTTTGGCCAGTCGTTGCGGCTTCGGCCTCGCAGTGGGCATTGTCGACCACGTGCCGGCGCCGATCCCGATGTTTCTGGGGGAGCATCGGCCGCGTCCCGCGGCCTCCTGGCCTCCGCCTCCGTGGGCCCGTAGCTCGTCGATGGCGGCCGCCGGGCTATTTCGGAGGTAGCTGCAACAGGTTGGCTGGGTGGCGGCATCTTAAGAGGTGTGCAGTTCGAAGAGTTCTCGCGTGAGCAGCTGCCCGGGTTGGTGCGGTTCGCCGCGGTGCTGACCGGGGACCGTGAACTGGCTCAGGATGTGGTGCAGGACGCGCTCGTGCGGGCGCACCAGGGCTGGCGGCGGGTGGCGGCGGCGGATCGGCCGGACCTGTACCTGCGGAAGATGGTCGTCAACGGTTACGTCGGCTGGCGGCGCCGCTGGTACCAGCGATCCGTGCACGCCACCGCCGACGTCAGCCGGTTCCACCAGCCGACCGCGCCCGATCCGGCGGGGCGGATCGCCGACGCCGACCAGCTCACCGGTCTGCTCGCGCAGCTGAGCCGCGCCCAGAAGGCGTCGATCGTGCTGCGTTTCTACGAGGACCGCGACGACGACGAGATCGCCGAGGTGCTCGGCTGCGCGCCCGGCACGGTGCGCAGCCACATCTCGCGCGGCCTGGGTCTGCTGCGCGTCCAGCTCCACGAAAGCCGGCTCGACGAAGGCAAGGAGAGCGTGTGATGACCGACCTCGAGCAGGTGCGCCGTGTGCTGCGCGCGCAGGAGGCCCTGGCCCCCGATCCCGATGTTGTGCTGGCCGTCGCCACCCGCCGGATCCGGCGGCGTCGCACGACCGGCGTCGCCGCGGTGACGCTCGCGGTGGCCGCCCTCGGCGCGGGCGCCGTCGGGGTGCTGGATCGCGGCGGCCCGGCCCAGCCGCCGGCCACCCTGGCGAGTCCCTCGTCGACCCCCTCGACGTCCTCGCCGCCAGCGGCCGGGAAGGTGCCGCCGGCCGCGCCGGCGGTGAGCCTCGAAGACGGTTCCTGGGACCTGATGGTCTGGGCCGTCCAGCCGAACTTCGCCTCGGTGCAGTACGGGCAGGACCGCCGGTACTCGTTCGAGATCGAAGTCCGTGACGGCACCGCACCGGGCAGCGCCCTGCCCGCGAAACCGACGACGGCCGGTCAGCTCACCCATCCGGGCTCGGTCGCGTGGCGGGACGGACCGGATCGCTGGTTCTGGGTGCGGACCACGAAGCCGGTGACGGCCGCGGAAATGCTCGTCCTGCTCGGGAAGATCCACGCCACGCCGCCGGTGGTCGCGTCACCGCTGAAGTCGGTGCAGGTCCCCGAGGGGCAGAAGGTCGCCACGTTCACCAGCGAGCCCGACACCAACACCCTGGTGCTCTGCCCCGCGGAGGCCGTGGACACGGCCCCGCTCGACACCCGGTGTTTCTCCCTGTTCGTTTCGCTGTCCACGATCCTCGACGTCACGCGTAAAGCGTCGCCGAAAGACCCGCTGCCCGCGCGTCAGTACCGGACGCTCGGCGCCTACGCGATCGAAGTCGACAGTTCGTACGCCCACGAGGCGGCCGCGCTGGCCTTGCTGAATTCCGTGCAGCTCAACCGCTGAGCCGCTGAAGATCCGTCCGAAGGGCAACCGCCATCGGCTCCTTGAGCGGCGCCGGGCCGCCCGGTTGAATGGGTGGATGCAACGCCGGATCGTCGGACCCGCGGTCATCTGGATCCTCCTCGCATGCGGCGTGGTCTGGATCATCGTCCGGTACGGCGCGGGGCCGGTCACGGCGGTGTCCGGGGTGACGCTGGCGCTGCTGACCGCGGCCCCGTTCGCCCCGGCGGTCCGGCGCTGGTGGCTGCGCTCGGGGGCACCGAGCACGACGAGCCAGATCGACGAGGCCGCCCTCGTCCTGCGGGACGCCGTCCGCCGTCAGTGGACCGAGGAGGCCGGGCGGCGGCACCAGTTCGCCGAAGAGGACCGGATGGCCGTGCGCTGGGAGGTCGTGTCACGCCCGGCTCCACGCGGCGGTGAAGAACCACCCCTGCCGCACAGCGGGTCGATCGACGTCCTGCTCGAGGCGTACGCGGCCCGGGCGTGGCCGATGATCGTCGTCGGGGCCGCCGGTTCGGGGAAGACCGGCCTTTGTGTGCTGCTCACGCTGGAGCTGGCGAAGAAGGAGTCACAGCAACGGATTCCGGTGCTGTTCCAGCTGGCGTCGTGGGATCCGGCGGTGGACTTCGAACGGTGGCTGCTCGGCCGGCTCGACGAGGACTACCCGTTCCTGGCCGACGAGTCGCGCTGGGGCGCGACCGCGGCCCAGGACCTGCTCGCCGGCGGCCGGTTGCTGCCGATTCTCGACGGGCTCGACGAACTTTCGGAAGAGACCCGTGGCGTGGTGCTGCGCACGGTCCGGGAAAGCCCGGTGTTCGTCTCGCCCTTCGTGCTCACCAGCCGGACCGGGGAGTTCACCCAGGCGGCGGGACGGCGGACGGTCGGCGGGAAGACCGTGCTGCGGCTGCTGCCGATCGACCGGTCCGCGATGACGGCCTACCTGCGCGACGTGTTCAGCACCGACGTCGAGAGGTGGCTGCCCGTGCTGGGCGAGGTCGCCCGGCACCCGGACGGCGTGCTCGCCACCACGCTGACCAAGCCCCTCATGCTCTTCCTCGCCCGCACCAGCTACGAAGGACCGGAGTGCGAGCCGGCGGAACTGTCGACCCGAGCCGGTCCGGCACGGTCGAGCTGCTCGAACACCACCTGCTCGACCGGTTCGTGCCGACCGTGTTCGAACGGCGCGCCACCCCGCCGGGCCGGAACCCGGCGCGCCCGTCCGGTCGCTGGGGCCCGCGCGACGCCGAAACCGCGCTGGCGTTCCTCGCCCGGTACGTGCGCTCCGTCCGCACGGACGGGGACCGGGGTGCCGCCGATCTGAGCTGGTGGCAGCTCCACCAGTTCGTTCCCCGCGCGGTGTTCGTCCTGACCCCGGTCGTGCTCGGCACCATCAGCTGCGGGTTGCTGGGCTGGCTCCTGTTCGGGCTGTTCGACCGGCCGGTGTTCGGGCTCGTGTTCGGAGTGACGATCGGCCTGCTCAGCGGGATCGCCCTGGGTGTGGTCCGGCCCGAGCCCCCGCTGCGTTTTGTGCCCCGGTCCCCGCGGTGGAACGCGGCGGGGCGCCGATCGCTGCTCCAGGACCTCGGCTTCGGCGTGATCGGCGCGGCCTCGGGCGGGCTGATCGGCGCCACCCTCGCCACCGCTGTGCACGGTGTCGTCAGCGGCTTGATCTTCGGCCTGACGTTCGCGACGGTCCGGCGTTTCACCCGCCCGGCGGAGCCGAAGGCCGCAGTCACCCCGATCGGTGTGCTCCGCGGCGATCGCGCCGCAGTGCTTTACGGCGTCGCGGTCGGCGCCTTCGTGGGTATGCTCGTCGGCGCCGCGGGAGGTGTGGCGGTGCCGGAACTCGCGGCCCAGCTGATCTTCCCCCTGGGCGCGGTGCAACGCGGCCTGCTCGGGGGCGGCGTCGGCATGCTGCTCGGGGGCGGCGGGCTGGGCATGCTCGTGCTCGCCACCAGCGCGTGGGGCTACTTCGTCACCGCGCGAATCTGGCTCTTCGTGACCGGCGCGACGCCACTGCGGCTGATGCTGTTCCTGGACGACGCGCACAAGCTCGGGGTGCTGCGGCTGACCGGACCGCACTACCAGTTCCGCCACGCCCTGCTGCAGGACCGGCTGGCCACCCGCGGCTGAAGACGTTCCCGGCGCCTCACGCCGTGGTGTACACCTTTCCCGGGCCGAGCACCCAGAATGTCGTCTGGCTCGGTTCACGGCGCGGCGACGGCTGCGCGTGGTAGCGCGCACGGGGAAAGCGGACGCGCGCCCGGCGCGAGCCGCCCGACCGGACGACGGTGACGTCGGCGAGGTCCAGGTGCACCACCTCGATGGCGGTCCGCCGCGCCGGCCCCAGCGGATAGGCGAATTCGAGCTTCACCTGCGACGCGCGGCCGGCCGCCCGATCGACGTCCTGGTGGTCGAGCAGCAGCGTGACGTCTTCCGGGCGGGTCAGGTCGTAGGCCCGGACCCGGTCGTCGGCGCGCCGCGTGAACGGCGTGGCCACCTCGAAACCGACGACTTCGAAGGTGGCGGTACGCAGCACGGCCGACTGCGCGGCCAGCCACTGCGGCTCGAACGCGCGTTGCCGCCGGCGCAGCACGTCCAGCGCGAAGAGCCTGCCGAACAGGTCCAGCAGGAGCAGCGCGGCCGCGCCCAGGAACCACGGCCGCAGGGAGGGGACCACGGCGAACTGGGCGAGTGCGAGGGCGGCGACGCATCCCAGGTTGCGCAGGGTCCGGCGGCGGGCGTCGGCGAATCGCGGTTCGCGCAGGCGGGCCACCGTCGCCTCGATCCGAGCGGTCGCCAGCAGGGGGAAACGCAGGTCAGGGCGCAGAACGTCGGGCGGCGCGATCCCGGGGAGTTCGGCCGTGTTCACGGGGTTCCGCCTCTCGTGTCGGACGCGGTGGGCTCCAGCGTCCGCTCCGATCCACGCTCTGACAAGGCATCCGTGCTGTTAGCCTGCCGGATATGGGTGGAGTGCTGCGCGATGCGCTCGGCGTGGCGCGCTGCTTGCCGATGGCGGTGGGCCTGCCCCGCGTCGTCCGCTACCTGGTCCGTGATTCTCGGGACGTCGTGCGGGCGTTCGACCGGGTCGTCACCCCGCTCGTCGAGCGCACGGTCGGCGCCACCCCGTCGTTGTCCCGGGACGCCCAGGACGCCCTTCTGGCCACCAGCGTGAAGGTCGGGCTGGCCATGTGGAACTACGCGGACATGGCGGGAGAGCCGTTCGATCCGGCGCTGGCCGCCCTCGGCAGCTCGTTCACCCGTGTCTACGACGACCTCGTCGACAACTTCGACCGGCACGACCTCGACGACCGGCTTGCCGAGCTGTTCCGGGGCGGGCCGTTCGAACCGCAGTCCGGCGTGGAAGCCCTGCTGCTGGCCCTCTATCGCGAAATGGAGACCCGCATCGCTCGCTCCGGTGCTGACGCGATCTTCACCGTCGTGCGCGAGCTGCACGAGTACGAGCGGGAGTCGCGGAGGCAGCGCGACCCGCGTATCCCGCCGGCCGAAGTCGTGCGGATCACCCGCGGCAAGGGCGGGCTCGGGCTCACCGCGCTGTTCGCACTGCTGAGGCCGGGAATGCGGCCGGGTGAGCTCGACGTCCTGGTCGAACTGGGCGACGTGCTCCAGCTCCTCGACGACTACCACGACGTCGCGGTCGATCACCGCGACGGCGTGGTCACCGTGGCGACGCTGGGCGAACCGGGATTGGCGGCCCTGTGCCGGCAGGTGCGCGCCCTGCGGAGCCGGTTCGGCGCCGAGTACGGGCCCGGACGGGACTGCGGCCTGGTGGCGATGCTGTTCGTGATGCTGATCGGCGCCTTCGCGGCCGGACGGCGGCGACTCGACCGGCCGATCGCGGCCACGCGCTCACGACGGCGGTTCGTCCTGTTGTTCGCCCGAGCCGGCACACTCACCCCGCCAGGCAGCGGGGCTGAGTGAGCTGCTCCGGTGCCAGATGTCCTTTGTGGATATCGACCTGCCGGCCGAGTGGCTGGTCTCCGCCCGTGGTGGCGATCACGGCAAAACCGACGTGCGGTGGGACTACCCGTTTCGCCCCGTGGCAAACGCTTTCGGAGGCACACCTTTCGGGTCGGCTCTCACCCGCGTGAAGGGTTTCCGTCATCGGAAGCGGGGTAAACGGAGGGCCCGGCCAGAAGTTCGCCGACCACCACCCGGCGTCGAAAGGTTCCTCCATGACCACCGTCTCCCGCACGTTCACCGTCGAGCCCGCGCCCGAGGTCGTCGTCGCCTACCTGGCCGACTTCGGGCACGCCGAGGAGTGGGACCCGGGCACCGAGCGCTGCACCCGCAACGACAGCGGTCCGGTCCGGGTCGGCTCGTCGTGGCACAACACGTCGAAGATCGCCGGTGTCAGCACCGAGCTGACCTACACCCTCGAGCAGCTCGCGGACGACCGCGTCGTGCTGGTGGGCCGCAACGACACCGCCACCTCCACCGAGACCATCGAGGTCACGCCCGGCGGCACCGGGTCGAGCGTCACCTACACGAACGAGCTGCAGTTCAACGGACTGGCCAAGGTCGCGGCGCCGCTGGGCAAGGTGGTCTTCGAGAAGCTCGGCAACGACACGGAACGGCAGCTGACCGAGGTGCTGAACGGCCTGGTCCGCTAGGTGCCGTCCACGAGATCGAAGCGGCGCCGGGCGGTGGACACGGCGAACCTGCGGCGGGTGGCCGGGCTGTCGGCCGCGGTCGTGACCGTGGCACAGGCCGCCACCGCGGTCGTGGCACTCCGGAAGGGACGCCGTGACTACGCCGACGCCGTCTGGGGCCCCGGCCTGGCCGCCGTCGCCGTCGTGAGCGCTTTGGCCGGACGCGGTGACGCCCGGCGGCGCTGGGCGCTGGCGGCGGCCACCGTCGCGTGGGCGGCCCGGCTCGAGCGCCAGATGCTCGGCCGCCTGCGCGGTAGCGACGAAGAAGACCCGCGCTACACCGAATTCCTGGACGGTGCCTCGACTCCCGCCGTCGTGGGCAAGGTCTTCGTCACGCAGGGGCTGAGCCAGCTGCTCGTCTCGCTTCCGGTGCAGCTGGCCGCGGCCAGCGCCCTCCCGCGTGGCGGACGCCGGTGGCTGGCCCCGGCGGGGCTGGCCGTGATGGCCGGTGGGGCCGTGGTCGAGGCGCTGGCCGACCACCAGAAGGCCGGGTACGCCGAGCGGGACGAGGACGAGCGGCCGGACGTGCTCGACACCGGCCTGTGGGGCTGGTCGCGGCACCCGAACTACTTCGGCGACTCGCTGGTGTGGGACGGCGCCTGGCTCGCCGCGGCCGCTTCGGCACCCGGGCTGTGGACGCTGCCCGCGCCGGCGTTGATGAGCTACCTGCTGATGTTCGCCACCGGCGCCAAGCGCACCGAGAAACGCATGCAGGACCGGCCCGGCTACCGCGAATACCAGAAGCGCGTGGCGTTCTTCTTTCCCCGGCCACCGTCGAAATAACGCTTTCCCACCATCAGGAGGACGCAGTGGCCCCGAAAACCCCCGGCAAGCTGGTCAAGGCCGCACTCGAAAAGGCGGTGGAGAAGGTCACCGAGCTGACGAACCCCCCGATCCCCGGTGCGCCCGGCAGCGCACCGCCGTCCCTCGAAGAACCGGTCGATCCGCGTGCGCCGCTGCCACCGAAACCGGACCAGGACGGGCCGGAGACGGTGACCCCGACGGGTGCGCCGACCGGTGCCCCGAAATCGTCGATGGCGCAGCAGGGCGAATACCTCACCACGACGACCGGTGCCCGGCTGCCCGACACCGAACATTCCCTGAAGGCGGGGGAGCGGGGCCCGACCCTGCTGCAGGATCACCACCTGCGCGAGAAGATCATGCACTTCGACCACGAGCGCATTCCGGAGCGGGTCGTGCACGCGCGCGGCTACGGCGCGCACGGGGTGTTCGTCGGGTACGGCGCGGCCTCGGACGTCTGCCGGGCCGGCTTCCTCGCCCGCGGGGTCGAGACGCCCGTGTTCGTGCGGTTCTCCACGGTCGTCGGGTCGCGCGGGTCGGCCGACGCCGTCCGCGACACCCGGGGGTTCGCGACGAAGTTCTACACCCAGGAAGGCAACTTCGACCTGGTCGGCAACAACATCCCGGTCTTCTTCATCCAGGACGGGATCAAGTTCCCCGACGTCATCCACGCGGCCAAGCCACACCCGGACCGGGAGATCCCGCAGGCGCAGAGCGCGCACGACACCTTCTGGGACTTCGTCTCGACCCACACCGAAGCCACCCACCACGTGCTGTGGCAGATGTCCGACCGCGCGGTTCCCCGGTCCTACCGGACGATGGAGGGCTTCGGGGTGCACACCTTCCGGCTCGTCAACGCCGAGGGGGAGTCCGCGCTCGCGAAGTTCCACTGGAAGCCGAAGCTGGGCGTGCACTCCCTGGTGTGGGAGGAGGCGCAGCTGCTCAACGGCGTCGACCCGGACTTCCACCGGCGCGACCTCGCCGACGCCATCGAGTCCGGCGCGTTCCCGCAGTGGGAGCTCGGGGTGCAGATCTTCCCGGACACGCCGAGGCAGACCTTCGAGGGCATCGACCTGCTCGACCCGACGAAGCTGGTGCCGGAGGAGCTCGCGCCGGTGCAGCCGGTGGGGATGCTGACGCTCAACCGCAACCCGACGAACTACTTCGCCGAAACGGAGCAGGTCGCCTTCCACGTCGGGAACCTGGTGCCCGGCATCGACGTCACCGACGACCCGCTGCTGCAGGCGCGGCTGTTCTCGTACCTGGACACCCAGCTGACGAGGCTCGCGGGCCCGAACTTCAACCAGATCCCTGTCAACCGCCCGCTCGTGCCGGTCAACGACCTGACGCGGGACGGCTTCCACCAGCAGGCGATCCACTGCGGGGTCGCCCCGTACAAGCCGAACACCCTGGACGGCGGCAACCCGTTCGAGGCCGGCCCCGACGACCGGCCGTTCACCGAGGTGGCGCAGCCGCTGCCGAAGTCCGCGAAGGTCCGGCAGTCGCCGGTGTCGTTCGCCGACCACTACACGCAGGCGCGGCTGTTCTGGCTGAGCTTGTCACCGGTCGAGCAGCAGCACGTCGTGCTGGCGTTCACCTTCGAGCTCGGCAAGTGCTACGAGCAGGCGATCAAGGAACGCGAGCTGCTCGTGCTGGCCAATGTGGACCGTGAGCTGTGCCAGCAGGTGGCGCAGGGGCTCGGTCTGCCCGCCCCGGCCGTTCCCGGGCGGCAGAAGCGGGTCACGCCGAGCCCGGCGCTGTCCCAGCTCGGCGGGACGTGGCCGACCGACGGCCGCATCATCGGGATCGTCGTCGATCCCGCCGACCTCGACGGCGTGCGCACGGTCCGCGAGACCATCCTGGCCGAGGGCATGGTGCCGCTGCTGATCGCGCCGACCGGCGGGCCGCTCGACGCCGACGGCGGGCTCGTCGCCCAGCGCACCTTCCTCACCGCTCGCTCGGTGGAGTTCGACGCCCTGCTGCTCGCGGGCAGCCCGCCGCCCGGGGCGGACGTGCTGCCGGCCGAGGGACCGGAGGCCGGCGCCGCCGTCGATCCGCGCGTGATCCTCATGATCCAGGAGTGCTTCCGCCACGCGAAGGTGCTCGGCGCCTGGGGGAGCGGCCGCACCGCGCTCGAAGCCGCCGGCTGTGCGGACGGGCCGGGGATCGTCCTGGAGGACGATCCGGCGAAGGCGCTGACGAAGACGGCGAAGCTGCTCGGCGCCCACCGCGTGTGGGAACGGTTCCCCGTGTCGCTCTCCTGAGAAAGGCCGGTCGTGACCGAAGCACTCACCGAGGAGGAGCTCGACTACCTCCGCTCGCTGTTCGACCTCGCCCGCACCGGCGACACCGGACGGCTGGCGGAGGCGATCGACGCCGGGATCCCGGTGAACCTCACCACCGCGGCCGGCGACTCCCTGCTCATGCTCGCCGCGTACCACGACCACCCGGACACGGTCCGGGCGTTGCTGGCCCGGGGCGCCGACACGGCACGGGTCAACGACCGGGGCCAGACCGCGCTCGGGGCGGCGGTGTTCCGCCGCTCCGAGCCGGCCGTCACCTGCCTCCTGGCCGCCGGTGCGGATCCCGCCCTCGGCCCGCGCTCCGCGCTCGACATCGCCCGGTTCTTCGAGCTGCCGCGGATGCTGCAGCTCCTCGAACAGCCTGGTGGCAAACCGGATGTATGAGAGCGGGCCGGGCGGGGTACCAGGGCCGCACACGTACTCGTGGCAGGACCTGAGGAGGGATCGCATGGTGCCGGGTGACAGGGTGATGGCCGGGACGAGGGACTGGCAGGACACCGAAGAGGTCCGCCACGACCTCGACCTCATTCTCGTGCAGCTGTCCAGCCGCCAGGCGCGCCTGGTCCGGCGGTTGTCGGCCCCGGGCCCGCACCCGGTGACGCGGGCCGAGATCGACGAGATCGGCGCGGTGAACTGGCTGGCGGAGGCCTTCTGGTTCCGGCATCCGCTGGTGCGGACCAGCGGCGGCACCGCGATGATTCCCGAGGAAGCACGGGGCTTGGTCGCGGCGCTCCTGGACTCCCGGCCGGGAGCGGTGCCCGCGGCTTGACCGCCCGTTCAACCGGCGACGCTGGCCAGGGTTTCGGCCAGTACCAACGGGTTGAGGTAGTCGCGGTAGGAGACGACCAGGCCGTCCCGGATCCGGAGGACCGCGATGATCGTCTGGTGGAAGGGCGCGCCCGTGGGGACGACCGTGCCGTGGACGTCGTACTCGACGATCACCACCTCCGGGTCGGTGGTCTCGTGGATCACCGTGTTGCGGTATTCGTCGAACCTGACGAGCCCTTTCGCTTGCGCCGTCAGGAATTCGCGGATCTGTTCGCGGCCCTCCAGGCGGTCCGGGACGCCGGCCGGGCGGTACGGCCACTCGATGTAGCCGTCCGGGGCGATCAGGCCGACGAACGTGTCGGTGTCCATTGCGAGGCCCGCGCGCAGGACCCGCTCGACGACTTCGCGTGAGGTGGCGGTCATGGCTGCTCCCAGTTCGTTGAACGCTCGTTGATTGAACGACTGTAGAACGAACTGGCCCGCCGGGTCAACGCCCGTAGAATGAACGCGTGACCAGAGCAGCGCAACGCCGCCAGAGCGAGGAGCGGATCCTCGCCGCGGCCCGCAGGATCTTCGCCGAGCTCGGCTACGACCGGACCACGATCCGGGCCGTCGCGGCGGCCGCCGGGGTCGACGGGGGTCTGGTCATGCACTACTTCGGCAGCAAGGACCTGCTCTTCGCCCGCGCCTCCGAGATCCCCGCCGACGAGCTGCCCGGCGGCACGGCCGACGAGGTGGCCGAAGCGCTGCTCACGTCGCTGGGCCGCCGCCTGACCGACGAGCCGACCGCGTCCCTGGCGGTGCTGCGCTCGATGCTCACGAACGCCGACGCCGCCGATCGCTACCGCGCCGCGGGGGAGCCGCAGCTCAACCAGCTCACCGAGGCGATCCCGTCGGCCGACGCCGACCTGCGCGCGAGCCTGCTCAGCGCGATCGTCCACGGCGTGATCGCCGAGCGCTACCTGCTGCGCCTCACCCACCTCGCGGACGCGTCCCCCGAGCAGATCGTCGACCTGCTCCGGCCGTGCTTCCAGAGCCTGGCGTCGCCGCCGGAACAGTAGGCCCCGGGGTCACGCCCCGGCCGGTGGCACCAGCACCTCGACCACACCACCGGACTCCCGGACGACCAAGCGGGGCAGCGCCGCGGGTTTCACCGGGAGCTGGTGCCGCAGCACCGCGCCGTCGACGGCGAACGACGTGCGGTGGCACGGGCAGGTCAGCTGCCGCGCGGGCGCGTCCAGGTTCAGCCGGCAGCCCAGGTGCGTGCAGGTCGCCGACACCGCGAGCACCTGACCGCCGGACCGCCGGACGAACCCCGCCACGGCCCCGAAGTCGAACGGCAGCACCGCGCCCTCGGGCAGGTCGTGCGCCGCGGTGACGGCACGCCACTCGCCGCCGTCCGGCCGCAGCGTCGTGTCCGGGGGAGGCGGGGACGCGGCCGGTTCGGCACCGGACGTCACGAGGTATTCGACGCCGGCGCCCGCCGCGGCTGCCACCGCGGCGGCCGACGAGACCTGGATGAACCGGCGCCGGGTGCCGCCGGGCGCGGGCCGCGCGGGTTCCCCCAGCTCCGCGGCGAGCCGCCGGTGCAGCTCGGTGACGAACTCCTCGCCCGCCGCCCCGGACCCCGGGCGGGCGGCGCGCAGCAGCACGGCCGTGCGCAGCTCGGCCTCGTCCGCCGGGCTGGCCGCGAACGGGCGCGGCCGGCGCCGGCGCAGGAGGTCCTTGACGAACCGGCGGACGCCCCGAGTGCTCACGTCTCCATCCCTTCCGCCGGCCCTTCCGCCAGCTGCGCCGCCTGGCGCAAAGCGCGGTGCTGCAGGACTTTCGCGTTGCCGACCGTCGTGCCCAGCTCGGCGGCCGCCTCCTTGAGCGAGCACGCCTGCAGGAACCGCAGCCGCAGGATCCGGCCGTAGCGTTCCGGCAGCTGCGCGAGGATCGCCTCGGCCCGGGCCAGCGTGCCCGGGTCCGGGACGTCGGCCTCGAACGCGGCGATGTCGCGTTCCTCGTCGAGCGTGGTGATCTCCCGGCCGAGCGTGCGCCGCCAGTGGCCGGCCAGCACCGTCCGGGCGGTCGCCAGCAGGTAGGCCCGGACCTCGCCGACGCTCGCCGAAACGCGCAGCGGCCGCAACGCGGTCAGGAACACCTCCGTGGTGAGGTCCTCCGCGTCGGGCCGGTTGCCCACCTTCGAGAACATCAGCCGGAAGACGCGGTCGACGTTGTCGCGGTAGACCGCTTCCCAGTCCGGGTAGGCGTCCGCGCCGACCACGTGCAGCCGCGCGGGCGGTGTCCCGCCCTCGTCCTCCCGCTCGGCGCGCCTGCGCCGGAACCGCTGTGCCACCGGCACCGCCCGCCTTCTCCCCGCCAATTCTTCCCGCTGCCTGAGGGATACGCGCTCGGGTTACACCGGCCGGGGGCTGTAACCACCCACCGTATCCGGGGTGACCACTTCGAAGACGCGAGGAGCGCACCCATGACCACACCGGTGTCCCGCCGACGACTGCTCGTGACGGGCGGGGCGGCCGCCGCCGTGCTCGCCGCCACCCGGCTCCCGGCCGCCGCGGCCACGTCAGCGCCGGTGCGGAGCGGCGCTGACGTTGTGCTGGCCTGGAACCGGGAGCTGCTGGCGATCGTGCGCACGGCCGGGCTCCAGCCCGCGACCGTGCACCCGACCCGGAGTTTCGCGCTGCTGCACGCGGCGATCCACGACGCCGTCGTCGCGACGACCGGCGTCGGCCGGCCGTACCTGTTCACCGTCGACGTCCCGCGTCCGGCGTCGGCGGAGGCGGCCGCGGCGCAGGCCGGCCACGACGTCCTGGCCGCGCTGTACCCGACCCGGACCGCGGAGTTCGACGCCTTGCTCGCCGGGCAATTGGCCGGCGTCAGGTCGGTTGCCGAGCGCGACGCGGGCGTGCGGGCCGGGCGGCTGGTCGCCCGGCTCCTGCTGGGATTACGTGCCGGCGACGGCTCGGCCGCGGTCCCGCCGGTGCTCGCGCCGGGCACGGCACCCGGGCAGTACCGGCCGACACCGCCCGCGTTCGCGGCCGCGGTGTTCACGCACTGGCCGGCCGTGACGCCGTTCGTGCTCGACCGCGCCGACCGGTTCCGGCCCGGTCCCTATCCCGCCCTGACCGGCGCGCACTACGCCCGGGCGCTGGCCGAGGTGGCGGCCGACGGCCGGGACGTCAGCACCACGCGCACCCCCGAGGGGACCGAGCAGGCGCGGTTCTGGGCGGCGCCGATCTGGAACTACTGGAACGAGATCACGCAGTCGGTCGTGGCCGGTTCGCACAGCAATCTGGTCGTCGCCGCGCGGGTGTTCGCCCGGCTGAACCTCGCCTTCGCCGACGCGGTCATCGCGTTCTACGAAGCCAAGTACCACTACCGGATCTGGCGGCCGATCACGGCGATCCGGCTCGAGGTGCCCGACTGGTCGAGCCTCGCGACCACCCCGGCCGACCCGTCGTACCCGGGCGCGCACAGCGTGATCTCGCGGGCGGGCGCGCTGGTGCTGCGCCAGGAGTACGGGCCGAACCGCCCGCTCGCGGTGACGTCCGAGGCGCTGCCGGGGGTGGTCCGGCGGTTCGGCTCGTTCGCCGACGTGGCTTCGGAAGCGGGCCTCAGCCGGATCTTCGCGGGTGTCCACACGCGCATCGACCACGAGGCCGGGCAGCAGCTGGGTCTCGACGTCGCGGAGTTCGTGCTGCGGTCGTGATCCGGGTTCGCTCGGCGCGGGCCGGGGTGAGTCGGAAGCAGGCGTCTTCGCCCAGTGCGGTGTCCAGTTCGACGTCGGCGCTGTGGGCTGGGGCCGGGGAGTGGGCGATCGCCGGTCCGAGCAGGTCGCGGGGTTCGTGGTCCGGGCTTGCTCGGCGCAGGTCAGGGTGAGTCGGAAGCAGGCGCCTTCGCCGAGTGCGGTGTCCAGCTCGCCGCTGTGGGCTGGGGCCGGGGGACGGGCGATCGCCGGTCCGAGCAGTCGCCGGGTTCGTGATCCGCGCTTGCTCGGCGCAGGTCAGGGTGGGTCGGAAGCAAGCCCGTTCGCCCAGTGCGGTGTCCAGCTCGCCGCTGTGGGCTCGGGTCGGGGAGTGGGCGATCGCCGGTCCGAGCAGGTCGCGGGGTTCGTGGTCCGGGCTTGCTCGGCGCGTGTCAGGGTGGGTCGGAAGCAGGCGTCTTCGCCCGGTGCGGTGTCCGGCTCGCCACTGTGGGCTGGGGCAGGGGAGCGGGCGATCAGCAGTCTGAGCAGGTCGCGGGGTTCGTCGTCCGGGCTTGCTCGGCGCGTGTCAGGGTGAGTCGGAAGCAGGCGTCTTCGCCCAGTGCGGTGTCCAGCTCGCCACCGTGGGCTCGGGTCGGGGAGCGGCGGTCACCGGTCCGAGCAGGTCGCCGGGTTCGTGATCCGCGCTCACTCGGCCCGGGCCAGGGTGAGCCGGAAGCAAGCCCCTTCGCCCAGTGCGGTCTCCAGCTCGACGTCACCGCCGTGGGCGCGGGCCAGCGAACGTGCGATCGCCAGCCCGAGTCCGGCGTCGGCGCCGCCCGAGCGCGTCCGGGCCCGGTCCGCGCGGTAGAAGCGGTCGAAGACGCGGCCCGCCTGTGCGGCACTCAGGCCCGTGCCCTCGTCCGCCACTTCGAGCACAGCCTGGCCGCCGGCCGTGCCGACGCCGATGCGGACCGGGGTGCCCGGCGGGGTGTGGGCGGCCGCGTTGCCCACCAGGTTGGTGACGACCTGCCGCAGCCGTGCCTCGTCGGCGTGGACCGGCGCCGGGCCGGGCCGGCCGGTGCCGCCCGGCCCGGTGAGCTCGACCGGCCGGGACGGGTCGAGGGCGCGCAGGTCGTGCCGGGCGTCGCCGGCGAGGGTGCGCAGGTCCATCGGCGCCCGGTCGAGCTGCCCTTCGGGCGCCTCGTCGAGCTGGGCGAGCAGCAGCAGGTCCTCGGTGAGCGCGGTGAGCCGGGTGGCGTCGCGGTCGATGCGGCTCATCACCTCGTCGACGTCGGCCCGCTCGGGCAGCGCGCCCATCCGGTACAGCTCGGTCGAGCCCTTGATGCCGAACAACGGCGTCCGCAGCTCGTGGCTGACGTCCGAGACGAACGCGCGCATCCGGGCCTCCGACGCGGACCGGTCGGCGAAGGCCCGTTCGAGCTGGCCGAGCATGGTGTTGAGCGACGCCGCGAGGTGCCCGATCTCCGTCCCGGTCGACGCGAGAACCGGGACGCGCCGGGTCAGGTCGCCCTCGGCGATCGCGGCCGCCGTGTGCTCGATCCGCCGCAGCGGCCGCAGCCCCCGGCCGAGCGCGAACCAGCCGACCGCGGTCAGCAGGACCAGCAGCACCGCGCCACCGATCAGGCTGCTCGACCGGAGCTGGGCGATCGTGGCGTCGGCTTCGGTGCGCGGCGCGGCGGCGAGGACCGTGCCGTTCCAGCCGACGGTCGGCCGGGCGACGGCGCGCCAGCGTCCCGAGCCGTCGGCGGCCGGCAGGTCGGCCGCGGTGCCGTCGGCGGGGATCGTGCGCAGCGCACCGGGGGTGGGCAACGCGGCGGCGTCGAGCCGGGAGGAGTGGACGCCGCCCGCCACCGAGCCGTCGGCGCCCAGGTACACCAGGTAGGGCGTGCCGAACAGGTCGAGGGCGGGATCGAGGAGCTCGGGGCGCGCGTTCGTGGTCTTCAGCCCGGGCGGCCCGGCGGCCGGCACCCGGGAGAGCAGCTCGGTGAGCGACCGCAGCTGCCCGTCGAGGCGGTCGAGCTGGTAACGCTCCACGTGGTCGGAGACGACCGCGCCGATCAGGCCCAGCCCGGCCAGCAGCAGGCCCGCGGTGAGCAGCAACAGCCTGGCCCGCAACGAAAGCCGCTTCACCGCCGGGGCTCCCGCAGCACGTAACCCACCCCGTGCACGGTGTGGATCAGCTTGGGCTCCTCGGTGTCCACCTTCCGGCGCAGGTAAGAGATGTAGGTGTCGACGATGCTCGCGTCGCCGCCGAAGTCGTAGTGCCACACGCGGTCGAGGATCTGCGCCTTCGACACCACGCGCCCCGCGTTCTCCATCAGGTAGCGCAGCAACCGGAACTCGGTGGCGGAGACACGGACGGGCCGCCCCTCCCGCGTCACCTGGTGGCCCTCGGCGTCGAGGGCGAGCGTGCCCGCGGTCAGCACGCCGGCCTGCTGGCCGGTGGTCCGGCGGAGGATCGCGCGGATCCGCGCGATCAGCTCCGCCAGGTCGAACGGCTTGGTCACGTAGTCGTCGGCGCCGAGGGACAGGCCGGTGACCTTGTCGGCCTGGCGGTCGCGCGCGGTGAGGAACAGGACGGGCACCGGCGCGCCGTGGCCGGGTGGCCGCTCGCGCAGCCGCCGGACGACCTCGAAGCCGTCCATGTCCGGCAGCATGACGTCGAGCAGCACCAGGTCCGGCGGCTGCTCGGTGGCCGCGGCGACGGCCTCGCCCGCCGTCGCCGCGGACGTCACCTCGAAGCCGGCGAACCGCAGCGCGGCGGAGAGCAGCTCGCGGACGGTGGCCTCGTCGTCGACCACCAGGAGCCGCCCGGACGTCATCGCTTCCATGCCCGCGAGGATACGGAGATCGCGCCGGCGAGCAGGCCGCTCGCGAACCCCGCCGCCGCGCCGGCCGCCAGCGCGAGCAGCGGATTAGCGGACAGCCTCGCGTCGAGGACCGGGATCGACAGCCCGAACGCCGTGACGCCGAGGTCGACCGAAACCCGGGACAGCAGCGTCACGACCGCCAGCGCGCCACCCGTCACCCCGGCGAAGACCCCGGCACGGCGCAGCGAGCCGCCAGGGCCGGACCGTGCGGCGACGACGGCGCAGGCCGTCAGCACCACCACCGGCACCCAGATCCACCCGCCACCCTGCTCGATCCCAGGGACAGCGCAGGAAAGCGCACCACTGGACGTCACCGTCCACGGCACACCGAGCCCGAGCACCAGGGCACCGGACACCGCTTGCGGCAGGGCGAGCAGGACGACTGCGGCCGCCGCCGCGCCGCCGAACCCGCTCGCGACGAGCGCACATCCCACGGTGAGCACCCCGAAAACCGTTGCGGCCAAACGTAATCCCGGCACGACGGCCGGGAACCGCACGGCAAGCACGCACACCCCGGCCACCACGAGCGCCCAGACGGCCGCGCCCGCCACCGTCGGCAGGAAGGCCGCGGAGAACCCGGCGTCGACCGCGCCGCCCGACCGCGACGCCACGCCCGATCCCGGCCCGCACGCCGACGCGCCACCCGTGCCGCCCGGCATTCGGAACGCCAGATTTCCCCGTGACAGCAAGGAGATCGCCGCCAGTCCGAGCACAAAACCGACGACCGCCGTCGTGACGCGGACGGCCAGACCGTCCCGGCCGTGCCGCAGCACCAGGGCCCCGAGCACCACCGCGCCCGCCAGGGAGACGCCGAGCGGCATGACGTCGACGGCGCCGTGAACGGTGATCGGTAGCGCGCCGGACGGGACGGCCACGACGTCCGCCGAGCCGCCGACGGCCAGTGCGACGACCGTCGCCGTCAGCGCGGTGAGGTCGCCGGACCGGCCGGCACCGAGCAGCAGCAGCGCGGCCAGTGCGACGGCCGCCATGACGAGCAGGGCGGCGGCCGCCGCGCCGAGGCCCCGGCGGACGTCCCGCATCAGACGTCCCGGCGCCGGAAGACCGCGAACGCGACGGCCAGGACGGCGGCGACCCCGAGGCACAGGCCACCCAGGTTCAGCCACGGGTGCGGGAACTCCGGATCGGGCACGGTCTTGAGGACCTCGGCCGCACCCAGCGTCGGCCAGAAGCGGAAAAGACCCTGGAGCCACCCGGGGAACGCCCCGGCGAGACCGGGCACCAGGAAGACGATGCCCACCAGCGTGGCGAGCGCGCCCGCCGTGGCCCGCGCGAGCACGCCGAGGCCGACCGCGAGCAGCGCGATCGCCGTCAGATAGACGCCGCCGCCCGTCACGGCGGAGAGCACACCGGGATCGCCGAGGCTCGCGTGCGGCACGTCCTGCAGGGCGAGGACGCCCTGCCCGAGGAAGAACGCCGCGAACATCAGCGCCTGGCCGGCCACCACGGCGACCGCCGCGGCCACCACCACCTTGGCTGCCAGCGTCCGGTGCCGTCGCGGCGTCGCGATGAGCGACGTCTGCATCAACCCGGTCGCGAACTCCGAGGTGACGACGAGGATGCCGAGCACCCCGAGGACCAGCTGGGCGACGACGTACGACATCAGGCTGCGCCCGGCCGGGTCCCACGCCTGCTGGTCGGCGAGCGTCAGGCTCGCGTACCCCTTCCCCGCGGCGTTCGAGGTGAGCGCGGTGATGCCGAGCCCGACGGCGAACAGGCACGTCAGCGTGAACCAGGTGGAGCGCAGGCTGCGGAGCTTGATCCACTCGGTGCGGACGGTGTTGGCGAACGCGCTCATCGGGCGACCCCCTGGTATTCGGCCCCCTGGTATTCGACGGAGTCCTTGGTCAGCTCCATGAAGGCGTCCTCCAGCGAGGCGCGCTGCGGGGTGAGCTCGCTGAGCGCGGCACCGTGGTAGGCGGCGAGCTTGCCGATTTCCTCGCTGCTCAGGCCGGAGACGACGAGCGACGCCTCGAGGCCCTCCCGCACGGTGGCGCCGGCGGCGGTGAGCCGGTGTGCGAAGCGCGGATCGGGCGTGCGGACCAGCACGGTGCCTGCACCGCCCGCGCGCATGAGCTCGCCGACGCCGGTGTCGGCGATGAGCCGGCCGCGGCCGATGACGACCAGGTGGTCGGCGGTCTGCGCCATCTCGCTCATGAGGTGGCTGGACACCAGGACGGCCCGGCCGTCACGAGCGAGGGACCGCATGAAGTCGCGGATCCAGCGGATGCCTTCGGGGTCGAGCCCGTTGACCGGCTCGTCGAAGATCAGCACCCGCGGGTCGCCGAGCAGGGCCGCGGCGATGCCGAGCCGCTGCCGCATGCCGAGGGAGAACCCGCCGGCCCGCTTGCCGGCGACGTCCTCGAGCCCGGTCCGCGCGAGCACCTCGCCGACCCGGCGGCGGGGGAGGCCGTTGCCGACCGCGAGGGCCAGGAGGTGGTCGTAGGCCTTCCGGCCGCCGTGGACGGCACCGGCGTCGAGCAGCGCGCCCACTTCGGTGAGCGGCGTGGGGAAGTCGGCGTACCGGCGGCCGCCGATGGTGGCCGAGCCCCGGGTCGGCGCCGCCAGGCCCAGGATCATCTTCATGGTCGTGGACTTGCCGGCGCCGTTGGGCCCGAGAAAACCCGTCACCTGCCCGGGTTCGACGGTGAACGAGAGGTCGTCCACCACGGTGTCGGGCCCGTACCGCTTGGTCAGGCCCCGTACGTCGATCGTGGTCATGCGGCGAGCGTGCCCGGCCGGTCCGGCCGGTTCCTGTGAGCTTCTGGGAGAACCCGGTGAATCCGGCGCTCAGGGGCAGCCGGAGACCGCTCGTCCCCAGGAAATCGCCACCGCCGCCGCTGATCAGGCCTGCGGTTCGTCGTCCAGCGCGCCGACCTGCTCGGGGTCCTCCGGGCCGGCCATGTGCCGGATGCTTTCGCTGCCCTTGTGGTCGTGGGCGCGGGTGTACCGGGTGTCCAGCACCCGCCCCAGCTTGTGCGCCGCCCCGGCGTACGCGTCGTCCACGGTGGCCGCGTGGTGGGTGACCGCGACGGGCTGTTTACCGCCGGGCCGGGCCTCGATCACGCACTTCTTGTCGTCCGGCTTGCCGCCGCCGTCCTCGCTGAGGTGCACCTCCACCCGGGTCAACCACCCGCCGAACCGGGAGAGGCTGTTCTCCAGGTCGGTGGTCACGAAGGTGGCCAGTCGCTCGCCACCGTGGACGTTGTGGTCGGTGTTGACCTGGATCTGCACGGGCATCCTCCGAAACGAGACTGCGATGGACTCTTGCTGTACCACCGGGGCGGCCGGCTCAAACGGACAGGCGTTCCGGCGATCTGCCCGGTCGCCGAGCGGCACCTGGTCACCGCCGGACAACGGCGGCGTTCGGCCAACAGGGCAGACCTGCTCCAGAACCAGCGACCGGCACCGGGGGAGTCGGCACCATGTCACGATGAGCGATGAACGGCCCCGGGATCTCGGCCCCAGCCTGCTCCAGGAGTGGAACGTAACGACGTCGGACGACTTCGAGTTGTGGACGGCGGCCCTTGCTCTCGAAGTCATGCTGGACGATGCCCTCGCCGACCCGCATCTCCGGGCGACATTACGAGGTGAAGGGCTTCGTGCCGAAGACGCGAAAGCGGCTGTTCTGAGCAGCGAATCCACCCTCGCTCGGGTACGCATGGCACAGGACGAATATGCCCAGCAGGCCCACACCGATCAGCGCCGCCCGAAGATCTGGTCTCTCGGCCCGGCCAAGATCCTCTGGCTGGGTGTCGCGGTCGGCTTGACCGCAGGTTATCTCACTTGTTTCGTCTACAGCTATTCCGCGCTTTCCTGGCTGCTTTCCGTCATGGGCGTCGCCGGACTGGCCGGAATCGTCGGCATCTCCGGCCGGATCGTGCTGCGACGTGTCCCGGAGCTCTTCCCGATCACCAGCGCCGGCGAGCTGGGCCGCATCGTCGCGCACGAGGACCTCATCGGCCTCGGCAACCGGCTTGACGAGGTCCAGGCCGAGATCGTCGTGCCGGCGGTCCAGGAGTTCATCCGGCGCAACCGAAGGCTCACGTTCGGGAACAAACTAATCTTCCGCGAAGTCACGGGCCTTTACCAGGAAAGCGGCAGCAACATCATCCAGACGTCGGCCACGCGGCGCCTGACCCGCGTACTCGACCGCGCCGACTCCGTTGCCGTGGCCTTGGCCGGCAACCGGGGCGTGGGCAAGACGACTGCGATCAAGTCGATCACCACCGGCCTCCACAGCAGCGGCGGCAGCCCGACGCCGTTTTTGGTGCTCGCCTCTGCCCCGGCCAACTACGAAGCCCGCGACTTCGTCCTGCACCTCCACGCCTTGCTCTGCCGCGCGGTGCTCGACAACGTCGGACGCCCGTCATCGCCCGGTCGCCGGAGGCTCCTCCGCCGCACCTTCCACCGCCTGACCGGTATCGCCGTGCAGTTCGCCTTCGCTGCCGCGATCTCGATGCTGATCTGGGGATCGCCCGACATCGTCGCCTTCGGACGAGACGTCGCTGACCTGCTTCGCCGCGCTTCGGGTGCGCTGCCCGGCAGCCTGTCCCAGCTGACGGACGGCCGGCACCCGGCACACCTCCTCGCGCTGGCCATCTTGGCGCTTGTTCCGCTGCGCGTCTTCGCCATTCTGGTCACAGCTGTTGCCCGCACGGCGTTCGCCGCCGTCCGCGATCGCACCCCACCCGGCATCGCCGCACTCCGGAAACAGGCCAGGAAACAGCTCGATCAGATCCGGTTCCTGCAGACCTACACCACCGGCTGGTCCGGCAAGCTGAGCATGCCCCTCAAGGGCGAGGCTGGCCGGACCTGGTCCACCCAGCGCGCCGAGCAGCAGCTCACCCACCCCGAGGTGGTCGACAAGTTCCGGGAATTCGCGACCTCGACCGCGCGGCAACTCGAACAAGAGAAGCTCGCCGGTCTTCTCGTCGTCGCGATCGACGAACTCGACAAGATCGGCGAACCGGAGAAGGCCCACCGGTTCATCAACGACATCAAGGCCATTTTCGATGTTCCCGGCTGCCTGTTTTTCGTGTCTGTCTCCGACGACGCGGTGCTCAACTTCGAAAAACGCGGACTCGCGGTGCGTGATGCGTTCGACAGCGCGTTCACCGAGATGATTCGAGTCGAGCACTTCACCCTCGAGGAAAGCCGCCTGTGGATCACGTTGCGGCTGCCGGACCTACCCGAACAGTTCGGGTACTTGTGCCACTGCCTGTCCGGCGGGCTGCCGCGCGATCTTCGGCGCTACACCATCGAAATGGTGGACATCGCCAACGAGATCTACCACCCGACCTTGGAGACCGTCACCCGCACCCTGATCGGCAACGAACTGCGCAGCAAGGCGCACGCCTTGGCGGGTATGGCCGACATGCTGCCGCCCACCGACGAGGTAACGCGCCTCTCGGCCGCACTCCTGCACCTCAAGGAAGTCGACCAGTCACTCCAGCTGGTCGAGTTCGCCCACCGCATCGTCGATCCTGCGGTCGACGGTGATCCGGACAACCCGGTCGAGCGACTGCGCCGGCACGCAGCGTGTTTCGCGCTGCTGTGCGCCACCGTGCTCGATGTCTTCACCGACGATCTGCATGAGACCGACCTTGGCCCGGATCTCCATCTCATCGCTCTGGCCCGGCAGCGCATGGTTGTCCACCCCAAGTTCGCCATGGAGACCATTTTCGCGGTCCGCAAGTCGCTGGACCTCGATCTCACCGAGCCGGCCGGCTGACCACCGGGGCGGTGGGCTCACACGGACACGCGCTCGGTGCCGGGCAATTGCCCACCGCGACGAACCAGTCGGCGGCCCTCACCGTCGCGTAGCTCACCGCACCGACCGGGATGGTGGTCGGCGAGGCCGACCGCTGCGGACGAGAGCCGGAGTGGTCGCCAGGCGAGGAGGATCGAGACGATTCAGCCGATCGGGGGCAGTCAGAAGGCGACGTTCTGCCTGGTTTCGGTGCACGGAATAGGGTCTCGTCCGGCCGGCATGAGGTCGTCTGCCACCAGCCTGGGATCCGCTCCTTCGAGGTCCTGCCGGGACCGGCCAAGTATCGCTCGAAGCCGGGTTGTTGACTCCGCTGGCTAACGCGACTAGCTTAAAGCTATCCAGATTAGCCAACCGCGGGGAGAGCGTCATGACCGAGCACCTGAGCATCAACGGCGGCACCATCGCCTACGACGTCACCGGAGAGGGGCCGCTCGTCGTGCTGGCGCACGGCATCGGCGACAGCCAGCACTCCTACCGGTTCCTCGCGCCGGCCCTGGCCGCGGCGGGGTACCGGGTCGCGAACGTCGACATCCGCGGGTGCGGTGACTCGAGCCTCGGCTGGGACGGCTACAGCCGCACCGACATCGCCGGTGATCTGGTCGCCGTCGTCCGGGAGCTCGGGGGCCCTGCGGTGCTCGTCGGGCAGTCGATCAGCGGGGGTGCCGCGACCATCGCGGCCGCCACCGCGCCCGAGCTGATCGCCGGGGTCGTCGAGCTGGCGCCGTTCACCCGGGCGCAGGCGTTCGACCTCGGCGGGCTGCTGCGGGTGAAGCGCTTCCGGGCCGGCTACACCCAGCTGGCGCAGGTCATCATGTGGGGGAGAGCGGCGAACTGGCTGAAGTACCTCGACGTGGCGCTCCCGGTCAAACCCGCCGACTGGGACGCCGAGCGGGCCCGCATCGAGGCGAAACTGAGCGAGCCCGGCCGCGTGAAAGCCTTGCAGGCCATGTGCAAGACCAGCCCGGCCGACGCCGGAGCGCAGCTGCCGAACGTCCGGTGCCCGGTCCTGATCGTCGAGGGCAGCCTCGACCCGGACTGGGCCGACCCCCGTGCCGAGGGCGAGAAGATCCTCGCCGACCTGCCGCGGGGCCTCGGGGAACTCGTGGTCGTCGACGGCGCCGGGCACTACCCGCACGTCCAGACGCCCGAGCGGGTCGCCGAGCTGACCCTGCCCTTCCTGAACCGGACGCTCGCCCGTGCCTAGGGCCGGCCTGACCCCGGCGGCGGTCACCGAAGGCGGTGCCGCGCTGGTCGACGAGGTCGGGTTCGCCCAGCTCAGCATGGGCCTGCTCGCCGAGCGGCTCGGGGTGAAGACGCCGTCGCTCTACAAGCACGTCGCCGGCCAGGCCGAGCTCGCCCACCGCATCGCCGTCCAGGCCATGACCGAGGTCTCCGCCGCCATTCGCGACGCGACCCAGGGCCGGGCCGGCAGTGAAGCTCTCGCCGCCGGCGCGCAGGCGATGCGCAGCTACGTCAAACAGCACCCCGGCCGGTACGCGGCGGCCAACGCGGCGCGCGCGACCGGGGACGACGACCCGCTCGTCGCCGCGGGCGACCAGGTGCTCGCGTCCTGGGCGGCGATGCTGCGCGGGTACCGGATCGACGCCGACCAGGAGATCCACGCGCTGCGGCTGGTGCGCACCGTCCTGCACGGGTTCGCCACCCTGGAAGAGGCGAGCGGGTTCCAGATCGACGTGGACGTCGACGACACCTTCACCTGGACGATCGACTTCATCGACCGCGGCCTGCGAGCCCTGGGCGGCACCGCCTGACCGAATCGCTCACCCGTTCGGTGCCCCGCGTTTGCCTTGGCCGCGTCAGGGAAACCGGGGTCCGAGACCTGAACGGGAAGAGGAGACCATGAAGGCAGTGACCTGGCACGGCAAACGCGACGTCCGCGTCGAAGAGGTGCCGGACCCGAAGATCGAGGAGTCCACCGACGCGGTCATCCGCGTCACCTCGACCGGTATCTGCGGCTCCGATCTGCACCTGTACGAGGTGCTCGGAGCCTTCATGACCGAAGGCGACATCCTCGGGCACGAGCCGATGGGGGTCGTCGAGGAGGTCGGCGACGCGGTCACCGGCATCAAACCCGGCGACCGCGTGGTGATCCCCTTCAACATCTCCTGCGGCCACTGCTGGATGTGTGAACGCGGCCTGCAGTCGCAGTGCGAGACCACCCAGGTCAAGGACCAGGGCAAGGGGGCCGCGCTGCTCGGCTACACCAAGCTCTACAGCCAGGTGCCCGGCGGGCAGGCCGAGTACCTGCGGGTTCCGCAGGCGCAGTACGGCCCGATCAAGGTCCCGGACGGCCCGCCGGACGAGCGGTTCGTCTACCTCTCCGACGTCGTGCCCACGGCGTGGCAGGCCGTCGAGTACGCGAACGTGCCCCGCGACGGCACCGTCGTCGTGTTCGGGCTCGGGCCGATCGGGCAGATGAGCTGCCGCGTCGCCCGCCACCGCGGGGCCGGCCAGGTCATCGGCGTCGATCTCGTGCCCGAGCGGCTCGCCCGGGCCCGCGAACACGGCGCCACCGTGCTGGACACCCGTGACCACAAGGACATCGGCGACGCGATCCGCCAGCTGACGAACGGCCGCGGTGCCGATTCGGTGATCGACGCCGTCGGCATGGAGGCCCACGGCGCCCCGGTCGGCAAGCTCGCGCACAACCTCGTCAACCTGCTGCCGCAGCAGATCGGCGCCAAGGTCACCGAGAAGGTCGGCATCGACCGGCTGAGCGTGCTCTACGCGGCCATCGACGGCGTCCGCCGCGGCGGCACGATCTCGCTGTCCGGCGTCTACGGCGGCATGGTCGACCCGATGCCGCTGATGGCGATGTTCGACAAGCAGATCCAGCTGCGGATGGGCCAGGCCAACGTCCGGCACTGGATCGACGACATCATGCCGGTGCTGACCGCCGACGGTGATCCGCTGGGCGTCGAAGGCTTCGCCACGCACAAGCTGCCACTGTCCGAAGCGCCGCGCGCGTACGACCTCTTCCAGAAGAAGCTCGACGGGGCCCAGAAGATCCTGCTTCAGCCCGACGCGTAAGTCTCCGACGCGCAGCGGGACGCGGCGCGCACCAGGCTCGCGACGGCGCGGGACCGGCTGTGCGGCGGCCACGCGATCAGCGTCGTCACGGCCGGCGCGTCGACGACCGGGACGGCGGCCAGGTCCTGGCGCAGGTGGGCGAGGCACGACTCCGCCAGGATCACCGTGGTCCGGCCGAGGGCGATCAGCTGGTAGAGCTGCGTCAGGTTCCGGACCTCCGCGCCCGACCCGTCCGGGTAGGTGCCGTCGGCGGCGGGCCAGCGAGCCATCGGGAGGTCGGAAAGCGCCGCGACGTCGGCGGCGCGGACGTGCGACCGGCCGGTGAGCGGGTGTCCGGCCGGGAGGATCACCACCTGTCCCTCGGTGAACAGCTCCTCGGTGTCGAACCCGGTCGTCGAGTCGTACGGCCGGTGCATCAGCGCGACGTCGGCCTGCCCGTCCCGTAACAGCCGCTCCTGCTCGTGGGCCTCGCACAGCACCACGTCGACGTCCACGGCGTCCGGCTCGGCGGCGTACGCGGCGAGCAGCTTCTTCAGCAGGTCGCCGGCGACACCGGCCTTGGTGACGAGGACCAGCCCGGTCCGGCCGGTCGCGGCCCGCCGGGTGCGCCGTTCGGCCGCGGCCACCGCGCCGAGGACGGCGCGTCCCTCGGCCAGCAGCACCGAGCCGGCCTCGGTGAGCGTCACCGCGCGGCTGGTGCGTACGAACAGGGCGACACCGAGGCGCCGTTCGAGGCCGCTGATCGCGCGCGACAGCGGGGGCTGGGCGATGCCGAGCCGCTCGGCCGCCCGGCTGAAGTGCAGCCGTGGATCGATACCGGCCGGGTATCAATGCTTGCTCGGACGGTGTTGGTGCCCTGGCCGGGCGCAACCAGGATCGAAGGCATGAGCGAACAGACGATCGCGCTGGTCACCGGCGCCAACAAGGGAATCGGGTACGAGATCGCGGCGGGCCTGGGTGCGCTCGGCTGGAAGGTCGGCGTCGGCGCCCGCGACGAACAGCGGCGCGAGAGTGCGGTGGAGAAGCTGCGTGCCGGCGGGGCCGACGCGTTCGGCGTCCCGCTGGACGTGACCGACGACGAGAGTGTGACCGGCGCGGCGGCGCTGCTGGACGAGCGCTTCGGCCGCCTCGACGTGCTCGTCAACAACGCCGCCGTGGTCGGCGGGTTTCCCCAGGAGCCCACCAAGATCAGCCTCGACGTCATCCGCGCGGTCGTGGAGACCAACGTGATCGGCGTCGTCCGGGTGATCAACACGATGCTCCCGCTGCTGCGCCGCTCGGCCTCACCGCGGATCGTCAACCTCTCGAGCGAAACCGGCTCCCTGGCCCGCCAGAGCGAGCCGGGCAGCGACTTTTCGTTCCTCTCGGCCGGTTACATGCCGTCTAAGACCTTCCTCAACGCCATCACCGTCCAGTACGCCAAGGAACTGGGCGACACCCACATCCTGATCAACAACGCCTGCCCCGGGTACGTGGCGACGGACCTGAACGGCTTCCGCGGCGTGCGCACCCCCGAGCAGGGCGCGGCGACCCCGATCCGGCTCGCGACGCTGCCCGACGACGGGCCGACGGGCGGCTTCTTCGACGACGAGGGTGTGGTGCCCTGGTGAGGATCGGCGGTAATCTGGCTTGTGATGCCGGAAACCCGCCAGTTCGAGAAGCCGGGAGGCGCGACGCCTCGTGGTGGCGGCTGGCTGCCCCACGGCTTCCACCTGGGCACCCACTCCCACCCCGACGGCCAGCTCGTCTACGCGGCCGCCGGGGCGCTGGCCACCACGACCGAGCGCGGGACGTGGGTGGCGCCGGCCAGCCGGGTCACCTGGACCCCGCCCGGTTTCGAGCACTCCCACCGGTTCTACGGCCGGACCGACGCCCGGCTCGTCGTCATCCCGGCCGACGAGTGCGGTGACCTCGTGGCGCACCCCAGCGTGTTCGCGGTGAGCCCGCTGCTGCGGGAGGTGCTGCTCGCGCTGACCGGTCCGAGCGGCCGGTCTCCGGAGAGCGAGAAGCGGCTGCGCGCGGTCGTGGCCGACGAGCTCGGCGAGACGCCCGAGCAGTCCCTGCACCTGCCCGAGCCGCACGACGACCGGCTGCGCGTCGTCACCGATCTCCTGCGCGCCGACCCCGGCCGGAGCACGACCCTGGCGGAGCTGGGGCGCGCGGCGGGGGCGAGCGAGCGCACCCTCAGCCGCCTGTTCCACACCGACCTCGGGATGAGTTTTCACCGCTGGCGCACCATCTTGCGCATCCACCACGCGGTGGTGCACCTCACCGGCGGCCAGTCCGTCACCGACACCGCGGTCGCGTGCGGGTGGTCCAACCCGTCGACCTTCATCGAAGCCTTCACCGCGGTCGTCGGCCAGACCCCGGGCCGCTACCAGGCGGGTCTCCACGACCACGGCGGCTGAGGTTGGCGGCTTTCCGGTATCCGGTGGCCGGATATCGGTGGGCAGCCGATGGTTCCCGGTCCACTGTGGTCACATGACCAAGAACGAGAACACCACCGTGGTCGTCGTGGGCGGCGGCGTCGCCGGTCTCACGCTCGCGAACTTCCTGCTGCGCGGCGGAATCGGCTGCACGGTCCTGGAGAAGCACAGCCGTGACCACGTCGAAAACCGCCAGCGGGCCGGGTCCCTCGACGCCCGCGGCGTACGCCTGCTGCGGGAGTGGGGGCTGGGCGAGGTCGTGGAAGGAAGTACGAGCCACGACACCGCCGATGCGGGCATGCCGCTGCTGATCGACGGGAAGAAGCGGCTGTGGAAAACGGGGGAGGACGACGACGGCGCGTTCTGCCCCCAGCAGATCCTCGTCCGGAACCTCATCGCGGTCTTCCTCCGCGACGGCGGCGACCTGCGCTTCGAGGCGGAAGACGTTGCGCTGGAAGGGATCGACACCGAGCGCCCGGTGGTCCGCTACCGGGACGCCGCTGGCGCGCCACACGCGCTCGGCTGCGCGTTCGTCGCCGGCGCCGACGGCTACCAGGGCGTCAGCCGGACGGCCGTCCCCGCGGACGTCCTCACCTGCGACACCCACGAGTTCGGGTACGCCTGGCTGACGGTCATGGCGGGCGTGCCGGCCGATCCGCCGGCCGTGCTGGCGGTGCATTCCCGCGGCTTCGCGGCGCGGATCACCCGTGGCCCAGCCGCGAGCCGGCTCTACCTGCAGTGCCCGCTGACCGACGGCGTCGACGAGTGGCCGGACGAGCGCGTCTGGCGTGAGCTGGGGACCCGGTTCGGTGAACCCGTGGTGCCGGGGCCGATCACGAGCAAGCAGGTCGTGCCGCTGCGCGGAGTGGTGTTCAGCCCGATGCGCCACGGCCGGCTCTACCTCCTCGGGGACGCGGCGCACCTCATCTCCCCGATGAGCGCGGAGGGGATGAGCCTCGCCCTCCACGACGCCGAGGTGCTGGCCCGCGCGGTCACCCGCCAGGTCGAGAAGGACGACGCGAGCCTGCTCGACAGCTACTCCGGCACCTGCCTGAGCCACACGTGGGAGCGCCAGGCGGCCGCGGTCTGGATGACCGAGACGATGCACGACTCCGGTGACGCCTCCTACGAAGGGGAGTTCCGCAGGCAGATCGCCCGGAAGAACCTGGAGTCCATGGTGGAGCCCGAACGCTGACCCGGGCAGATTGCCAAGGCAGATTGATAAGGTAGCCTTAGTACATGACCGACGATCCGGATCCCGCCGACGTCGCCGCGGAGCTGCTGGCGAGCATCAGCGTGCTCGTGCGGCGGGTCCGGCAGGTGCCGGCCGAGGGCGGGCTCACGATGCCCGAACGCACCGCGCTGTCCCTGCTCGGCGGCTCGGGCCCCACTACCTCCTCGGCACTCGCCCGGGAAGCGCAGATCACCGCGCAGGCGATGGGCGCGACGCTGAGCGGGCTGCGGGACCGCGGCCTGGTCGAACGCCGTCCGGATCCGCACGACGGACGGCGCGGGGTCCTGATGCTCACCCAAGCCGGTGCGCGGGCCTTGAAGGACAAGCGGAACGCGCGCGTCGAGCTCATCACCGGGGCTCTGACCGGCGGTTCGTTCACCTCCCGGGAGCTGAAGCAGCTCGCCGCGGCGGCGCCGCTGCTGGAGCGGCTGGCCCGGATCGTCTGACCTCCCAGGGAGAAACCATGGCTTTGACCACGATCGATCCGGTGCCCGCACTGGTCGTGATCGACCTGCAGCAGGGCATCGTCTCGGCCTTCGACGACCCCTCGGTGACCGCCGTCGTCAAGCAGGCGGCGCACCTCGCCGCCGAGTTCCGGCGGCACGGCCTGCCCGTGGTACTCGTCACCGTCACCGGCCGCGCGCCGGGGCGGACCGACGCCGGAGGGAGTGGTGGCGCGGTGCCGGCCGACCTCGTCGGCGAACTCGACGTCCAGCCGAGCGACCACCTGATCACGAAGCGGCGGCGCAGCGCCTTCCACGACACGGGCCTCGACACGCTCCTGCGGGACCTGGGTGTCACGCAGGTCGTGCTCGCCGGGATCTCGACCAGCTCGGGTGTCGAGTCGACCGCGCGGTCGGCGTCCGACCACGGCTACCACGTCGTCCTGGCCACCGACGCCATGACCGACCCCGACACCGAGGCCCACGGCCACAGCGTCGGGCGCGTCTTCCCGAAGCTCGGCGAAACCGCCACCGCCGCCGAGATCACCGACCGGATCGAGGCGACCCGATGACACTGCTCGGCCGGCTCCTCAAGAACCGCAGGGCCGGGGACGCCGACACGGCGTGGAACCTGCCGAACCTGCGGGGCCCCGAACTGCTGACACTCACCAGCCGAAGCTTCGACGACGGCGGCGCCATGCCGCTGGAGAATTGCGCGAAGCCCGTCGGCGGCAGCGATCTCTCTCCGCAGCTGGCCTGGACCTCGCTCCCGGACGGCACCGCGGAGCTGCTCCTGGTCGTCGAAGACATCGACGTCCCGCTGGGCAAGCCCGCCGTGCACTGCGTCGCCCTGATCGACCCGGCGGCCGGGGAGCTGGAGCCCGGCGCCCTGGCCGCGCGGCAGCCCGGCAAGGGGGTACGGGTGCTCCGCTCCACCATCGGCCGCGGCTACCACGGCCCCGCGCCGGTGAAGGGCCACGGGCCGCACCACTACGTCTTCCAGCTGTTCGCCCTCGCGGCGCCGGTCGGCACCACGCCGACGGCCGGGCCCCGCACGGTCCTGCCGACCGTGACCGGGCCGGTCCTCGGCCGCGGCCGGCTGACCGGCGTCTACGAACGCTGATCCCGCGGCGGGCCGCCCGGCAGCGGGTCGCGGCCGGGAGCGCGGAGACCGTCGCGGACAACCGCGACGACCCGCTCGGTGATCGCGCGGACGTGGTCGCGCGATCACCGCCGGCAGAAGGTGGGCCGGCCCGACCCCGGCGCGCTTGACGATCTCGCTGGTCGGCACCGCCGGGCCGGGTTCGGCGATGGCCGTCCGCGCGACCACCGGTTCGGCGCTGCGGGGCGGGCGGCCGCTCCCGCAAGGAACGACCGCCCGCCGGGCACAGCGTCAGTTGAGCTCGCTGATCCTGCGCCGGACGTCCGCACGCAGGCCGGAGAGCGCGTCGGCGCCGCGGGTGGTGAGGCTGCCGTGCGTGGCGCCGAGCGGGCCGGTCACCGGGTACACGGCGTCCTCGTCCGGCAGCGGCACGCCGGGGCAGGTGATGCTCGCCGTCCGGGAGTTCTTGACCAGGAAGGTGTTCACCACCCCGTCGACGCACGGGTCGCCGCCGAGGGCGTACTGGCCGTGGAACGGCGAGTCGTCCACCGACACCAGCGGGACGCCGGCCGCGCGCGTGGCCGCCTTCGCCTGCTCGTAGCCGGTCTGCGGGTCGAACTCACCCTGGACGACGAGCACGTTCCCGGCGACCTCCGCCGGGAGGTTCGGCAGGGTGTGCTGCGGCGCGTCGGACCAGAAGCCGCACGGTTCGCTCAGGCCGTAAAGCCAGCCGTACAACGGGTACTGCGGGCCCTGCCGGTCGCTGAGCCGCTTGTACCAGGCGGCGGACTGCGTCGGCTGGTCACCGCAGGCCACGGCGTAGCGGGTGCCGGGGACCGCGGTGTAGTCGGGCACGGCGGCCGCGATCTTCGCCGCGGTCAGCTGGGCCGCGGGCACGCCGAAAGCACTGCGGGACACCGCATCCAGCTCACCGCTCGGAGGCGCGCTACCGGGGTCCAGCGAGTTCGCGCCGAGGACCAGCACCAAGACCCCGAAGTACCACTGGAACTGGCTACCGTTGCCCACGAAGATCCGGTCGAACGAGTCACCGTCGATGCCCTGGGTCTTGTAGAAGGCGCGGATCTGCTCGATCTTCGCCTTGACCTCGGGCACGGTCGTCCCGAGCTGCTCGCCGTAGCGGCGGGTGATCCACGGCAGGTAGACGTCGTCGAACTGCCGCTGGTCGATCACCGGGAACGCCTCGAAGTCGGCCTGCAACCGTCCCTCGAAGTTCACGCTGGAGTCGAGCACGGTCTTCCCGGTGTGCTGCGGGAACAGCGACGCGTACTTCGCGCCCAGCCAGGTGCCGTAGGAGTAGCCGAAGTAGTTCAGCTTCTCGTCGCCCAGCAGCGTGCGGATCAGGTCCATGTCGTGCGCGGTCTGCCACGTCGTGACGTACGGCGTGAGCGCGTCGCTCTGGCACGCCTCGGCGATGGCCCGCGGGGTCTGCTGGTGCAGCGCGATGCTCTGCGCCGACCGGTCACGCGCGTCGAGGCCGGTCGGGATCCGCCCGGTGGGGACCTGGCACCGGAACCCGTGGTCGTCGCTGCCCTCCCGGCCGGTTCCGCGCGGGTCCATGCCGACCAGGTCGTACCGCTCGTTCACCGACGGTTCGAGGCCGGCGAGCGCGCCGGCGAGCGAGGTACCCTGGCCGCCGGGCCCGCCGGGGTTGACGAGGATCGCGCCGAGCCGCTCGCCGGTGGCCGCGACGCGGCTGATCGAGACCTGCAGGTCGACACCCGCGGCGGGGTTCGCCCAGTCCCGCGGCACGGTGATCAGCGCGCACTCGGCGGGCTTGGCGCCGTCCGCCGGGGTGAACGCGCACGCGCCCCAGGTGACCTGCTGGGTGGTGTAGGGCGCGAGGGGGTCGTCGTCGGCGGCCGCGGCGGGGGTCGCGGCCGCGACCAGTGCCGCGACGGTGACCACCAGCCCTGCTCGGAAACCTGGCATTCGTCTTCCTCCCGGTGGAGTGTGGAGGACGAAACCGTTCCACACCGTCACCCGAAGGGGATCATCCCGGAGTATCAGTTATCGGGGCGGTGGTCATACCTCGACGATTGCGTCTGGGTAAATCAACGAGTGCAAAGCATTCATTTGAATTAATACCCATTCCTGCCTACGGTCGGAGACATGAGCACGACAACGCCTTTTCCGCAGGCCACGACCGAGGACACCGCCGTGCTGACGGCGGCCGTCGCCGCGGTGCGCGACGCCGGTCGCCGCCTGCTCGCCGGCTATTCCCCCGCATCGCGCCCGGCCGACCGCGCCGGCCTGCTCGCCGCCATCGAGGAGAACGAACGGACCTCGATCGACGGCCTGCGTGCCGCCCTCACCGCGGCCCGGCCCGAAGCGAACTGGCCGACCGAAGAGCAGGAAACCGCCGAGCTGCCGCCGGGGGAGTGGTGGGCGGTGGACGCGGTCGAGGGCAACGTCAACCACGTGCACGGGCTGCCGGAGTGGTGTGTCACCGCGACCCTGCTCCGCGACGGCGTCCCGGTGCTGACGGCCGTCCACCAGCCGGTCGGCAACGTCGTGCACACCGCGATCCGCGGCCACGGCGCGTTCGCGGACGGCCGGCGTCTGCGGGTCTCCGCCAAGACCGACCTCGGCGCCGCCATCGCCACCACCGGGCAGGCCGAGGCCGGCCAGCGCGAGACCTACCGGCGCATCGGCGAGTCGATCACCGCGATGCTCGGCAGCGCGCTGCTGGTCCGCGCGACCGTGCCGTCGACGTTCCCGCTGCTGCTTGTCGCCGCCGGGCACGCCGACCTCTTCTGGCAGTACCGGCCGACGCTGCCCGGGGTCGCCGCCGGCGCGCTGCTCGTCACCGAGGCCGGCGGCCTCGTGACCGACCTCGCCGGCGCGCCGTGGCGGCCCGGCAGCGACGGCATCCTCGCCACCGCGCCCGCCCTGCAGGCCGCAGCCCTCGCCACGCTGTCCACTGTAGACTGAAGAAATCCGGAGACGGCCATGGAAATCACCGTACTGGGCGCCACCGGCGCGACCGGAACCGAACTCGTCCGCCAGGCGCTGGAGCGGGGCCACCGCGTGACCGCGGTCGCGCGCACCCCGGACCGGATCACCCTGCCACCGTCCGATCGCCTGATACGCGTGGCCGGTGACGTCCTCGACCCGGACTCCATCGGCCGGGCCCTGAAAGGCGCGCAGGTCGTCGTGTCCGGGCTCGGGATCACCGGCAAGGAAGCGCCCGGCGTGCTCACCGCGGGCGCCCGCGCGGCCGTCGACGCCGGACCGGACTTCGTCGTCTGGCTCGCCGCCTTCGGCACCGGCGGCTCGGCGCCGTACGCCGGAGCGCTCACCCGAGGCCTGCTGAAGACCTTCATGAAGAACGAGATGGAGGACCGCACCACCGCGGACACGACGGTGCGCGCCGGCGGCGGCGCGGTCTTCCACGCCGGCCCGCTGTCGGACGGCCCCCTCAGCCCGGCCCGGCGCACGGTCTCCCTCGACGACGCGCCCCAGCGGCTCTTCCCCGCGCGCGTCAGCCGGGCCACGGTGGCCGCGGCGATGCTCGACGAGGCGGAGCAGCGGCGCTACGGCGGCCGGATCGCCGTCCCGCTCGAACGCTGACCACCCTTTCCCCTTTAGGAGTCCGTTGTGGACATCGAACTCTTCGACTACGACCCCATCGTCGGCCGCCCACCGGTGCGCTGGCCCGGCGACGCCCGGGTGGCGTTCTACGCCGGTCTCAACATCGAGCACTTCCACGTCGACCGGCCGTCGGTCAGCTTCAACGAGGCGACCTCGAAGCTGGTGCCGGACCCGATGAACTACGGGTGGCGCGACTACGGCGCCCGGGTCGGCATCTGGCGGCTCATCGACGTCCTGGACCGGCAGGGGATCCGGGCCAGTGCCCTGCTGAACTCCGACGCCGGCGAGCGCTACCCGCAGATCGTCGCCGCGGGCCGGGAGCGCGGCTGGGCCTGGCTCGCGCACGGGAAGTCGAACTCGATCCCGCAGGCCGGCATGGCCGGGGCCGAGGAGCGCGCCTTCCTCGCCGGGATCCTCGACAGCATCGAGAAGACGACCGGGCAGCGGCCGCGCGGGTGGCTGGCGCCGGGCCTGACGGAAACGTTCGACACCCCGCGCCTGCTCGCCGAACTCGGTGTCGGGTACGTGCTCGACTGGACCAACGACGACCAGCCGTACCCGCTGAACGTGCCCGGCCTGCTCAGCGTCCCGTACACCCTCGAACTCGCCGACGCGCACCTCTTCCACCTCAAGAGCCATACGGGCGCGGACTACGTCCAGATCGTCAAGGACCAGCTCGACCAGCTCTACGAGGACTCGGCGGCCGGCGGACGGGTGATGGCGCTGTCGCTCCACCCGTACGTCACCGGCCAGCCGTTCCGGCTCAAGTACGTCGAGGAGGCGCTGGAGTACGTCGTCGGCCACCCCGGCGTGTGGGTGACCACCAGCGACGAAATCGCCGCGCACGCGCTGTCGCCCGGCCGGTGATCAGCCGGCGGGCAGGTCCGGGCCGAACCGCCGGAAAGTCCGTTCGCCGATTGGCTGGTACACCGGGGCGTTGTCCCGCACCAGCGTGCTGTCGACGGCCCACTCGGGCAGGCCGTGCAGGAGGTTCACGGCGCCTTCGACACCGTCCACGACCCACCACTCGCCGGCCGGCTTCCTGGGCGAGTGCGTCACTGCCAGGGAGCACGTCGACGATTCACCCCGGTGCACTCGAACTCAGCTGTAGGCCTCGAACCGGGCGAGCTGACCGGCCGGCCAGCCCGTGTTGCCGGTGCAGGTCAGGCGCAGGAACCGGCGGCTGCCGGCCGGGACCGTGATGGTGACGCTGTTGCCCCGCGCCGGATCGAACACGTAGCCGGTCGCCGGGACGAGGGTGGTGAACGTGCTGCCGTCGGTGGAACCGGACAGCGCCAGCGTCTGTGTCCGAGCGCCCCACGCGTTCGAGGGCGGCACCGCCACCACGACCCGCGTCACCGCCGCCGCCGTGCCGAGGTCGACCTGGAGCCACTGGGGGAACGCGTTGTTCACGCTTTCCCAGTAGCTGTCCGGGTTTCCGTCGACGGCGTTGCCCGCGCCGTAGTTCTGCGTGTGGCCGCTTTCGGCCGTGGCCCGGCCGCGCGCCAGGTCGGTCGAGCCGCCGGTGTTCGGGATCGGTGACGTCGGGCGGGTCGCCGTGAGCGGGATCTGGCCCTTGAGCATGCGGCCGCCGTCGGCGGTCAGCCGCAGGTAGTAGTCCGACGAGCACGCCGTCCCGTCCTCGTCGAGGGCGAGCAGACCCGACCCGGCGGGAGTCATGGAAGCGTTTTCCGCCGTCTTCGCGATCTGGTTGCCCTCCCCGTATTCGTCGAACATCGAGATGTAGATGCCCTGCGCGCCGGCGCGCACCATGTTGTAGAACTGGCGCCACATGAAGTCGCCGTGGGCCCGCTGCCGCCCGGAGACGTCGCCGGGCAGCACGCACGGCTGGTAGTCGATGCCGTGGGCGTTGCAGTCGGCCTGGTCGGGCACGGTCAGGTTCTGGTACATCCAGTCGGCGCCCGCCACATCGCCGACGGCGCCGACCATCCACGGCGAAATCATGCTGAAGGAGCGGTAGACGTCGCCGAAGCCCGGCCGCGACCCGCCGTCGCTGGTCCGCCACTCCCGCGGCACGCCGCCGATGACGTAACAACCCTGGCCCTTGAACCAGTTCACGACGTCGAGGCAGGTGCTCGGGTCCCACGGGTGGTTGCCGTCGTTGTACCCGAAACCCCAGATGCAGACGACCGGCTTGCCATTTTGGCGTGCGTAGGCCGGCGACGCCGTGTGCGCGGACATCTTCGCCGTCCAGTCGGCCTTCATCTCCGACTGCATGTTCGCCCAGCCGGTGGCGTCGTACATGATGTAGAACTTGCGCCCGTGCGATTCGGCGGCGCTGCGGACCTTCGCGGCCATCGCGTCGCGTGTCGGGCCTTCGCTGCTGTTGGGGTTGAAGCGCTGCAGCGCGGCGGTGTCGCAGCCGTTCTGCTGCATCCACAGGAAGTGCGTGTCTACGGTCTGCTGGTCGTAGGACGAGAACAGTGTCGCCGGCTGGCCGTTGCCGAAGTTGCTGTAGGCGGTCTGGTACGTGCGGGTGTACTCACGCATGTCCGGCCAGGCCTTGATGACGTTGTTCGCCGGGGACGGCGTCCGGCCCCAGTCCTGGCTCCAGTGCCACCAGCCGTTGATCGGCGCGCCGTCGCCGGCGCAGGCGAACCAGCCCTGGTAGCCGACGGTGATCTTGCCGACGACGTCCCCCGGCGGGCCGGCGGCCGACGCGCCCGGTGCGCCGGCGAGGGAAAGCGCTCCCCAGGCCGAAGCGGCCGCGGCCGAGCCGATGAACGTCCTGCGCGAGATCGCCATGCCAGTTCCTCTCGCCACGCTGCTCGAGTACGTCTGCTGGTGAACGGACTGTAGGCTTTCGGATAAACGCTGGCAATACTCGAACGGATTTCAGAAATTTACGTACAGAAGTCTGCAAGAGTCGTCACGGCCGGATCCGGCTATTTTGGTGGCATGGGGGAGATCCGAGAAGATCCGCTGCGTCCGTCGCCGATTTTGCTGGGTACCGCTGACCGGGAAGGCCGCACCCGGCTCACGACGCTTTCCGGATGCGACGCCGCTTCGGCCGCGCACCTCCACGACGATGTCTGACGTCCGAGCCGCGGAGCTGGCCCTGCATCAGCGGACCGGGCTGGCGTGCGCGGCCGCCGCCGCGGCCGGGGTGCCGGGCCGGTTCCGGGTGTGGGAGCACGAGGGGCTGCTCGCGGTGCTGGCCACCGATCCCGCGCTGGCGTTCCTGTCGACGGTCTCCGGGGTCGCGCCGGAGACCCGGCCCGCGGTGCCCGGCCTGCTGGACGCGCCGGAATGGGACGGCGTCCGGCCGACCGTGCTCACGACGGACGTCGACGCACCGCCGGCCGCCGGGCTGGTGCGGGCGGGGGAGCGCGTCCTGGCCGTGCACCGGCTCGGGGAACGGCCCGAGCCTTCGGCGGAGGTGGTCGACGCTTCCGGCGGCTTCGTGGACGTGCTGCTGGCCGGGTACGAAACTTCGGGGGTGGTCGCGGAGTTCGTCGCCGCGGAACACCGGCTCCCGCAGGTGCGGCGGTTCCTGGTCGTCGAGGACGGGACACCGATCGCGGCCGCGGCCATGACCGTCCACGGCGAGGTGGCGGTGCTCGGCGGCGCGTCGACCCTCCCGGCACACCGCGGCCGGGGTGCGCAGCCGCGGCTGCTGCGCCACCGCCTGCGGGTGGCGGCCGACGCGGGCTGCGTCCTGGCCGTGGCGACGGCGCGGGCCGGGTCCGTCAGCGCCGCGAACCTCGGCCGGGCGGGGTTTCGCTGCTACCGGCGTTCGGCGTGGGTCAGGCAGTGCGGGCCAGACCGGCGATGATGTGGTGGGCGATCGCGATCGGTTCGAGGCGCGGGCCGTGGGGACGGCGTGCGCACGGGCGTCACCTCGGCCAGTCGGCGTTCGGTGTGGGTCAGGGTTTGCGGCCGAGGCCGCCGGCGATGATGTGGTGGGCGACCGGCTTGTCGCGAGGTCCCGTGGGGACGGCGCGTACGGGTTCGGTCAGCGTCGTCAACCTCGGGGGGTGGGGGTTTCCCTGCTGTCGGCGTTGGGATTTGCCGGTCACCGGCGATGATGTGGGGTACGACCGTGATCGGCTTGAGGTGCGGGGGGCGGGGGACAGCGTGCGAAGCGCCGCCAAACCCGGCCAGTCGGCGTTCGGTGTGGGTCAGGGTTTGCGGCCCAGGCCGCCGGCGATGATGCGGTGGGCGACCGTGACCGGCTTGAGGCGGGGGCCGTCGGGCCACCACTGGTAGAGCGGGACGATGCCCGGGTCGATCAGCTCGAGGCCGTCGAACAGCTCGGCGATCTCGTCGTGGGTGCGCCAGGTCGCGCCGCCCAGTGAGCCGCGGGCCACGGCGTCCGACAGCTGGCGCGCCGCGTCGCTGTCCGCGGGTTCCTCGGGATCGAGCAGGTGCGAGATGAGCACGTGCGAGCCCGGCGGGAGCGCGTCGATGTACTCGCGCATGACCTCTGCCGGCGCGTGCCGGTCACCCTTGTGGTGGTGCAGAGTCGCGACCTGCGACAACACGATCGGCTGAGTCCAGTCGAGGTGGCTGCGCACGGTCTCGTGGCCGAGGATGCTGCGCGGGTCGAAGATGTCGCCCTCGACGTAGCGCGTCAGCTCGTTGTCCTCGAGCAGCGCCCGCCCGTGCGCGGTCACCACCGGGTCGTTGTCGACGTAGACGACCTTCGACAAGCGGTCGAACCGCTGGGCGACCTGGTGGACGTTCTCCGCGGTCGGCAGCCCGGAGCCGCAGTCGAGGAACTGCGTGATCCCGGTCTGGTGGGCCAGGAACCGGATCGCGCGGATGAGGAACAGCCGGTTCTCGACGGCCACCTCGACCACGTCCGGCATCGCCGCGGACAGCTGGTCGGCCGTCTTGCGGTCGATCTCGTAGTTGTCCTTGCCGCCGAGCAGGTAGTTGTAGACGCGCGCGACGCTGGCCCGGTCCGGGTCGACGCCGACCGGGGCGTTCAGCGAATCGACATCGTTCGACGGCATTTCCGGACGCCTCCTGCTCGCGGTCGAGAAGTCCCACCCACCGTAACCATCCGGGTGAGCCAGGTTAACCCCGGGCCGCGCGGATCGCCGGGAACTTTTCCCCGCGGCCGTCCGACCAATGCGCGTTCTCCTCGGAAAGGTGGTGCGATGACAGCCTCGTTCGCGCTGCGCCTGGCGCTCGGCGTCGGGTTCCTGCTGCTGGCCGTCTACTACGGCGGCCGGTGGGTGCTCTCCCGCCGGGACGGGCCTGGCGCCGGCTGGGGCGACGGCGCGGCCCACGCGTCGCACCTCGTGCTGTGCGCCGGGATGGCGGTGCTGGTCGAGCCGGCGATGGACCCCCTGCCCGCCCCGGCGTGGATCGCCCTGTTCGGGGGCTTCACGGCCTGGTTCGCCGGGCGCATCGTGCGCCGGCGGGCCCTGTCGGGGGAGCTGCACCACGTCGTCGGCGGCGCGGCCATGCTGTACATGGTCGTCGCGCTGCCCGCGCTGCCCTCGATGTTCGGCATCCCGCCCGCCCACGACATGGCGGACATGGCCGGCATGGACATGACCGGAATGCACGAAATGACCACCATGGCGGGCGTCGGGACGGGTCTGGCCGTGCCGATCATCGCGTGGGTGCTGGCGGGTTACTTCGCGGCGGACACGCTCCGCCTGGGCGCGAACCTGGTCACCGCGGAGGGCACGGCGGAGCGGAACCGGTCACCGCGGATCCTGGGGACCTGCCGGATCCTCACGAGCGTCGGGATGGGCTGCCTGCTCGTCGCGATGGCCTAGTCGCCCGTCCGGTCGTTTAGGACCGGACCGGGCCGGGAATCCGGCACTGGTAATCAATGGCCGCCCCAGCCCCCGGCGCCGCCGGACTCGGGAAGGACCTCTGTGGTTACGTCTCCTGCGCGCATCGATCTCGACACCCGCGCGGCCTCGCGCAACGACTTCGGTGAACTCGGCCGCCTCGTGCGGCGGGAAGGGCTGCTTGACCGGCGTTATGCCTACTACGCCGGGAAAATCAGCCTCACCCTGCTCGCGTTGATCGGCGGGTGCGTCGCGTTCGCGGTGGTGGGTGATTCGTGGTGGCAGCTGGCCACCGCCGTGTTCTTCGCGGTGATGTTCGCGCAGGTCGCGTTCCTCGGCCACGACGCCGGCCACAACCAGATCTTCCGCACCGGCCGGGCCAACGACCGGCTGGGCTACGCCCTGGGCGGGCTCGTCGGGATGAGCTACGGCTGGTGGATGGGCAAGCACACCCGGCACCACGCCGGCCCCAACCACGAGGACGACGACCCCGACATCGACATCCCGCTGCTCGCCTTCACCCGCGGGCAGACGGGCGAAAAGCACGGGTTCGTGCGCTGGACGTCGAAGTACCAGGCGTTCCTGTTCTTCCCGCTGCTGCTGCTGGAAGGGCTGAGCCTGCACTGGGCCGGCGTCCAGGCGGTCCGGGACGACGAGGTCAAGCACCGCCGGCTCGAAGCCGTGCTGCTGTTCACGCACATCGGCGGCTACCTCGGCGCGGTGTTCGTGGTGCTGTCCCCGCCGGTGGCGTTGGCGTTCATCGCCGTGCACCAGGGGCTTTGGGGGGTGTACATGGGCTGTTCGTTCGCGCCGGGCCACAAGGGCATGCCCACCTACACCGACAGGACGAAGCTCGACTTCCTGCGCAAGCAGGTGCTCACCAGCCGCAACGTCCGCGGCGGCCCGTGGGTCGACTTCACCCTCGGCGGCCTGAACCACCAGATCGAGCACCACCTGTTCCCGAGCATGCCGCGGCCCAACCTGCGCCGCGCGCAGCCCCTGGTCCGGAAGTTTTGCGAGGACCACGGGATCGACTACGCCCAGTGCGGGTTGTTCAAGACCTACTACCACGTGCTGCGCCACCTCCACGACGTCAGCGCCCCGCTCCGCGCGGCGCAGTAGTCCACATCGGACGATGCGGTGCCGCGCCCGGTCCGCCGAGGCGAACAGGCGTCCGGCCCGAGCGGGCCTTCGATGCGGCGGTTTCAGCCGTGGAAGCCGATCCCGCGTCGTCGCAACGAATGCCGTGCCACGACGGCCCGGACACGACCGGGGCGGCGACCGGTTGATCCGGGCGGACGGCGAAGCTATGGTGGCCCCACGTGCTTGAGCACACAGTCATGTCAGGGTTTCGTCTGGCCTGGACCCCGCCCGCCGACAGCCTCGGATTTCGAGCGTGGGGAGCCGTGATGGCTCGTTCCTTCACCGTGGCCGACACCGGCGGATGGTCGCCACTGGACGTCAAAACCCGTCATCCGCGCCCCGGTGCGGCGATCGTGACGGTCTGCGGAGTCGTCGACCTGGTCACCGCGCCCCGGCTGGCCGACGAACTGAACGCACTCTGCCGCACGCCGCTCCACCAGGTGCTCGTCGATCTGAGCGGGGTGGGTTTTCTGTCCGTGCGCGGCATCGCGGTGCTGCTCGGCCTGGAACGGCACTGCCGGGAAGCGTCGATCGAGCTGTCCCTGGTGTCGTCACCGCTGGTCCGGCGAACCCTCGGGCGCCTGGGCCTGACCGAGGTGTTCGGCATGGCGGAGGTGCTCCGGTTCGTCCCGGTCAAGTCCGGTTCGCGGTGACGATCGCGCCGACGAACCGGAGCTTCTCCTGGACCGCCGGGGCCAGGGCGAACGGGTAGAGGTCGTCCTTGCCCATGCTGCGGTTGAGCTGGTTGAGGGCGCGCGAGAGCGGGATCCAGGTCGCGATCAGTTCGTCGACGTCGTCGGTCCGGTCTTCGGGGACGGCGTCCACCCGGCTGCCGGGGTGGGGCGCGATCGGCGTGCCGGCGACGAGGACGCCGAGGGCCGCGGCGGTCTGCACGGTGTCGCGGATGTGCAGCAGGTGGGCGAAGGTTTCGGCCCAGTCCTCCCAGGGGTGCGCGGCCGCGTAGTGGCTGACGTGAGTCTCGGCCCAATCGGAACCGGGAGCGCTTCCGTAGTGGTTTTCCAGCGCCTGCTGGTAGTCCGCCCGCTCGTCGCCGAACAGGCTCCGGAACGCCTCGGGCGCGCCGGCGACGAGCCGGTCCCAGTACCAGTGGCCGATTTCGTGGCGGAAGTGGCCGAGGAGGGTGCGGTACGGCTCGTCCAGCCGCGCGCGCAGGCCTTCGCGGAACCCGTCGTCCCCTTCGGCCAGGTCGATGGTGATCACGCCGCTCGCGTGCCCGGTGGTGACCGGCTGATCGGTACTGGACAGCAGGTCGAACGCCAAGCCGTGCCCGGGATCGGCGGTCCGCGGCGTCACGGGGAGACCGAGGTCGTCGAGCTGGTAGACCAGCCGCCGTTTGGCGGCTTCCGCGGCGCCGAAGGCTTCGAGGGCGCCGGCGTCCTCGTCGGCGGGGCGGGTCCGGGTGAGCGCGCAGCAGCCGCACAGCGGGCCGTCGGCGGCGAGCCAGTTGCACCCGGCGAGTTCGGCGTTGGCGCAGCGCTCGCCGTCGGCCGCGCGGAGCATCGACCGGGTCGCGCGGTCGTAGGCGACCTCGGTGCCGCACACCACGCAGGCCGAGTTCTCGAAGAACAGCAGGTTCTCGCAGTGCGGGCAGGTGAACGTGCGCAAAGTGGCCGTCCTTCCGGTCAGGTGCGGTCGAGGTGCGGGTAGAGGACTTCCCGGACGAGCAGCAGCAGCGCGGCGGCGACCGGGATCGCGACCAGTGCGCCGACGATACCGAGCAGTGCGCCACCGAGGATGACGGCGACGACCGTCACCAGCGCGGGAACCTTGACGGCGCCGCCGATGATCCGGGGCACCAGGACGTAGTCCTCCACCAGCCGGTAGCCGATGAAGAAGCCGACGGTGCCCAGGCAGACGGGCAGCGACACGGTGAGCGCGACCAGGCTGACCAGCACGCCGCCGACGACGGACCCGACCACCGGGATGAGGTCGAGGATCGCGACGGCGATCGCCAGCAGGGCGGCGTAGGGGACGCCGAAGATCAGCAGCCAGACCAGCGTCAGCACCCCGGCGATGACCGAGATGGCCAGGTTGCCAAGGACGTAGCCGCCGACCTTGGTGAAGATCTCGTCGCCGATGAGGATCGCCCGCGGGCGCCGGGAGTGCGGGATCAGCCGGTAGCCGCCGGCGCGGATGCGGGGGAGGTCGACGAGGAAGTAGACGGTCAGGACGGCCAGCAGCAGCACGTTCGTCAGGGCGCTGAACACGGCTTGGCCGGCACCGAGCAGCCCGCTGCCGATGCCGGGACCGCTGACGAGGCTTTCCAGCTGCTGTTGCAGGTGAAACCGTTCGTTCAGCTGGCCGAGGGCGGTGTTGTGGTTCTGGGCGTCGTGGAGGTAGCCGGGCGCCTTGGAGACGAACTGCGTGGCCTGCTCGACCAGGACGGGGATCGCCGCGGTGAGGAACCCGCCGATGGCGAGCAGGCCGACGACGAAGACGGTGGTGACGGCGAGCCAGCGGGGGAAGCGGTGCCGGGTCAGCCAGGCGACGGCGGGCTCGAGGCCGATGGCGAGGAAGAGCGCGAGCCCGATGAGGACCAGGACGTCCTGCAGGCCGGCGATGATCTGCACGAGCGCGTAGATCACGGCGACGCCGGCGGCGCCGGCCATGCCGATCAGGAACGGCGAACGGCGGTTGAGCGGTTTTCCCGTGGCTCCCAGCGGCTGGTCCGTGGTGCTGAGCTCGGCCGCGGCGGCTTCCGCGTCGGCGAAGGTGCCCCCGTCGTGTGAGTTCTCCTCGGGCAGCCGGTTTTCGGGGTCGGGCATGGTTCGGCCTCCCTGGGTCCTTGGATTCGCTGGTTACCCAATGTGCAGGCCGCTACTCGGTTCCGGGAAGGAGGGTTCGCCGTCGCGAGGGCGGGTAGCCCGGGACGACCCCGCCCCGAGGACAGGAGGTGCTCGTGAGTGCGGACACCGAACGCGAGCCGATGGTCCGGCCGCCGGCGTTGCGGACCGGCCAGGAGGCGTCGGCGAGCAACCTCGAGCTGTTCTTCGACCTCGCCTACGTCCTGGTCGTGAACGAGCTCGCGGTCGCTTTCCTCAAGCACCTGACGTGGTCCGGGCTCGGCACGTTCGTCGCGCTGTTCGTCGCCGTCTGGATGTCCTGGGTGGGTTTCACCCTCTACGCCAACCGGTTCGACACCGACGACGTCCTGTTCCGGATCGGCAAACTCGCGGCGACGCTGTCCATCGCGGGGTGCGCCGCGAGCGCCGCGGCCGCGACTTCGTCCTTCTCCACGGCGTTCGCGGTGTGCTTCCTCGCCGGCCGGGTGATCCTGCTGGTGCTCCACGCCCGGGCGTGGCGGCACGTCCCCGACGCCCGGAGCACCATCGGCGTCTACCTCGCCACCCTCGGGCTGAGCTCGGTCCTGTGGGCCGTGTCACTGGCCGCCGGGGGACCGGCCCGGTTCTGGCTGTGGGGCGCGGCGGTCGCCGTCGACGCCGTCGGCCCGGTCGTCGCGACGTGGCGCGACAACCACCTCCCGCTGCACCTGGAGCACCTCCCGGAGCGGTTCGGGCTCTTCGTGATCCTGGTCCTCGGGGAGGCCGTGGGCGGTGCGGCCATCGGCGTGCGCGACGCCGGGTGGAGTCCGGCCGCGGTCGCCGTCGGCCTCGCCGGATTCGTCATCGCCGCCGCGATGTGGTGGATCTACTTCGACACCGCGGCCGCCGTCGGTGCCGCGGCGTTGCGCCGGCGCGACGACGAAACCCGGGACGGCGCGCCCGCCGACGAACGCCACGACCTGTTCGTCTACGGCCACCTGCCGCTCGCCCTGGGCATCGTGCTGGCCGGGGTCGGCGTCGAGGAGCTCGTGCTGCACCCGGAGGCGGCGCTCCCGTCGGCCGCCGGCTGGATCCTGGCCGCCGGGGTCGTCCTGTTCCTGGTCGGGTCGGCCCTCGTCCTCGGCGGCAGCAGTCACTCCTGGCGGGCGATCTGGCCGTGGCCGATCGCCGCGGTGCCGGTCGTGCCGGCGCTCGCCGCGCCCGGGCACCACCACGCCCTGCTGCTCGTCGCGGGACTGGCGTTGCTGTGCCTCGCCCTGGCCGCGCGGGGGACGGTGGTCCGGCGCGGTCCGTTGTCCGTGCGCAGCCGGCCGGGAAGCGTTTCGTAGCCGTGTCGAGCCTCCGATGAGGACGATGCCGGCGACGGGTACGGGCCACGCGGTGAAGGGCTGTCAGGTGGCCGGCGCGCGAAGGGCCCGGTGCCAGAATCCGGTGACGCTGCGGCGCAGCTGTTCGGTGTCGACGCTCTCCGGATCGAGCAGCCGTTGCAGCGCGATCCCGCGGAGCTGCCCGACGACGGCCACCGCGACGTCGCCGGCACTGGCTTCGGGGTTGATGGTGCCGTCCGCGATGCCCGCCTCGACGTCTTCGCGCAGGTCGGCGCGGAAGGCCTCGTCCCGCTCGCGGAAGATCGGGGTCAGCTCGGGCTGCGTCGCGGCTTCCGCCCACAGCAACAGGAAAGCCTGGTTGAACACGCCGAGCGAGCCCAGTTCGCCCAGGTAGCCGTCGAGCAGCCGCAGCAGGCGGTCGAGTCCGGGGGCCAGGCCGCCGAGACCCGGCACGAATCCGGCTTGGGTGGCGCGGGCGAGCCGTTCGACCAGCGTCTGTTTGGCGCCGAAGTGGTGGGTGACGATGCCGCGGCTGTACCCGGCGCGTTCCCCGACCCGGGCCAGCGTCAGCGAGCGCACTCCCTGCTCGACGACCAGTTCGGCGGCCGCGGCCAGGAGGGCGGCTTCGGCCTGGTCGCGGCGTTCCTGCTGGGTGCGGCGGGTGCTCGTCGGCATGACCGGAGTCTACCAAACTAACTTGCGTGGTGGCCAACAAGTATGTTTGAGTGGTGCTCCGAACCAGGAGGTTCCTGATGATCGAAATCGACGACCGCGCCCTCGACGCCCTGCTCGCCGACGACCCGGGCGGCCCGGTCGTGATGCTCAACCTGCTGCGGTTCCGCCCGGACGGCGGCCGCGAAAGCTACCAGCGCTACGCGGAGGCACTCGGCCAGTCGATCAACGCCCGCTACGGCCTGAGCCTGGAATACCTGGGCGACGGCGGGCGAGCGCTGGTCGCCGAGGACGGGCAGGCCTGGGACATGGTGGTGCTGGTCCGTTACCCGGATCGGCGGGCGTTCGCCGCCATGATCCGCGACCCCGACTACCAGGCGGTCGCCCACCTGCGCAGTGACGCGCTGGTGGAGTCGGTCCTGCAGCCGACCAGCCCGGTCGCCGTCTGATGCCCGCGGTGTTCGTGCACGGCAACCCGGAGACGGCGGCGGTCTGGGAACCGTTGCTGGCCGAGCTGGCCACCGCCCGTTCGGACCTGGTGTGCCTGTCGCCACCCGGGTTCGGCGCACCGCTGCCGGCCGGGTTCGGCGCCACGCACGCGGAGTACCGCGACTGGCTGGTCGAGGAGCTGTCGGCGTTCGGCGAGCCGGTGGACCTGGTCGGCCACGACGTCGGCGGCGGGCACGTGGTGAACGTGGTGCTGAGCCGCCCGGACCTGGTGCGCAGCTGGGTCAGCGACGTGCTCGGAATCTACGACCCCGGCTACGAGTGGCACGAGCTGGCCCGCCGCTGGCAGACACCCGGCATCGGTGAGGCCGACGTCGCGGCCCGGTTCGGCGGCACGGTCGCGGAACGCACGGAAACCTTGGCGGGGCGGGGGATGGCCCGCCAGGTCGCGGCCCGGGTGGCAACGGGCCAGGGCGAGGAGATGGGCCGCGCGGTGCTCGCCCTGTACCGGTCGGCCGCCGAAGCGGGCGCGCCCGGTCTCGGGCTCGAGCTGGAGCGTGCGGCGGCTCGCCCGGGCCTGGCCGTGCTGGCGACGGCGGACCACGTCGTCGGCACGGAGGAGCAACGCCGCCGGGCGGCGGCCCGCGCGGGGGCCGGGGTCGCGGTCCTCGACGGGCTGGGCCACTGGTGGATGACCGAGGATCCGGCCCGTGGTGCCTCGATGCTGACGAGGTTCTGGTCGACGATCAGCCGACCGTGAACCACGACGGTCCGGCGCGTTTCCGCGCGGTCACCCCCGCCGGGTTTTCAGGAGGAGTCGTGAAGTCCGAGTCGCGCGTCGCCGAGCTCTTCGAGTGCCACCGGCCGGGGTGGTCGGTGCAGTCGATCTCCGACCGCGCGCGGATGCCCGCGCTGTACCTGCAGTCGTGGGTCACGCCGGAGGAGATCGGTCATCCGGTCGCACCCCCGCCGAAGACCGTCCTGCTGCGGCTGGCGGTGGCGCTGGGAGCGGACTTCACGGCGGTCCAGCACGCGTTCGCGGTCGCCTGGCGCACGCTCGAGGGCGGGTACTGGAACCACTTCGCCCCGGGCGACCGCGTGCTCGTGTTCGGCGCGCCCGACCCCGCGAACGGGCGCCGCCGGGTCCGCCGTGGAACGGTGCTCGACGTGCCTTCGCCCGACGTGATCAGGATAGGTTTCGGCGGCGAGGCCCGGGAGGAGTTCTCCCCGGCCGACCCGGTCCGGGTCCACCACGCGGCCGGGGCCTGCCGGTGCGTGGCGGCGATTTCGTGACGGAGCAAGCGGTTCATCGCTCCGAGCGGCCCGCCTCCCGCACGATCGAGCGAGCCAGCACCGCGAAAACCAGGTCGTGCAGCGGTTTCTGCACGTGCCAGTAGGCGTCCCCGAGTGGTCCGGACGGGGTGAACCGGACCTGCTGCCGCAGGCTCGTCCCGGTCGCCACGGGCTGGGCGCGCAAGGTCAGCTCCGCGTCGCCGGGCAGGCGCATGTCGGCCCCCAGGACCAGTTCCCGGGCGGCGTCGTCGCGGTGCCGGACGGTCCAGGAGTCGATGACGTCGCCAGGCCGCGGGGAATCGGGCCGGCCGCGGTAGAGCCCGACGCCGCCCAGCGCGTGGTCCAGCAACCCGCGCAGCGCCCAGGCCGGTGCCGGGGCGAACCGGCCGTGCTCGCCGCCGAGGCGGGTGATGGCCCGCCACACGCGGTCGGGGGCGGCGTCGGTCCGCACCGTGTGCTCGCCGAGGTACGACCGCCCCGACGGCGCGGTCGCGGCCGGGGCGCCGAGCGCGGCGCGCAGCGCGTTGTCGAGGCTCGCCGGGCCGCCGGGCGGCGCGGGCAGGACGGTCTCCACGGGGACGTCGACGGGGAGCAGGTCGTGGTCGAGGGACGCGAACAACGGCGCCGCCACCGACGCGGGCACGGGTGAGGCGAGGCCGGCGACCAGCGCGGCGGCCGCGTGCGACCAGAGTGGGGCCGGCAGGGCGAGAGCACCCGGCCGGCGCAGGACCCGGGCGCAGCGGCGCACGAGGTCGTCGTAGCTGATCAGTTCGGGACCGCTCACGTCGAGCCGGCCGCGCACCGGCGCGGCAGCGGCGGCCGCGCGCAGGTAGTGCCGGACGTCCGCGAGCGCGACCGGCCAGCTGCGGCGGGCGGTCCAGCCCGGCCGGGGCCGGATCGGCAGCCGCGCCGTCCGGGCGAGCAGTTCGAGCCCGGCCGACCCGCGGCCGAGGATCATCGACGCCTGCAGCGCCACGGCCGGGACCGGCCCGGCGAGCAGGATGTCGGCGACCTCGGAGCGGGACGCCAGGTGCGGCGACGTCGCCGCACCCGGGCGCGGGCCGCCGAGGTAGACGATCTGCCGGACCCCGGCGGCCGCGCTCAGCGCGACGAGGCGCCCGGCGATGGCGCGGTCCCGCTCGGCGAAGTCCGGTTCGCGCAGGGAATGGACCAGGTGGAAGACCACGTCCGCGCCCCGCACGGCGGCTTCGAGCGCGGCGCTGTCCGCCGCGTCTCCGCGGACCGTCGAGACCCCCGCGGGGAAGGGGTGCTCCCGGCCGCGGCTGAGGACGCGGACGCGGTGTCCCGCGGCGGCGAGGTCGGTCACCAGCGCCGTTCCGACGAACCCGGTCCCGCCCAGGACGGTGCAGCTCAGCGCGACGGTGGCCGGCGACGGCGTGGCGGACGACATGCCCGGCACGCTAGGCCGAGCCGGGTGAGCGCGCCTGGCGGGCCGGGCCGGGCTCACGGTTGCCTCGCCCGGGGCGTGGCGACGCTGTGCTGGTAGACGTCGGCGAAGCGCCCGGCGACCCGGTCGATGCCGAACCGCCGGGCCACGGTGGCGCGGCCGGCGGCCGCGGCGGCCCGCGCCCGGACGGGATCGCCGGCCGCGGCGCGCACGAACGCGGCCAGCCCGTCGGCGAAGCGGCTCAGCGTCCCGGTGTCGGCCAGCATCCCGTTGTGGCCGTGCTCGACGTAGTGGCCGAGGCCGCCGCGGCGCGGGCCGAGCACCAGCAGGCCCGCGTCCATCGCTTCGAGCACGGCGATGCCGAACTCCTCCTTCCGGCTCGGGCACACGTAGAGGTGGGGAGTCGGGGCCGGGAGCCACCGGGTGAGGCCGTGTTCGAGCAGGCGGACGTCGTCGTTGCCGAGTGCGGGCAGCACCGCCAGCCGTCCCGCCGCTTCGGGGTGTTCTTCGGACAGGGCCAGGATCCGGCCGAGGACGTGGGTTTCCTCCGCGGTCGGGGCCGCCGGGTCACCGCCGACGAGCACGAGCGCGGCCTGCCGGTGCAGGCCGCGCGTGAGCCACGCCTCGACCAGCAGGTCCTGCTGCTTGACCGGATGCAGCCGGCCCACGCACAGGACGATCGGCAGGCCGCGGGCGGCGTCGCCCAGCCGAGGCAGGCCGGGGGACGGGGCGAACAGGGACTCGGCGAGCCGCTGCTGGCGGGCTTCGGCCGTGGGCACGCGGGGCAGCAGGGGGATCCCTTCGGCGACGGATTCCGGTTCCCGTCCCCGCAGCCGCGGGAAGTACCCGGAGAGCTCGCCTTCGGGACGGCCGGGCAACCCCAGCAGGGTGTCCACGGTCGCGACCAGCCGGTCGGCGGTGTACATCCGGTGCAGGTCGAACCGGGCGGCGGCGGGATCAGCGGGACCGGCGGCGGCGTGCCGCTCGGCGAGCGAGCGGTGCGGGTCGGCGGTGAGGGTGAACACGGTGCGGGCGCCGAGGGCGCGGGCGGCCTGGGCGATCGCGGCGGTTCCGTCGTCGGAGTACCGCACGTGGACGACGTCCGGCGTGCAGCCCGAAAGCCACAGCAGCTGCCGGGCCAGGAACGTGATCGCCGCGCGGTGCCGGGAGAGGTCGATCTGGGCCGGCGCTCCCGCCGCGTCCACCGGGAGCCGCAGCACCACGTGCCCGGTCCCGTCGGGCTCGGCCAACGCGGGCCCCTCGGCCAGGCCGTCCCGGCCCAGCAGGGTCAGCGTCACCACCCGGGCGATCCCGGGCCGGCGGGGGAGGGCGTGCCCGAGGTGCCGCAGCAGGACCGTCAGCCCGCCGCTGGCGCCGGCGCCCGGGTGGTCGAACGAGCCCAGCAGCATCGACTGGGCCACGGTCAGCCCCGGCCGGTCCGGCGGCGGGACCGTCCACAAGGGAGCGCCGTCGGGGACGCCGGCCAGCCGGGCCAGGCAGATCGAAGCCAGGACGCGGTCGTAGGGGTCGTCGGTTCGCTCGCGGACCGACGCGATGGCTTCGGCTGCCCGCGGGTCTCCGGCGCACTGGGACAAGTAGCGCAACGCCGCGTGCCGGTGGCCGCGGTCACCGTCGATGCCGGCGATCACGTCCGGCACCGGGAAACAGCGGAGTGCGTGGCGTTCGGCGAGGTCCAGCAGCAGGATCCGGCGGCGCGGTGACGCACCGGCCGACGCCGCGCCGATCGCCCCCGCGGCGGCCGCCGCACCGTGTGCGGCGACAGCGTCACCGAAGACGTCCATGGCGACCGCCGTCGCGAGGGAGTCGATCGGCTCGTCGCCGGTTTCCGGGGTGGCCGCCAGGACTTCGGCGGGCGCCGGGGCGACCGGTGCGCGAGCGAGTGCGCGCAGGGCGGCCAACACGGAGTCCGGGTCGTGCCGCACCGGAGGGACACCGGCGTACTCGATCAGCGCCGGGACGGCGAACGACGGGTGGAAGGCGGAGCGGACGTCGTCGATCCGGTCCGGGGAAGCCCCGGGGCCGAGCGCGCGCAGCCGGGCCACCGCGTCGGCGGGGTGCGTGGTGGTCGTCGTCGCCGAAATCGTCACAGCTGGGCTCCCGTGCTCAGGCCGTAGGGTCGGTGGGGACGGAGAAGGAGGTGTGGATGAACGCATCCACCGGACCGCGGATCGCGGTGGTGAGCCCGCCGTTCGCGTCGCACGCGCGTCCACTCGCGACGGTCGGCGCCGCGCTCGCGGCCGAAGGCGCCGACGTGACCTTCGCGTGCGCGCCGGCGTTCGCGGGCCTGGCCGAGGAGCACAGGCTGCCCTTCGGCGTGCTCGCGTTCGGGGACAACGCCAACACCGGCATCGCCGAGCGGACCCGGCAGGAAGCCGCCGGCGCGGCCCGACTGACCGAATTCCTCGACGCGACGCGGGCGGGCGCGATCCCGGCGCTGCTCGCCCAGGCCCGGCACCGGCGGGCCGACATGCTGCCCGATCCCGCCGCGGTGCTGGCTTCGGTGCGGGAGTTCGACGACCGGTTCCGGCCGGACTGGTACCTCGTCGACCAGCTGGCCTACGCCGTCACCCTGGCGCTCCACGCCCTCGGCCGCCGCTGGGCGGCCTACTGCCCCGGTCACCCCGGCTACGTCCTGGAAGGTCCCGGGCGCTTCTTCGGGCTGCCGCCGTACTGGCCGGACGCGATCCGTCCCGGTGCCGGGGAGCTGGCTCGCCTCCGCGCCGAAGCGGAGGCCAACGACCGGCTGTTCACCGAGCTGTTCACGGCGTTCCTGGCCGAGCACGCCCCGGCCCGGCCGGCGCCGCCCAGCGCGTTCGGCCTGACGTCCGCGGAGGCGGTGCTGTTCAACTACCCCGAGCTGCCGTGGCTGCCGGACCTGCCGCGTGGACCGGCGCTGCGGTTCGCCGGGCACTGCAGTGACGTCGGGCAGACCCGCTTGACCGACGGCTGGGAGGGGCGGATCGACCGGTTGACCGGCGGCGGGCGGCGCCGGCTCGTGCTGGTTTCCTTCGGCACGTTCCTGTCGGCCCGCGACGACGTGCTCCGCACCGTCGTGACCGGCCTCCTCCGGATCCCCGACGTCGCGGTCCTGGTGGCGGCCGGGGACCGCGCCACAGCGGTGCGGGCGGCTTTCACCGAGCACGACCGGGTCGAGGTCGAAGACCAGGTGCCCCAGCGGGCGCTGCTGACCCGCGCCGCCGCCGTCGTGCACCACGGCGGCAACAACACCTTCACCGAGTGCCTCGCGGCGGGCGTCCCGGCGCTCGCGTTGCCGTTTTCCAGCGACCAGTTCGCCGTCGCCCACGACCTGGAGCGCATCCCGGCCGGCCGGGTGCTCGACCCGCACGGCCTGACCCCGCAGGCGGTCACCGGCGCCATGGCCGCCGTGCTCGCGACGGCTCATCGAACCCGGGCGGCGGCGCGGCGGCTGCTCGCCGGGCGTGGCCCGCGCGAGGCGGCGCGCAGCTTGCTCTCGGCCATGGGTCACCTTCCGGCCGTCGATCCAAGGACGATGCAAATCTAGGCGGAAGCTCCGGCGGTCGCCCGCGCCCGGCGGGCGGTGATCCACTGCGGAGTCCCCGTCAGATCGGCGTGATGGCCGAGTTTCGGCAGGTAGGCTGGGTGGGGAAAGGTCGCTCGGGCGAGATGGGAATGTCGACAGCGAGCTGAATCTGCATCGCAGTTGCATCGAAGTTGCGGTTCGGCAGGACGGAGATCGGGGCCGATGACAAGCGTCGCGCAGGTACGGGGACGGGCTCGGGACGCGCTCTTCGCGCGGGTGGCCGGCCCGGACGGGCCACGCAACCGGGACCGGATCCACCACACGCCCGGACCGCGCTGGTTCGCCCCCGACAGCGCGATCCGCCGGGTGCACGGCGACACGGCGATGTTCGTCGGCGGGCTGCGCGCGCTGCTGCTGCAGTCGCTGCACCCGTCGGCGATGGCCGCCGTGGCCGCCCATTCGGGGTACCGGGGCGACCCGTGGGGGCGACTGCAGCGCACCAGCACGTTCCTCGCCGTGACGACGTTCGGCACCGCCGAGGACGCCGAGCGAGCTGTTTCGGTCGTGCGGGGCGTGCACCGGCGCGTGCGCGGCACCACCGAGGACGGGCAGCCCTACCGGGCCGATGACCCGCACCTGCTGAAGTGGGTGCACGTCGCGGAAACGGACTCGTTCCTGCGGGCCCACCAGCGTTACGGCGCCCATCCGCTCGACGAGGCGGGCTGCGACCGCTACGTCGCGGAGACCGCGCTGGTCGCCGAAAAGCTCGGCGTCCTCGAGCCACCACGGACGCGGGCCGAGCTCGACCGGGCGCTGGCCGCGTACCGGCCGGAGCTGCGGGGTGGCCAGGACGCGCGACAGGCGGCCCGGTTCCTGCTCGTCACCCCGCCGATTCCCTGGCCCGCCAGGGTTCCGTACGCCGTGCTCGCGGCGTCCGCGGTCGCGATGCTGCCGGTGTGGACCCGGGCTCCGCTGCGCCTGCCCTACCTGCCGGTGGCGGAGGCCACGGCCGTCCGGCTGGCGGCCGGCGCCCTGGTCAAGGCGGTGCGCTGGGCCATGACCGCGCCGGAGCCGTGAGCCGTAGCCCCTTCGTTCCGCGATGCAGCCGCGATGCAACGGTATGCTGTGGCACGCGAACACCGGGAGATGACGTGACCGATACGTCCGAAGCACGTTCGCTCGGCTCGAGTGAGGTGGCGCGGGCGCTCGGGGTGTCCCAGGTGACCCTGCGGACGTGGGAGAAGCGCTACGGGATCGGCGCCGCCCAGCGGGAGGGCAACAACCGCCGCCGGTACACCCCGGAGGACGTCGAGCGGCTGCGCCGGATGCGGGCGCTGCAGGCGCAGGGGACCAGCGCGCGCGACGCGGCCCGGCTCGTGCTGTCGCGGTCGGCCGCCGAGACGACCGTCCGGCGGCGCCGGGAGCGGCTCGCCGAAGCCGCGGAGTCCTTCGACCTGCCCACGATCGGCGCACTGGTCGACGACGCCTTCACCAGCCTGGGCGTGGCCAAGACGTGGACCGAGGTCGTCGCGCCGGTGCTGCGCGCCATCGGCGAACGCTGGGCCGAGCACGACGATCGCAACGCGATGGTCGCCGAATGGGCGCTGGCCACCACGGCCTCCGCGGCGATCGACCGGTACGCGGCCCCGGCGGTCGCCCGTCCGGGTTCGGCGCCGGTGCTGTTCGTCTGCGGCCCGACCGAGCGGCACGAGCTGCCGGTCAAGATGCTCAGCGCGGCGCTGAGCGACGACGGCGCGGCGGCCGCGTTCCTGAGCGGCCCGGTTTCGGTCGACGTCCTGCGGGCGATGTCCGCCCGGTTCGCCCCGCGCGACGTAGTGGTGTGGTCGATGACCGCGCAGTCGGCCGACGTCCGGTTCCTGCGCGTCCTGAGTGCCGACGGCGTCCCGGTGCGCCCGGCGGGCCCGGGCTGGCGCGGGCTGCCGACGGTGGGCGAGCCGCTCCCGCCGTCGTTCACCGGCGCGCTGGGCGCCTTCGGCAGTTGATTGGTCTCGCGGTCACCGGTGGTTTCGTTGCAGCGCAAGGGTTCGTGGTCGGGTTCCGGGCGCAGCAGGGGACCCGGGACGGTGTGGCCGGGTAGTGCTCGAATCGGCGGACGTGCGGTTCCTACGCGTTTGAGTGCCGACGGCGTCCCGGTGCGCCCGGCGGGCCCGGGCTGGCGCGGGCTGCCGACGGTGGGCGAGCCGCTCCCGCCGTCGTTCACCGGCGCGCTGGGCGCCTTCGGCAGCTGACCGGTCTCGCGGTCACCGGTGGTTTCGTTGCAGCGCAAGGGTTTGGTGGTCGGGTTCCGGGCGCAGCAGGGGACCCGGGACGGTGTGGCCGGTGGTGCTCGAGGTGGTCGGCCGGCCGACGCGGTCACCGGCGCTCTCGTTGCAGCGCACGGGTTTCGTCGTCCGGGTCCGGGCGCAGCAGGGAACCCGGGACCGCGTGGCCGGCGGTGCCCAGCTTGTTCATCTTCTTCGGCACGGACGCGCCCTGGTATTCGAGCGGGACCGGGTGGCCGTGGCTGTCGACGCCGCCGAGTGGCTGGTGGATCTCGATGAACTCACCGTGGGGCAGGCGCTTGATGATGCCCGTCTCGACGCCGTGCTCCAGCACCTCGCGGTCGGCCCGCTGCAGGCCCACGCAGAGCCGGTAGGTGACGAAGTACGCGACCGGCGGGCCGACGAGCAGGCCGATCCGCCCGGCCCAGGTCAGGGCGTTGAGCGAGACGTCGAACTGGACGGCGAGGATGTCGTTGAAGCTCGACAGCGTGAGCACGAGGAAGAACGTGATGGCCATCGCGCCGATGGAGGTGCGGACCGGGACGTCACGCGGCCGCTGCAGCAGGTTGTGGTGCGCGTGGTCGCCCGTGAGCTTCCGTTCGATGAAGGGATAGCTCAGCAGGAGCGTCACCAGCACGGCGATGCCGATGGCGCCGGCGAAGAAGACCGGCGGCACGGTGTGGTTGCCGAGGTAGAGCTCCCAGGCCGGCCAGATCCGCAGGATTCCGTCGGCCCAGCCCATGTACCAGTCCGGCTGGGACCCGGCCGAGACCTGGGAAGGGTTGTACGGCCCGAAGTTCCACACGGGATTGATCTGGAGCAGGCCGGACATCAGGGCCAGCACACCCAGCACGATCACGAAGAACGCGCCGCCCTTGAGGGCGAAGTACGGCATGATCCGGACGCCGACGACGTTGGTCTCCTTGCGGCGCACCCCCGGGAACTGGGTGTGCTTCTGGTACCACACCAGCGCCAGGTGCGCCCCGACCAGCGCGAGCAT
>NZ_JBICSQ010000060.1:0-56090 GCF_043197175.1 Amycolatopsis sp. NPDC049252
AAACACTCTCCCCCACCCCCCCGCTCTCCCGTTGTGGCTGGGGGCTGGGGCGCGGGGGGGCGGGTGCGTCGGCGCCGGGGGGCCCCCCCCCCCGCCCGGCGCCCTGTCCTGGCCCGAAGCACCACTGTCCACGGCGGACAAGTCCGCTTTGGACGAATACCTGTCCGGTTTGGACACCGATGTCAACGACTGCGTGACGATCTGCTGGACGTCCGGCACCGAAGCCGAACCCAAGGCGGTGCCGCGCTGTCACGGCGACTGGCTCGCCACCGCGGGCGGCTGCACGCAGGCCGCCGGCATCACGAGCGGCGACGTCCTGCTGTCGCCGTTCCCGATGACGAACATGGCCGGCATCGGCGGGATGTTCCTGCCGTGGCTGCAGACCGGCGCGGTGTTCGTGCCGCACCACCCGTTCGACCTGCCCGTGTTCCTCGGCCAGCTCGCGGCCGAGCGCGTGACCTACACGCTCGCGCCGCCCGCGTTGCTCACCATGTTGCTGCACAACGAAAAGATCCTGTCCGGAGTGGACATCTCCGCCCTGCGGAAGATCGGGTCCGGTTCGGCGCCGCTCTCCCCGTGGCTGGTGCGCACCTGGGCCGAGCGGTACGGGATCGACATCATCAACTTCTTCGGGTCCAACGAAGGCACCGCGCTGCTGTCCGGCCCGATCGACCTGCCGGACCCGGAACAGCGCGCGAGCTTCTTCCCGAACTACGCCTCCGACGTCACCTGGTCGACCCCGGTCGCCGGCTGGACGTCGGTGCGGCTGCACGACCCGGTGACCGGTGAGCACGTGACCGGACCCGGGCACCCCGGCGTGCTGCACATCGCCGGGCCGACGGTCTTCGCCGGGTACCTCGGGCAGCTGGGCGAACCGCTCGACACGTCGGCCTTCGACGACGACGGGCACTTCCGCACCGGCGACGTCTTCGAGATCGCCGGTGAGCGCGGCGAGTTCCTGCGCTACGTCGACCGCGCGAAGGACCTGGTCATCCGGGGCGGGATGAACATCTCGCCCGCCGAGGTCGAGGGCCTGCTGGCCGGGCACCCGGACGTCGCGGACGTCGGCGTCGTCGGCGTGCCCGACGAGGTGATGGGCGAACGGGTGTGCGCGGTCGTCGTGCCCGGCGAGCGCAAGCCGTCGCTCGAGGACCTGGTGGCCTACCTGCGTGAGCGGAAGGTCGCCGCGTTCAAGCTGCCGGAACGCCTGGAGTACGCGGACGCCTTGCCCCGCAACCCGGTGGGGAAGATCCTGAAACGGCAGCTGCGGGAGAGTCTGGAGTGAGGCCATGACGGTGTTCGTGCTGGGCGGGGCGCAGACCGACTTCGCGCGCAACTTCGCGAAGGAGGGGCGCGGGATCCTCGAGATGTTCGCCGAGGTCGTGCCGGCCGCGCTCGCGGACGCCGGTGTGTCGGCGGCGGACGTCGGTGTCGCGCACGTCGGCAACCTCGCCGCGGAGCTGTTCACCGGGCAAGCCCAGCTGGGCGGGCTGCTGGTGGCCGCGGTGCCCGAACTCGACGGCGTGCCCAGCACCCGGCACGAAGCCGCGTGCGCGTCCGGCAGCACGGCGGTGCTCGCCGCCTGCGCCGACCTGGAGTCGGGCCGGTACGACCTCGCGCTGGTCGTCGGCGTCGAGCTGATGCGCAACACCGACGGGCAGCGCGCCGCCGAACACCTCGGGTCCGCCGCGTGGGCCGGCCACGAGGCCGTCGACGCGAAGTTCCCGTGGCCCGCGCTGTTCGCCGACGTCGCCACCGCCTACGACGCGCGGTACGGCGTCGACCCGGCGCACCTCGGTCAGTTCGCCGAGCACGCTTTCGCCTGTGCTTCAAGGAATCCGCTGGCGCAGACGCGGGACTGGAAGTTCCCGGACGGCGCGTTCGGGCCCGACGACGAGCTGAACCCGGTGATCGAGGGCAGCCTGCGCAAGCAGGACTGCGGCCGGATCACCGACGGCGCCGCGGCCGTCCTGCTGGCCTCGCCGGCGTTCGCCGAACGCCTCGGCGGCGACTTCCCGCGCATCGCCGGGTTCGGCCACCGCACCGCGCACATCGGGCTCACCGAGAAGCTCGCCACCGGCGGCGAATACCTGTTCCCGCAGCTGCGCGGCGCCGTCGTCGACGCCTACCGGCGCGCGGGCGTGCCCGGGCCGGACGCACTCGACGTCGTCGAGCTGCACGACTGCTTCACCATCACCGGGCTCGTTGCGCTGGAGCACCTCGGCGTCGCCCCGCCGGGCGGCGGCGGCCGGTTCATCGCCGACGGCGGCCTCGACACGGCCGGGATCAACCCGAGCGGCGGGCTGCTCGGGCTCGGCCACCCGGTCGGCGCCACCGGCGTCCGCATGCTGCACGACGCGGCGCGCCAGGTGAGCGGGACGGCCGGGGAGACCCAGGTCGAGGGTGCGCGGACGGCGTTGACGCTCAACGTCGGCGGGTCGTTCACCACGGTCGTCACGACCATCGTGACCCGATGACGGCTTCGGTGCTGCTGACCGTGCGGACACCGCGCGGCAAGGCGTCCCCGCGTGGCGGGCTGGCTTCGGTGCCGCCGTTGGAACTGGTCACCACGCTTCTGGACGCCCTGGTTGCGCGCGGGCTTGATCCCGCGGCGGTCGACCAGGTGATCCTCGGCTGTGCGTCGCAGACCGGCGAGCAGGGCGCGAACCTGGCGCGGACGGCGGTGCTGGCGGCGGACTGGCCGGTGTCGGTGGCCGGGATGACCGTCAACCGGTTCTGCTCGTCCGGGTTGGACGCGGTCGCCCTGGGCGCGGCGCTGATCCGCGCGGATGAGGCGGAAGTCGTGGTGGCGGGCGGGGTCGAGTCCGTCTCGCGCGTCCCGATGTTCACCGACGGTGGTCCACTATGGACCGAGGAACGGTTCGGCGCGGGCACCATGGGCGTCGCGGCCGACCTGGTGGCCGCTGACGAGGGCTTCTCCCGTGCGGAACTGGACGCCTACGGCCTCCGGACCCAGCAGCTCGCCGCGGCGGCCTGGAAGGACGGCCGCTACGACGCGTCGCTCGTCCCGGTGGCCGGGTTGACGCACGACGAGCACGTCCGGCCGTCGACGTCCGCGGAGGCGCTGGCCGAGCTGCCGTCGTCGTTCGGCGGGCTGCACACGCGCGGGACGTCGCCCTCGCTGGCCGACGGCGCCGGGCTGGTCCTGCTGGCCTCCGACGCGGCCGCTTCGCGCCTGGGGTTGACGCCGCGAGCGAGCGTGCTGGGATCGGTGACCGCGGGCAGCGACCCGATCCGGATGCTGCTGTCGGGGCAGCTGGCCGTCTCGCGGCTGCTGGCGCGGCACCGCGTGCGACCGTCCGAAGTGGACGTCGTCGAGTTCGCCGAGGCGTTCGCCGCGCTGTGCTTGAAGATCCGGCGCGACCTCGGGTTCGGTGACGACGTCTTCAACGTGAACGGCGGCACGATAGCGATGGGGCACGCGTTCGGTGCCACCGGGGCGATTCTGCTGGCGGGTTGCGTCGACGAGCTGGCCCGCCGCGGCGGGCGTTACGGTGTCACGGCGGTCAGCGGAGCCGCGGGATCGGGAACGGCGGTACTCGTGGAGCGTGCGGCATGAGGCTTTCGGTGTCACTCGGCCTGTGGCAGGACCGCCCGCCGGAGGAGGCACTGGAGACGGCGCGCGCGGCGGACGCGGCCGGGTACCCGGAGCTGTGGATCGGCGAGATGGCGACGTGGGACGCGTTCGCCTTGGGCACGGCGATCGGGTCGGCCACTTCTCTCGCGCTGACCTTCGGGCCGCTCGCGGTGACGGTGCGGGACCCGGCGACGATCGCGATGGGCGTCGCGTCGGTGGCGGCGCTGACCGGCCGCGAGACCGGCGTCGCGCTCGGGACGTCCAGTGACGTCGTGGTGCGCGGCTGGCACGGCCGCTCCCGCGACCGCGCCGCGACGGCGCTGGAGGAGTCCGCGGTCGCGGTCAGGCAGCTGATCGGCGGCGCGAAGTCCACTGTGGACGGCTCGGTGGTCGGCTCGCAGGGCTATCGGCTGCGGTTGCCCGCGCCGAAGTCGCCGTTGACGATCGCCGCGTTCGGCCCGCGCGCGCTGGACGTCGCGGCCCGGCACGCCGACCGGATGGTGATCAACCTGGTCAGCCCGGCGGCCGCGGCCTCACTGGTCCAAGGCCTGCACGAGGCGTGTGAGCGCGCGGGGACCACACCGCCGCCGGTGGCCGCGTGGGTGGTCGGCGCGGTGGACCCGTCGGAGGCCGCGATCGAGCAGCTCCGGCGGGGTGTCGTCGGGTACCTCGCCGCGCCGGGCTACGCGGACATGTTCCGTGCGGAGGGGTTCGGCGACCTGGTCGACTTCGCGCGGACGCGCCCGCACCCGCGTGAGCTGCTGGCGGCGGTCCCGGTGGCGGCGATCGCGGCGGTCGGCCTGCTCGGTTCGCGGGACGTCATCGCGAGGAAGATCGCCGACTTCGCCGCGGCGGGCGTCGACGAACTGGCGATCGTCCCGGCGGCTTCGGACGACGATCCCGGCGGCGCCCGGACCCTGGCCGAAATTTTCCCGGCGGCCCGTGTCGATCCGGCGGGACGTCGTTCGACGCGTAGTCATGACTGAGCCGACGAAGACCAAGAACCTCGCCCAGGACGGGTTCGCTCCGCTGGAGTGGAGCCGGGCCCGCGACATCCTCGCCGCCGACACCCCGACCGCCGACCTGACCTTCTTCGTGGCGACCGTCCGCCCCGACGGGCGGCTGCACTCCGCCGGAGTCGGCGGCGTGTGGGTCGACGACGCCCTGTACTTCAAGGCTGGGCCGGGCACCCGCCGGGCGCGGAACCTGGCCGCGAACCCGGTGTGCGTCGTTTCGGTGCGCCTGCGCGGCCTGGACCTCACGCTGGAAGGCGAGGCCGGCCGGGTGACCGACCCCGCCACGGTCGAGCGCGTGGCGGCGGTCTACCACGAGGGCGGCTGGCCCGCGACCGCGGTGGACGACACCCTCACCGCGCCGTACAGCGCCCCCAGCGCGGGCGCACCGCCCTGGCACCTGTACCGCCTCGACCTGCACCGAGCCATCGGCGTCGCCTCCGCCGAACCCCACGGCGCAACCCGCTGGGACTTCACCAGCTGACAGTCCCCGACCCGACATCGTGTCGTCCCTCCAGGTACGCGTGTCGTCCTTTCAAGTACGCGTGTCGTCCTCCCAGGTACGCGTGTCGACCCGCTGAACACGCGAGTCGCCCTCCGACCAAGCGGGTTCGCGTACCCAGGTGGACGACACGCGTACCCAGGCGGACGACACGCGTACCTGGATGGACGACACGGCGTCGTCTCAAGTGGGTGAGGGGGAGTCGGGGACCAGTGCGGGCCGGTGCTCGGCCGCGGCCTCCGGGCGGCGGGGGGCCGGGATCCGGACCGGTGTCCGGGGGCGCCGGGCCGTGAGCAGGCCCAGGGCGAGAGCGCCGGCCAGGATGAGCGCGGACCACGCCGAAGCCGCGTCGAAGGTCAGCTCGCCGAACCGGCCCAGGACGAAGCCCGCGTCCAGCGCCCAGGCGACCACGAGCACGCCGAGGGCCGCCCGGAAGGTCGTCCAGCGGGCCGTCGCCAGCACCACCAGACCCAGCGTGACCAGCGCGTACCACGGACTCGGACCGGCCACGTGCGCCGCGAGCACGGCGGCCACCGCGGCTGCGCAGCCGAACGGGAACCCGAAACCACCTGTCATGCCGCCAGTGCACCGCCGCCGCCGGCGGCCGACAGGACTCAGGACGCGTTCCCTACGCCCCGGCCACCGGTTTTGACGTCTTATTGACCCGTCACGCGCCCGATCGCCTCGGCCAGCTCCGGCCAGACCGCCCGCGGCAGGTTGTGGCCCATCCCGGGGATCACGAGCAGCTCCGCGCCCGGGATCGCCGCCGCCGTCGCCTTGCCGCCGCTGACGTTGATCAGCGGGTCGGCGTCGCCGTGGACGACCAGGGCCGGCAGCCGGACGTCGTGCAGCCCGGACGTCCGGTCGCCCGAGGCCATCACCGCCGCCGCGTGGCGCAGGGTGCCCACGGGGTGGCGGGCGCGGTCGAAGTGCAGGGTCGCCTTGGCCAGCAGGAACGCCTCGTCGTCCGGGTACCCGGGGGAGCCGAGGCGCCGGTAGCCCTCGACGCTGTCGGCCAGCGCCTGCTCGCGGGTCGTGGCCGGCGGCCGGGTCAGCACCGCCAGGGCCCACGGCTCGGCCTGCCCGACCGCCGGGTCGCCGGTGGTCGACATGATCGACGTGACGCTCAGCAGCCGGTCCGGGTGGTCGATCGCCAGCTGCTGCACGATCATCCCGCCCATCGATGAGCCCACGACGTGCGCTTTCGCGATGCCGAGCGCGTCGAACAGCCCGACGGCGTCGTCCGCGAGGTCCGAGAGCCGGTACGGCGCCGTCGACAGGTCACCCGCGAAGAGCGCGCCCAGGTCCGGCGCGGGCAGGTCGTCGAGGTACGTCGAGAGCCCGACGTCCCGGTTGTCGTAGCGCACCACGAAGAACCCGCGGTCCGCGAGCAGCCGGCAGAAATCGTCCTCCCAGGTGATCATCTGGGCCCCGAGGCCCATCACCAGGACCAGGGGCGGAGCCCCCGGATCGCCGAAGGTGTCGTACTCGAGCTCGAGACCGTTGGCCTGTGCGCGTGCCATGCCCCGATCTTGCCCCAGACTTGCGTCGCTGGCATCGGCCCGGCCGATGCGGTTACCGTAACGCTCCATGCCGACCACATCGGGTACCGGAGAACGTCCCCGGTCGCGGGCCGCGGCGGGACTGCCGGCGATCACCGCCGACAAGGTCGTCAGCGCGGCCACGCAGCTGACCGCCGAAGCCGGCCTCGACAACTGGACGCTGCGGCAGCTCGCCAGAGCCGTCGACGCCTACCCGGCGGTGATCTACCACCACGTGGGCGACCGGGACGCGGTGGTCAACGCCGTGGTCGACCGGGTCGTCGGCCTCCTGCGGCTGCCGGACCCGAAGCTACCGTGGCAGGAGTGGTTCACCGAGCTGCTCGCCGAGCTGCGCCGGGTGCTGCGGACCTACCCGGGCTGCGCGCGGCGGCTCGCGCTGTTCGGCCCGTCGGTCGACGCGGCCACTCGCAGCATCGACGCCGGGGTCGGCGTGCTGCTGACCGCCGGCTTCGGCCGCGAGAGCGTGCTCGCCTACAACCTGCTGGTGATGACGGCCTGCCAGTTCGTCGCGATGGAGGACGACCGCGAGTCGGCGCTCGCGCTGCGGATCGACAACACCGAGACGTACGCGACCTACCGCGAGCGCACCGACCTGCCCGGGATGGCCGAGCTGGGCTCGGCGATGCACGACCTGATGGGCGACCCGGACCTGGCGGCGGGGTACTACGAGCAGCTCTACGACTACGCCGTGCACCGGTGCCTCGACGGGCTCGCGCACCGGCTGGAAGAGCTGCGTGACCAGGGCTCCAGCGGGTTGACAGCGACTTGACAGAGCCCCGGCGTACCGTGAGCTTGCGTCGGTGGTTCGTCCATCGACCCGAAGCCCCCGGCGCCCTCCTCCCCCTCGTGGCGCCGGGGGCTTCGGTCTGCCCGTGACGCCCTCCGGAGGGCTAGCCGGGCTCGCCCCGGCGCGGGGCCGGCGGCTGCTGCTGGATCGCCGGGAAGACCTCGCCGACCAGCGTCACCAGCGACTTCGACAGCAGCAGGTGCACCTGGTCCCGGGTCAGCGAGCCGCGCACGAGCCATTCCCGCCCGGCCGACTTCACCATCCCGCCGAACGCGCGCACGAGCGCGTTCAGCTCGGGCCCGTGCTCGCTTTCGCTGGACAGACCGACGGCTTCGAGCACCCGATCGGCCGATTCCCGGTCGGCTTCTTCGAGAATGCGCTCCACTTCGAGGTCCCGGCCGATGCCTTCGGGCGCGATCGCGGCCAGCCACATCCGCTCCTGGCTGGTGACCATGTCGAGGAACCAGTCGATCGCGACGTCGGCCCGCAGTTCGAGCGGCCCTTCGGGCAGGATTTCGACGGCCAGCCGCGGCACGGTCAGCGCACGGCGGATGATTTCCAGGTACAGCTCGCGTTTGGTGCCGAAGTAGTGGTTGATCAGCCCGCGCGCCACACCGGCCGCGGCCGCGATGTCCGAAGTGGACACTTCCGAGTAGGGGCGGTCACCGAACAGCCGCGCGGCGCAGGTGAAGATCTGTTCCTTCCGTTCGTCCGGTTCCAGTCTTCGCCATCGTGGCGCCGGCTCGGTGTTCATGCCCCACATCGTCGCATGACCCGTTGAGCCGGGCAGTTCGATCGCCCGTGATGGCAGCCGGGGTACCACGATCGGGGCATGTCAGTCCGGCAGCGTGACGGGCGCGATGTCGGCGAACCCGTCGCCCGGGCCGGGGTTCGCCGGGTCCGTTTCGCCGCCGAAGTGGTGCAGCACGCCCCACACCGCGTTCAGCGCCGTCTGCACCGCGCCTTCGGCCCAGCCCGCCGTCCACGAGACGTCGTCGCCCGCGAGGAACAGGCCGCGGTAGCGCTCCGGGAGCTCGTCCTGCATGAAGTGCGTGAAGAGGCGGTGCTGGTAGCGGTAGTGCCCGGGCAGGTTGGCCTTGAACGCGCCCATGAAGTGCGGTTCGGCCTCCCAGGACACGGTCACCGGGTCGCCGATGATGTGCCGCCGGACGTCGACGCCCGGGTAGATCTCGCGCAGCGACTGCAGCATCACCTCGACGCGCTCGCCGACGGTCAGCGGCAGCCACTTCAGCGAGTCGTCCGCCCAGGTGTAGGACAGGCAGATGACCGCGGGGGACGCCGGGTCGCCGCCGAGCAGGTAGGTGCCGCGCGGCATCCGGTCGGTGAGCGTCATGCTCATCGTGTCGCGCCCGGTCACCGGGTCCGGGTCCAGCCAGAACGGCCGGTCCACCGGCACGAACACCTTCGACGACTCCATGTAGTGCGTGCGCTCGATCGCCGTCCAGTGGTCGATCGGGAACAGTGCTTCGTCGCATTCGATCTTCGACAGCAGCATCCAGCTCTGCGCGGTGAACACGGCGGCGGGGAACGTCCGGATGTGGCCCTCGGTGTCGGTCACCGTGATGTTGTTCGGCGCGGTGCGGTGCAGCCGCGTGACGCCGGGGTTCGGCCGGCCGCCGTGCAGCGTGCTCAGGCTGGTTCCGGCGGGCCAGAAAGCGAGCTCCGGCGGCGCGTGCTCCCACAGCCGGACCGGCAGCTGCCGGCTGCCGCCGACGATGCTGCGGTGCTCGTCGTCGGCGCCGGTGTAGACCACCCGCAGGATTTCCAGGATGGAGTTCGGGAAGTCGGTGTCCCAGCCGCCGGTGCCGAAGCCGACCTGGCCGAAGATCTCGCGGTTGCGGAACGAGGCGAACGCGGGGGAGTCGCAGAGGAAGCCGTAGAACGTCTGGTTGTCCAGCTTCGGGACGAGCTCGTTCCACAGCCGCTTGATCGTCTTCGCGTCGCGGTCGCGGATCGCCGTCTGCATCTCGGCGAACGACGCGTGCTCGGCCAGGGTCCGGTCCCAGGCCGCGGCGACCTCGCCGAACACCGCGGGCAGGTCGGCCGGCGTCCGCGCGTAGTGGCTCTGCCCCTTGAGGTCGACGACGGTGCTCGGCGTCCCCGGCGCGAGGGGGTTCGGGAACGGCGTCGTCTGCAGCCCGACCTTGTCGATGTAGTGGAAGAGCGCGGTCGACGCGGGCGGGAAGCGCATCGCGCCCATCTCCGCGACGACGTCGTCGGGGCAGCCGGGGAACCGCACGGTGCGCAGCCGGCCGCCGATTTCGTCGATCTCGTAGACGACCGGCCGCAAGCCCAGCTTCATCAGCTCGTACGCCGTGACGATGCCGGAGAGCCCGCCGCCGATCACGGCCACCTCGGTGCCGTGCCGTTCGGGCGGTACCGAGCCCAGCCCGGCCGGGTGGGCGAGGTGGTCGTCGTAGGCGAACGGGAAGTCGGGGCCGAACATCGTGATCGGGCGGCCCGCCGGTTCGTCGTGGTGGATCGCGGTGGGAACGGCGGAGGTCATGCGGTGGTTCCTCGGTACAGGTCGGGCCGTCGGTCGGCCAGGTGGGTGTTCTCGAGCCGGGACGCGACGAGCGCGTCCCGGGTGATTTCGGCGTGGACGAGCTCCGGGCCGGCACCGGCGCGGGCCAGGACTTCGCCGGTCGGCGCGACGACGCAGGAGCGGCCGCAGTAGGTCAGCTCCCGCTCGGTGTCGCAGCGGTTCGCGTAGGCGACGAACAGCTGGCTTTCGTAGGCGCGCGCGGGCACCAGGGTGTCGGCGACCAGCTCGTACGGGCTCATCAGCGCGGTCGGCGCGACCAGCAGCTCGGTGCCGGCCAGCGCGTGCGCCCGCACCATTTCGGGAAACTCGACGTCGTAGCAGATCAGCAGCCCGACCCGGACACCGCCGAGGTCGGCCTGCACGACGGCTTCGGTGCCCGGCGCGACCCAGTCCTTGTCGATCGCGCCGAAGAGGTGCGTCTTGCGGTAGTTCGCCAGGCGGCTTCCCTGGTTGTCGATCAGCTGGACGCTGTTGAAGACGTGCCCGCCGTCGGCCTCGGGGTAGCCGTAGGCCAGCGCGGCGCCGGTTTCCCGGGCCAGCGCGGACATCCGGGCCGCGGTGGGCCCGTCGGCCGGTTCGGCGAGCTCGTGCGTGCGCGCGCCGATGTGGTAGCCGGTGGTGATCATCTCGGCCGCGACGACGAGGTCGGCGCCGGAGGCCGCGACGGCGCCGGGCAGCTCGGCGAACGGGCCCTGGTGGACGGCGACCCTCATGACAGCCGCGACTTCCGGATGCCGTAACCGAAGTAGATCAGCAGGCCCAACGCCATCCAGGCGCCGAAGACGACCCAGGTGGCGCCGTCGAGGCTGAACATCATGTAGCCGCAGCAGAGCACGCCCAGGATCGGCGTGACCGGCGAGAACGGCACGCGGAACTTGCGCGGGGTGTCCGGCTGGCGCCGCCGCAGCAGCAGGACGGCCACGTTGACCAGGCCGAACGCGAAGAGCGTGCCGATGCTGGTGGCGTCGGCGAGCTTCCCCAGCGGGATGAACGCCGCGAGCACCGCGACGAACCCGGAGACGACCAGGGTGTTGGTCCGCGGCGCCCCGGTCCTGGCGTCCACAGTGGACAGTGACTTCGGGACGAGCCCGTCGCGGGACATGGCGAACAGGATGCGCGTCTGTCCGTAGAGGACGGTCAGGACGACGCTGGAGATCGCCACGATCGCGCCGACGGCCAGCAGCGCGGCCCACAGCTTGTTGTCCGACACCGTCGCGAGCACGTGCGAAAGCGCGGCTTCCTGGCCGTCGAACCGCTGCCACGGCAGCGCGCCGACCGCGGCCACGGCGACCAGGCAGTACAGCACCGTGACGATGCCGAGGGAGAGCAGGATCGCCCGTGGCAGGTCGCGCTGCGGGTTCTTCGCCTCCTCGCCGGCGGTCGACGCCGCGTCGAAGCCGATGTAGGAGAAGAACAGCTTCGCCCCGCCGGCGCTCATCCCGGCCAGCCCGAGCGGCAGGAACGGCGTGTAGTTCCTGGCCTGGACGGCGGTGAACGCGATCGCGCAGAACAGCACCAGCGTGGCGATCTTGACCACGACCATGATCGTGTTGGCCCGCGCGCTCTCCTTCGCGCCCGACAGCAGCAGCACCATCGCGAGCAGCACGACGGCGATGGCCGGCACGTTGACGATCCCGCCCGAGCCCGGCGGCTGGCTCAGCGCGTCCGGGATGGCGAACCCGAAGACGAGCCGCAGGAGCTCGTTGAGGTACTGGCCCCAGCCGACGGCCACCGACGCCACCGAGACGCCGTATTCGAGGATCAGGCACCACCCGCAGACCCAGGCGACGAGCTCGCCGAGCGTGGCGTAGGTGTAGGAGTAGGACGAACCGGACAGCGGGATCATGCCGGCGAGTTCGGCGTACGACAGCGCGGAGAAGAGCGCGGTGATCCCGGCGAGCACGAACGACAGCACGACCGCCGGCCCGGCCACCGGGACCGCTTCGCCCAATACGACGAAGATGCCGCTTCCCAGCGTCGCGCCGATGCTCAGTGTGGTGAGCTGGCCCAGGCCGAGCGAGCGCTTCAACGTGCCATGATCACCTTCGGCGATCAGGTCGGCGACCGGTTTCCGCCGCACCGTCGCGGCTCGCAGAGTCATGCCGACGACCGTATCCGCCGTCGTGGGAGCACATAACAGGGGAACATTGCGCGTAAAGATGAATCACAGGTGATTCATTGCACAACGCGCTCGGTTCGTGGCGAATCGTTCCACTGAGCGTGGCGGGCTGAGACGGGCATCACCCGTGATTGGAGAGGCATCACTCACGATGGCGAGGACGACACGCTGATGCCTCTCGAGTCACGGGTGATGTCCGCTGGATCACGGGTGATGCCTGGTCGGGCACAAGTGATGTCTGGTGGGGTTCGGGCGGTGCCTGGCGGGTTCAAGTGTTGCCCGCAGACCATGGGTGATGCCTGGTCGGGTTCGGCGGAGCCCGGTGTGGCACGGGGTGGTCCGGCGGGGGCTCGGTAGTGCCTGGCGGGCGCGGGTGGTGCCCGGCGGGGGTGAGGGTGCTGTCAGGCGGGGCGTGAGGGTCTGGTGGGGCGCGGGTACTGCCTGGCGGGCGCGAGTGGTGCCGGGCGCGAGTGGTGCCTGGTGGGCGTGGGTGATGTCCGGCGGGGGGTGAGGGTGCTGTCAGGCGAGGCGCGGGGGTCTGGTGGGCGCGGGTACTGCCTGGTGGGCGTGGGTGATGTCCGGCGGGGGTGAGGGTGCAGTCAGGCGAGGCGTGAGGGTCTGGTGGGGCGCGGGTACTGCCTGACGGGCGCGGGTGGTGCCTGGTGGGCAGGTGGTGCCTGGTGGGGCGTGGGTACCTGCGTCGTCAGGGCGGGGTGGCGGCGGGGAGGAGCAGGGTGAACGTCGGCGGGCAGGGGAGGCTCAGGCGCAGCCGGCCGCCCTCCGCTTCGGCGAGGCTGCGGGCCAGGCGCAGGCCGATGCCGTGACCGCCGGCCGTGGTCGCGAACGGGTCCGTCTCGCCCAGGCCGGGGCCCTCGTCGGCGACGTCGATGGCCAGCGCGTCCCCGGCGTCGCGGGCCAGCACCGTGACCGTGCCGCGGCCGTGCGTCGCGGCGTTGTCCAGCAGCACGCCGAGCACCTGGCGGACCGCGGCGGCGGCCGCGCGGGCCGGGGGCGGGTCCTCGTGGGTGATCTTCAGCGTTCGCCCGTGCGGCGCGAGCAGCGCCTCCCCGGCTTGCCGGACTTCTTCGAGCAGGTCGTCGAGCGCCAGCTCGGCCCGCGGTGCCCGGCGTTCGCGGCCCAGGGCCAGGAGGTCGTCGATGGTGCGTTCGAGGCGGTCGGCGGACGCGATCCCGGCGCGGATCGCCGCGTACGGATCGCTCGCCAGGGTCTCCAGCGCGGCTTCCAGCTGCAGCCGCAACCCGGTCAGGGGTGTCCGCAGCTGGTGGGACGCCTCCGCGGAAAACGCGCGCTCGCGCTCGAGCGTCTCGCCGATCCGGGTCGCCGTGGCGTCGAGCGCCTCGCCGACCTGGTCGATCTCGGCGATCCCGGCCCGGGGGCCGCGGGCGGTGAAGTCGCCTTCGCCGAGGCGTTCGGCCGCGGCGGCGAGCTCTTCCAGGGGCCGGACCAGCCGGTTCGTCGAGCGCCGGGCCATCAGCCAGCTCGCGCCGATCGCGGCCACCGCCAGCGCGGCCATGGTGAGCCAGGTCAGCCCGATCCGCAGGTAGAGGTCGGACACCGGCAGCGCGGCGCGCACCACGCCGATCGGGCGCGCCCCGTTGACCACCGGCACGGCCAGGACCAGCTCGTCGCCCTGGCGGCCGGTCACGACGTCCTGGGTGCCCTCGGCCGCCTGCCGCTCGATCGCGCCGCCGGCGGCCGGCCCCTGCCCCGCGAGCAGGCGTCCGTCCGGGGTGTAGACCCCGACCGTCCCGTCGGCCTCGTCGCCGCCGAGCGGCGGGACGACCGGGGGCAGCCCGGCGGTCAGCTCGTGGGCGACGGCCAGCGCGGCGGTGTCCGCGGCGCGCTCCAGGTCCGACGTCGTGTCGTCGCGGTAGTACCGCATCACGGCCACGCCCAGCGGGAGCGCGAACAGGACGGTCGCCACCAGGGCGGCCAGCACCGTCAGGGAGATGATCCGGCGGCGCACGGCTACCTCTCGGCCACGGTCCGGGCGGGGTCCTCCAGGCGGTAACCGTGCCCGCGCAGGGTGGCGATCCGCGGGGCCTCGGCTCCGGCGCCGGCCGCCGCGCCGAGCTTGCGGCGCACCGCCGCGATGTGCACGTCCAGTGTCTTCGTCGAGCCGTACCAGTGCGCGTCCCAGACCTCGGCCATCAGCGTCTCGCGGCTGACCGCGACGCCGGGCTGCTCGGCCAGCCGGGCGAGCAGGTCGAACTCCTTCGCGCGCAGGACGACCTCCTGGCCGTTGACGCTGGCGCGGCGGCTCGCGATGTCGACGGTCAGCCCGCCGACGGTCACCGGCGGCCGGGCCGTGACCGGCGCGCCGCGGCGCAGGTGCGCCCGCACCCTGGCCAGCAGCTCGCCCAGCCGGATCGGCTTGGTGAGGTAGTCGTCGGCGCCGGCGTCCAGGCCGACGACGACGTCCATCTCCTCCTGCCGGGCGGTCAGGATGACCAGCACCGTGGCGGGCAGCGCGACCCGCAGCAGGCGGCAGACCTCGACGCCGTCCAGGTCGGGCAGGCCGAGGTCAAGCAGGACGAGGTCGTACTCGCCCGGCCCGGCGGCCTCCAGCGCGGTCCGGCCGTCACGCCGCCAGGTCACCTGGTAGCCGTGGAGGCGCAGGGTCGATTCGAGCACGCTGCCGATCGCCGCGTCGTCTTCCACCACCAGCAGGTTCGGCATGCCGGGCAGCCTAACCGCCGCCGGGACGTGCCGCGCGATCCGGATCAGGGCTGGTCGGGACGGGTGCCGAAGCCGATCCGGGAGATGCGCCGCGCGGCGCCGGTCACGGCCGCGCCGAACCCGTCGGCTCGCGTCCCGGTGAACCGCGTGGTCGGCCCGGTGATCGCCAGCGCGGCGAGCACCCGGCCCTCGCCGTCGTGCACCGGGGCGGCGACGCTGGACGCCCCGGCCTCCGGCTCGCCGTGGCTGGTCTCGGCGCCCCCGGCCGCGGCCGGGGCGAGCACCAGGCCCGCGGCGCCGCAGGTCAGGGGCAGTTCGTCACCCACGCGGCCGACGTGGCGGATGGCCTGCGGGCCCTCCTGCTGGGCGACGCAGACGAGCACCGCCGTGCTGCGGACGTAGAGCCCGGCCGTCTCGCCGCACTCCAGCGCCAGCTCGCGCAGCACCTGGCGCACCGGCTCGGGCAGCTGCCACGCGGTGTTCGCCAGCTGGGCCCAGCGCAGCAGGCCCGGGCCGACGGTGACCCGCCCGTCCGGGCGCGTCCAGAGCAGGCCGCGCTGTTCGCAGGTGGCGACCAGCCGCAGCACGGTGGTCTTGGCCAGGCCACTGGCCGCGGTGAGGTCCTTCACGGCCCAGGTCCGGTGGTGTTCGGTGAAGAACGCGAGCAGGTCGAAGGTGCGCAGCACGCTGCGGACCGCGCCGTCGTCGTCCGTCTTCACCCCAGCGACCCCCCCGTCCGCCTGACGGCTTCAGGGTATCCGCGGGCGGAGGCGTTCAGGCCACGTGTCGCTCGAACGCCACGAGGGTTTCGGCCAGCACGTCCGCGCCGGGCCGGGCCCACAGGTCGCCGTTGAAGACCTCGACCTCGATCGGGCCGGTGTACCCGGCGGCTTCGACGCGGGCGCGCAGGTGCCGGTGGTCGATCGGGCCGTCGCCCGGCAGCGCCCGGCCCAGCAGCGGGTCGGGCAGCGGCACGAGGACGTCGCACACGTGGAACCCGGCGATCCGCCCGGTGGCCGCGGCGATCGACTCCTCGATCCGCGGGTCCCACCAGACGTGGAACTCGTCGACGATCACCCCGACCTGCTCCGCCGGGTGCTCGAGCGCGACGGCCAATGCCTGGTCCACTGTGGACAGCACGGACCGGTCGGCGCACTGCATCGGGTGCAGCGGTTCGAGGCCGAGCCGCACCCCGCGTTCCCCGGCGTAGGGCGCCAGCTCGCCGACGGCGTCCGCGACCCGCTGCCGGGACGCCTTGAGGTCGTTGCCCGCGACCCCGCCGACCACCAGCACGAGGACGCCGGCGCCCAGCGCGGCGGCTTCGTCGATCGCTTCCCGGGTCTGCGCCACACCGTCCACAGGGGACCCTTCGGGTGTCACGCCGGTGAAGAAACCGCCACGGCACAAGGAAGAGACGCGAACCCCGTGCTCCTTCAGCAGGCGCGCGGCTTCGTCGACGCCGGTCTCGGCCACCTTGTCACGCCACAACCCGATCCACCCGACGCCCGCTCCGGCGCACCCGGCCACCGCCTCGGGCAGCGACCAGGCCCTGGTGGTGATCTGGTTGAGGCTGAACCGGGGATCCATCACGCCACCCCGGCGGCCAGCAGCAGCGGCCGCATCCGGGCGACGGCCAGGTCGGGGTCGGCCAGCACCCCGGCCTCGTCGGCGAGCCGCAGCAGCGTGGCGAGGTGTGTGATCGTGCGCGCCGACTCCTGGCCCGCGATCATCCGGAAGTGCTCTTGGTGCCCGTTCAGGTAGGCGAGGAAGACGACGCCGGTCTTGTAGTGCCGGGTCGGGGCGCGGAAGATCTCCCTGGCCAGCGGCACGGTCGGGTCGAGCAGCGCGGCGAACCCGGCGCGGTCGCCGTCGTCGAGGCGGGCGAGCGCGGCCCCGGCGACCGGCGCGATCGGGTCGAAGATCCCGAGCAGGGCTTCGCTGTGCCCGTGTTCGTCGCCCGCGATGAGCTCGGGGTAGTGGAAGTCGTCGCCGGTGTAGCACGCGACGGCGTCCGGCAGGGCCCGCCGGAACTCGGTCTCGACGGCGGCGTCGAGCACGGACACCTTCACCCCGGCCACGGTGCCGGCGTGCTCGGCGCAGAGTGCGCCCAGCTCGCGGGCCGCGGCCCGGACGTCGTCGTGGCCCCAGTAACCGGCCAGTGCCGGGTCGAACTGCTCGCCCAGCCAGTGCAGCAGCACCGGCCCGCCGGCCTCGGACAGCAGCTTGCCGTAGGCCGCGTGGTAGTCGTCCGGCCCGGACGCCGCCGCGGCGAGCGCCCGGCTGGCCATCACGACCGGCACCGCGCCCGCACCGCCGACCAGGTCCAGCTGCTCGCGCCAGGCGTCCACAATGGACGCGATGGTGGCCGGCCCGCCGGGCAGCTGGTCGGTGCCGACGCCGGCGACCCACGGCCGTCCGTTCGCGGCCGCGCCGGTGCGCGTGACCAGTTCGCGGGTCGTCGCCCAGTCGAGGCCCATGCCGCGCTGCGCGGTGTCCATCGCGTCGGCGACGCCGAGCCCGCACGCCCAGAGGTGCTCGCGGAAGGCCAGCGTCGTGTCCCAGTCCACGGTGTAGGGCTCGTCGGCCAGCGCGTCCGCCACGACGTGCGCGGCGGCGTAGGCGATCCGCGACGTCGGCGGGACCGACGGCGGCGAAGGCGGTCTCGGTCCGGACGGCGACCACGTCGTGAGCTCGCCGCCGGGGCTGGGGAGCACGAGCACGGGAACCCTCCTGGGTGGCCAGAAAGCGCTTTCTCACGGTTACGGTAGGGCCTGTGCCGAAGTGCGACAAGGCCCGTCCGGGTCAGCGCTTGGGCCGCGCGGTGCTGTCCCGCAGCACGACCTCGCCGGAGAGCCGGATCGTCCGCGGCCGGCTCGCGCTGCCGCCCTTGACCGCGAGGTCCATCGCGCGCTCGCCGAGTTCCTCCAGCGGCAGTCGCACCGTCGTGAGCGCCGGGCAGAGGTCGCGCACCACCGGGATGTCGTCGAAGCCGGCGAGCGAGACGTCGCCGGGGACGGACAGGCCCGCCTCCCGCAAGGCCGTCATCGCGCCGATCGCCATCACGTCGGTGACGGCGAAGATGCAGGTGGGCAGCTTGCGTTTGCGCCCGGCGAGCAGGCGTTTCGTGGCTTCGTAACCGCCGTCGCGGGTGAACGCGGCCTCGACGACGTCGTCCTCGCGCAGGTCGATGCCGTGCGCGGCCAAGCCGTCGGTGAACCCGGCGAGCCGGTCGATGACGGTGCTCAGCCGCCGCGGCCCGGCGAGCACGGCGAACCGCTTGTGCCCGAGGCCGGCCAGCGCCTTCGCGAGTTCGGTGGCACCGCCCTTGTTGTCCGGCTGCACGGTGTCGATCTTGAGGCCGCGATGGCGGCTGACCGCCGCGACCTGCCCGCCGCCCCGGCGGTACGGCTCGAGCTCCGCGGCCATCGCGCGCTCCCACGCCCGGTCCTCGAAAGCGGAGCCGATCAGCAGGATGGCCGCGGCCCGCTGCGCGCGCAGCGTGGAGACGTAGGCGACCTCGCGGTCCGGGTCGCGGAACGTGCCGGCCAGCATGACCAGCAGCCCGTTGTCCGTGGCCACCCGCATCACGCCGCTCGCGATGGCGGCGAAGTACGGGTCGCTGACGTCGTGGCAGATCACCCCGACGGTCTGGTGCGTGCCCCCGGCGAGGGCCTGCGCGTGCGCGTTCGGGGCGTAGGCCAGCTCGGCCGCCGCGGCGGAGACCCGGTCCCGCAGGTCGGCGCGGACGGACGCGGTGCCGTTGAGCACCCGCGACGCCGTCGCGAGCGAGACGTTCGCGCTGCGTGCGACGTCTTCGAGCGTCACGTGCGGCCGGGCCTTCATGGATCCTCCAAGATCGGTCTCGGGCGTGCGGCCCGCATACCTTGCTCCGTGGGGTCGCCGGCCGCGTGGTGCTCGGTTCCGCGGGCGACGGGAACGCAATCTACTGGGGAGGAGTGCGGGAACGGAGAGGGTAAGCCCGCTCCGGTTCGCCCAGGTGGTCCGGGTGGTGGTCACAGCCTCGACGGGCGCCAAAACTTACCCCGATCGAGTGAAGGGGCCGCGGGGAAGATCAGCGGCCGGCCGGGTGTTGTCCCCAAGGAGAACCTTGACGTGGTGAGTTCGCCACGTCCCGAAGATCGTGAGAGGAAACGCCCATGCTGTTCGGTGACGAGCACGTCCGCCGCTACGAGGAGACCGACGGTGAGGTCGGCCACGACTGGAAGGACGGTGTCCCGGCGCTGGTGCTGACCACCACGGGCCGCAAGACCGGCCAGGAGCGCAAGTTCGCGCTGATCTACCAGGAGGTCGACGGCAACGCCGTGATCGTCGCGTCCAAGGGCGGCGCGCCGAACCACCCCGGCTGGTACTACAACCTCCTCGAGCACCCCGAGGTCGGCGTCCAGGTGAAGGCCGACAAGTACAAGGCCCGTGCCCGCACGTCCACGGGCGAGGAGCGCGCGAAGCTGTGGGACAAGCTCGCCGCCGTCTGGCCGGACTACAACGAGTACGCGAAGAAGACCGACCGCGAGATCCCCGTGGTGGTGCTCGAGCGGCTGTGATCTGCGCCGCGTTCCGCGCGCGGAACGGCCGATCCGGCCGGAGGTCGGCTACGAATTACCTTCATGACCGACCGCTGGACCGCCCTCGACCTCGAGGGTGAGCTGCTCACCCGACGCCAGATGATCGCCTACGGCCGGCGCTTCGCCCGCGCCGGCCGTGGCGCCTGGTATAGCTTCGCGATCGAGGTGGTCTGGCAGTTCCTCGTGCAGACCACCCGGTTCCGGGTGCGGGGCTCGCGGAACATCCCGAAGACCGGCGGGGTGCTGGTGGCCTCCAACCACCTGTCGTTCGCCGACCCGACGACCCTCACGGCCTTCTGCCTCGCCGCCGGCCGTGTGCCGCGGTACCTGGCGAAGGCTTCTCTCTGGGACCTCCCTGTCGTCCGTTCGGTGATGCGTTCCGGCCGGCACATCCCGGTCTACCGTGGCGCCGTGACGGCCTCGGAGGCCTTCCGCGACGCGGTCGCCTCGGTCAACGCCGGCGAGTGCGTCGCGATCTTCCCGGAGGCGACGTTCTCCAAGGACCCGGCCGGCTGGCCGATGCGGGGCAAGACCGGTGTCGCCCGGATCGCCCTGGAGACCGGCGCGCCGGTGATCCCGGTGGCCAACTGGGGCACGCACCGCCTGCTGCCGGCCACCGCGTGGTTCCCCCGCGGCCTGCCGCGCAAGACCGTCGACCTGGTCGCCGGGCCGCCCGTCGACCTGTCCGACCTCGCCGGCCGCGAGCTGACCCGCGCGGTGCTGGAGGAGGCGACGGCCCGCATCATGGCGGCGGTGACCGACCTGCTCGTGACGCTGCGCGGCGAGCGCCCGCCGGTCGCCGCCTGAGGCCCGGGTCACCCCGCCGGGCGAGGCGCGGGAGGGTAGTTTCGGACGTATGAGTGCACAACACTTTGATGTCGTCGTGCTGGGGGCCGGGGTAGGTGGCTACGTCGCGGCGATCCGGGCGTCCCAGCTGGGGCTCAGCGCCGCCGTGGTCGAGGAGAAGTACTGGGGTGGCGTCTGCCTGAACGTCGGGTGCATTCCGTCGAAAGCACTCCTGCGCAACGCCGAGCTGGCGCACGTGGTGACGCAGGAGGCGAAGGCGTTCGGCATCTCGTCCGACAGCCCGATCCGCGTCGACTACACGGCCGCCTACGAGCGCAGCCGCAAGGTCGCCGACGGGCGCGTCAAGGGCGTGCACTTCCTGATGAAGAAGAACAAGATCACCGAGTTCGACGGGCACGGCACGTTCGTCGACGACCACACCCTCGAGGTGAACGGCGATCGCCTCACGTTCGGCCACTGCGTCATCGCGACGGGCGCGACGACCCGCCTGCTGCCGGGGACCTCCCGCAGCTCCCGCGTGGTCACCTACGAAGAGCAGATCCTCTCGAGCGAGCTGCCCTCGAGCATCATCATCGCCGGGGCCGGCGCGATCGGGGTCGAGTTCGCCTACGTGCTGCACAACTACGGTGTCGACGTCACGATCGTCGAGTTCCTCGACCGGATGGTCCCGCTGGAGGACGCCGAGGTGTCGGCGGAGCTGGCCAAGCGGTACCGCAAGCTCGGCATCAAGGTGCTGACCTCGACCCGCGTCGAGTCGATCGACGAGTCGGACGCGTCGGTGCACGTGACGGTGTCCTCGGAGAAGGACGGCACGCAGGTCCTCGAGGCGGAGAAGGTCCTGCAGGCCATCGGCTTCCAGCCGCGTGTCGAGGGGTACGGCCTGGAGAACACCGGTGTCGCCCTGACCGACCGCGGTGCCATCGCGATCGACGGCCGCGGCCGCACGAACGTCGACCACATCTTCGCGATCGGCGACGTGACGGCGAAGCTGATGCTGGCGCACGCTTCGGAGTCGATGGGCGTGGTCGCGGCGGAGACGATCGCGGGCGCGGAGACGATGGAACTCGACTTCCCGATGATCCCGCGCGCGACGTACTGCCAGCCGCAGATCGCCAGCTTCGGGTGGACCGAGGCGCAGGCCCGCGAGAAGGGCTACGACGTCCAGGTCGCGAAGTTCCCCTTCACCGCCAACGGAAAGGCCCAGGGCCTGGGCGACGCCGGCGGTTTCGTGAAGCTGATCAGCGACGCGAAGTACGGCGAGCTGATCGGCGGTCACCTCATCGGGCCGGACGTCACGGAGCTGCTCCCGGAGCTGACGCTGGCGCAGCAGTGGGACCTGACGGTGCACGAGGTCTCCCGCAACGTCCACGCGCACCCGACGCTGGGTGAAGCGGTGAAGGAAGCCCTGCACGGCCTCGCGGGGCACATGATCAACATGTAGTCCGGTTCCCTGCTCCGACCGGCCGAGCTGCCGGTCGGAGCAGGGGGCGGTCACCACCCGGCCGTGCGGGCCATCCTTGCCACCTGATCCGGCCGGGCCGCGTCGCGGGCCGTGGGTGCGCCGGTCTTCGCCGGCACGCCCAGTGCTTTCGTGATCAGGGCCGCTTCCGCCGCCATACCCGGCTGGTACGGGGGGAACGCCGTGGCCGCGAACAGGTTCGTCGACTGGCCGGCGACCCAGGCCGGGTCGCCCGCGCACGCGTCGTGCCCCAGACTCGGGCCGTAGGTGTCCGCGAACTGCGCCTTCTCCTGCTTCGCCGCCGACTCGATCGCCGCGTTCAGCGCCCGCTCCACCTGACCCGCCCAGGCGTAGTCGCCATCGGACAACGGGACCACCGGCGGGCAGTAGCCATGCGGCCGGACCAGCCGCGGGTAGCCGACCAGCACGATCTCCGCACCGGGCGAGTGCTCGCGGACGCCCCGGATCACCTTCGCCAGGTTGCGGCCCGTGTGCTGGACCGCTGCCGTCATCGTGTCCACGCCGCCGGCCGGGTAGTGCGCCTGGCACGGCGAGCCCGCCGGATCCGCCGCGGGCAGCGTCGGGCACGTGCCGACCAGGGAACCGAAGACGCCGTGGTCGTTGCCGCCGATCCTGATCGTGACCAGGTCCGTGTCGAGGGTCGGCGCGTCGAACTGCGGGCTTTGCGTGCTCAGCCGGATGTCCGGCGACGGGGTCCCCTGGGCCGCCGTCATGTTCGCCGTGTCCGCCGACGAGCAGCTCACGTCGGTGAACCCGCCGGGGGCGTCGTAGAGCCCCAGCCGGGTCGCCGGCCCCGACGGGTGGTTGTCGGTCGAGCGGAAGCACCAGCTCGCCCGCTGCCACGGGACCAGCGGCCCGGCCGTGCAGGAGTCCCCGAGCGCGACGTACCTGCCGAACGAGGGCTCCGCGGAAGTGGCCGGGGCCGCGGCGACGAGGCCGGTGAGCACCGGTCGCCTGCTCCCAAAAGACATGAGATTCTTTCACGTCAAAGTCTCCCGCATGTAAGGGATGGTGAAGACGACCTCGGGCCGCGCCCAGGTGATCTTCGGGGGTCTCGGCGGGATCGTGCCGGTGCGCCGGGCGCCCATGCGGAGGTAGAACCCCAGCGCGGGCGGGTGCGAGACGACGCGGACGGTCCGCATCCCACGCGAGCGTGCTTCGGCGAACATGTGCGCGACGAGCCGGCCGCCGAGGCCGAGGCCCTGGGCGGTGTCCGCGACGAACAGGATGTCGAGTTCCGGTGGTTCTTCGAGGAGTGCGTAGAAACCCAGGAGTTCCTCGCCGGTCATCGCGGCGAAGGTCGGGTTGGTCTCGACGTAGCCGGGCGTGACGGAGTAGCCGTCGAGGATGGACGCGTATTCGCCTTGGTAGGCGGAAGAAGCGTGCATCAGCGCGGTGAAGGAGGCTGCTTGGGATCCGGTGGCCCGGACGATGTCGACCATGCTGCGCAGCCTACGAACGACGTCCGACAGTTTCGGTACGGTGGGGAGGTGACGGATCTCGATCGACTCCGGAATGTCTTGCGGCACAACGAAATTCTCGGCGAAATTCTCGAACGGGTGAAGGTTCTCGGGCTGCCGGACTGGTACCTCATAGCCGGGTGTGTGGTGCAGACCGTGTGGAACGTGCTCACCGGGCGCGAAGCCGCCGAGGGGATCAAGGACTACGACCTCTTCTACTACGACGCCGCGGATCTTGGCTGGGCCGCGGAGGACCGCGTGATCAAAGCGGTCGCGCAGGTGTGCGGCGACCTGCCGGTCGAGGTGGAGGTCCGCAACGAGGCTCGCGTACATCTCTGGTACGAAGCCAAGTTCGGCGTTCCCTGCCCGCCGTTCGCCAGTACGGAAGCGGCCATCAATGCGTTTCCCGCGGTCTGCTCCTGCGTCGGCGTGCGGCTCGAACCCGACGGGCGAATGCACGTCTACGCACCCCATGGCTGTGACGATCTCTTCGCGCTCGTCGTCCGGCCGAACGACGTGCTCGCGCCGCGTGTGGTCTTCGAAGGCAAGGTCGCCCGGTGGCGTCGGCGGTGGCCGGAACTCACGGTGTTCACTTCCGGCTAGCTCCAGCCGTTCAGCTCAGGAGACTGCGCGGTGCCACCGTGGTCGGTACCGCGAGCGAGACAACCAGGACTACGTCCGCTCGCTGGGCGCGACCGCCGTCGTTCACGGCGCCGGGCTGAAGGAACGGGTCGAGGCCGCCGCCGCAGGGGATCGACGTCGCGCTCGACGGGGACGGTGGGGTCACCCTGGAGGTTTCCCTCGAACTGGTGAAGTGGCGTGACCGCATACCGACGCTCTTCGAGCACGCGAAAGCGGCGTGCTCGTCTCGAATTCCGGACGCTCGGCTGGCCCGCCTCGCCGAGCCGGCCGCGCTCTACGCCAAGGGCGACGTTCGCCGTACGTACCCGTTCGGCGAGGCGGCCGCCGCGCATCGGGAGATCGAGGCCGGGAAAAATCGTTCTCACGTTTCCCTGATCGTTCCACGATGTGGACGGGCGCACGTTCCCGACTTTGGTCGCTGGACCCCGTGATCGGTGACTCCTTAGATTCTCCCCATTACACCGGTCGGGTGTCATTCGGTCGAGTGGCCGAGTATCACAGGGGAGAAATCGATGGTGAGATTCAGCCGGGTCGCCGCGCACGCGGTTCCGCTGACGGTCGGGGCCTTGCTGCTCTCGACCGGGGTCGCCGCGGCGCAGCCGTCCACGGTGGACGCCGCGACCGCGCGCACCGAGGCGGGCATCAGCGCGCTGCAGAGCATCAAGAAGAGCCTGACCCCGGCCGAGCGCAAGCAATCGAGCCAGCTGGTCGTCGAGAAGCGGTTGCGGGCCGACCGTTCCCTGGCCGCGAAGCTGCCGGAATACCGCTCCGGCGTCGGTGTCAGCGCCGCCGGCACCGTCTCGGTCGACATCGCCTCCTCCCGCGACCAGGCCGTCTCGGACGCGGTCAAGGCGGCCGGCGGCACCGTCCGCTACGCCGCGGCGGACACCGTCCGCGCGGACCTGCCGCTGTCCGCCCTGGACGCGATCGCCGGGCGCGCCGACGTGGCCGAGGTCAAGCCCGCCGCCCAGGCCACCACCTGGAGCGAGCCGGGCAACCGGGACCTGCGCCAGGCGCTCGCCGCCAAGGCCGCCGCCGCGACCGTCGTGTCGGAAGGGGACAAGGCCCACGGCACCGACACCGCTCGCACCACCTACGGCGTCAGCGGTTCCGGCGTGAAGGTCTGCGTGCTCTCCGACGGCGTCGACTCGCTCACGAAGTCCCAGACCGCCGGCGAGCTGCCTGCGGTCGACGTCCTGTCCGGCCAGAAGGGCAGCGGCGACGAGGGCACCGCGATGCTCGAGATCGTCCACGACCTCGCGCCCGACGCCACCCTCGGCTTCGCGACCGCCTTCACCAGCGAAGCCAGCTTCGCCGCGAACATCCGCGCGCTGCGCACCACGAGCCACTGCCAGATCATCGTCGACGACGTCTCGTACTTCGACGAGTCGCCGTTCCAGGACACCCAGGTCGCGCAGGCCGTCAACGACGTCACCGCGGCCGGCGTCTTGTACTTCTCCTCCGCCGGCAACTCGGGCAACGCGACCGACGGCACCAGCGGCTACTACGAGGGCGACTTCCGCGCGTCCTCGACGAAGATCACCGGCGTCACCGGCACGCCGCACGACTTCGACCCCAGCAGCACCACGCAGAACTTCGACGCGCTTTCGGCGGGCTCGCTCGGCAAGCCGGTGACGCTGTTCTGGTCCGACCCGTGGGGCAAGTCCGCCAACGACTACGACCTGTTCATCCTGAACTCCGCGGGCAGCGTCGTGGCCTCCAGCGAGAACGGCCAGTCCGGCTCCCAGAACCCGTACGAGATCGCCAACGTGCCGACCACCGGCTCCGGCTACAAGGTCGCCGTGGTGAAGTACAGCGGCGCGGACCGCTTCATCGCGCTCAACGTGATCCGCGGCCGGTTCGTCGCCTCGGGCTCGCTCAAGGCGTTCAGCACCAACGGAGTCACCAACGGCCACTCGGCCGCGGCGAGCGCGTTCAGCGTGGCGGCGGCTCCGGCGGCGGGCGCGTTCAGCCGGCCGCTGGAGACCGGCGACCCGGCGAACCCGGCCGGCCCGTACCCCGGCGTGTTCACCGCGTCGAGCAAGTGGGAGCGGTTCTCCTCCGACGGCAAGCGGCACCTGTTCTACAACGCCGACGGCACCGCGATCACCGCGGGCAACGTGTCCTCGACCGGCGGCACGACGCGCAGCAAGCCGGACATCACGGCGGCCGACGGCGTCTCGACCTCGGTGACGGGCTTCCAGCCGTTCTTCGGGACGTCGGCGGCGGCCCCGCACGCGGCGGCCATCGCGGCGCTGCTGCTCTCGGGCAAGCCGACGGCGACGCCGGCGGAGATCCGCACGGCGCTGGTGTCGAGCGCGATCGACCTGGGCGCCCCCGGGTTCGACACGGTGACGGGCAACGGCCTGATCATGACGGGCCCGGCGCTGGCCGCGCTGGGCGTGCAGCCGAAGTAGGTCCTTCTCACGAAGAGGGCCCGGCACCCGCCGGGCCCTCTTTCGTCATTTGCGGGTGACCAGCAGGTGGAAGCCGAGCCCGCTGTGGGCGAACTTCTCGTGCCGGAGCGGACTCAGCCCGGCGGCGCTCAGCGCGGCTTCCAGCACGGGGACCGGACGGATGCGGAAGCCGTTTTCGGTCAGCATCCGCGCGCGGCCCATGAGGTCCGGGTCGCCGACGCCCAGCACGAACCGCCCGGCCGGCGCGAGCACCCGGGCGATCTCGGCGAACGCGGCATCGAGATCGTCGACGAAGTAGACCGTGTTCGTCGAGACGATCGCGTCCACCGAACCGTCTTCGAGCGGCAACGCCGCCATCGGGCCCTCGCCCAGGACCAGCCGCCCTTCGCCGATCTCCCGGTGGAACGTCGTTCGCGCCCGGTCGAGCATCGTCGTGGAGATCTCCACGCCGTGCACCGTGCGCGCCTTCCGCAGCAGAAGGGAGAGCCCGAGGCCGCCGCCGAAGCCGATGTCCAGCGCTGACTCGCCGCCCGACAGCTCCAAAGCCGCGACCGCCTTCACGACCGCTTCCCGGTTCCGGCGGTTGAGCGCCGAGCCGACGAACCGGCCGCGCAGGCCGCTAGGGTGGCCGAGTTGCCGGGCGAGCCCGGCCTGGAAGCGGTCGCGAAGTCCCATGTGCACAGTCTAGGAGGCCTGACGGTGAAGACAGCGGTGGTGACCGGGGCCGGCTCGGGGATCGGCCGGGCCGTGGCCCGTGCTCTGCTCGACGACGGCTACCAGGTCGCGCTCGCCGGACGCCGGGCCGACGCGCTGACCGAGACGGCCGCGGGCGCTCCGAACGCCCTCGCCGTGCCCACCGACGTCTCCGACGAGCAGTCCGTCGAAGCGCTCTTCGACGCCGTCCGCGACCGGTGGGGGCGGCTCGACCTGCTGGTCAACAACGCCGGGATCGGGGCGGCCGGGACCGTCGCCGACCTGTCCGTCGCGGACTGGAAGCGGACCGTCGACGTCAACCTCACCGGGATGTTCCTCTGCGCCCAGCAGGCCGTCCGGCTGATGAAGGACCAGGACCCGCGTGGCGGCCGGATCGTCAACAACGGCTCGATCTCCGCGCACGCGCCGCGGCCGGCGAGCGTCGCCTACACCGCCACCAAACACGCGGTCACCGGCCTGACCCGGTCGATCTCGCTGGACGGCCGGGCCTGGAACGTCGCCTGCGGGCAGATCGACATCGGCAACGCGGCCACCGAGATGACCGAGCGGATGGCCGCCGGCATCCCCCAGGCCGACGGCCGGATCCTGGCCGAGCCGACCTTCGACGTCCGGCACGTCGCCGACGCCGTGCGGTACATGGCCGGGCTGCCGCTCGACACGAACGTCCAGTTCCTCACCATCACCGCGACGACCATGCCGTTCATCGGCCGCGGTTAGGGGATCACCCGCGCCTTCCGGAATTCGTCGAAGAGGCGGTAGAACATCTGCTCCGTCTCGACGTAGGTGTGGAAGCCCGCGCGGCGCGACTTCGACGTGTCGGCGAACATGTCGTAGTCCCAGCCGAACACGAAGTCGCCGAACGACCAGGATGCCGAGACCTCTGCGTACGACGCCGTGAGGCCGTGCTTCGCCGCCATCGATGTCCACAGTGGACTCTTGTCGGCCATCACGTCCGTCAGCGACATCTGCAACGGCGGTGCGACGTCGAGGTCGAAGTACGCGGCCAGTTTCGGCCAGAGTTCGCGCCAGCGGAACAGGTCGCCGTTCGCGATGTTGAACGCGCCCTGCTGTCCCGTCGCCCAGACCGTCGCCTCGGCGAGCAGGCCCGCGTCCGTCATCTCCAGCAGGCTGTCGTACGCGCCGGGCTTGCCCGGGAACCGCAGCGGCAGGCCGAGTTCCTTCGAGATCGACGCGTAGACCGCGATCACCAGCGCCAGGTTCATCGGGTTGCCCAGCGCGGTGCCGCCGACCACCGACGGCCGGATCGCCGACCACGTCCACGGCCCCTGCCGCCGTTCGAGGACCTGCTGCTGGTCGACGTTGAACTCCGGGGGCATGTGCCCGGCGTCGGACTCGCGGGCCGGGGTCTTGAACGGGCCGAGGTGCGCGCCGTAGACCTTGTAGCCCTGCATCAGGCTGACGTGCTCGAGGGCGGCAGGCTCGAGGGCGTCGACGAGGTTGGCCAGCATCGCCACGTTCGGTGCGACCAGTTCACTCCACGACGGTTTGTCCTGGTAGGCGGCGTAGAACAGGTGGGTCGTGCCGGTCAGCTCGCCGACCTTCGCGCGGGTGTCGGCCGGGTCGAGCAGGTCGACGGCGACGTTCCCGGGCCCGCCGCGCCGCGACAGGCGGACGACGTCCCAGCCGCCGTCCGCCCGGAGGTGCTCGACGAGGTTCTTGCCGATGATCCCGTTCGCCCCGGCCACCAGGGCTGTCTTGCGTTCCATGAGACCAGCCTGCGCAAACTCGTCGGATAAGTCCAAGGCTTGGTTGTCAGTCCAGCGATAAGCTGTGTTCATGACGAGTCTGCGGCAGCTCGAGTACCTGGTCACGGTGGTCGACACGGGGTCGTTCACGCGTGCGGCGGAGCAGCTGCACGTGACGCAGCCCGCGCTGTCGCACCAGATGCGGGCGCTGGAGCAGAGCGTCGGCGGGGCGCTGCTGGAACGGCTGCCGCGCGCGGTCCGGCTCACGCCGATGGGCCGGGCGATGCTGCCGCACGCGCGGGCGGCGCTGGCCGACGCGGAGCGAGCGCGCTGCGCCGCCCGGCTCGCGTCCGGCACGACGGCGGGTGAGCTGCAGGTCGCGACGGTGTATTCGGTCAGTCTCGGCGTGCTGCCGCCCGCGTTGCGGGTGTGGCGGCGCGACCGGCCCGGCGTGGACGTCCGGCTGATCGAGTTCCGGCACGCCGACGAGCTGCGCGACGCGATGGCCGCGGGCGAGGCCGACGTCGCCCTCGGCCCGCTGCCTGCCGGCTGGACCGGGCCGGTGCGCACGCTCGGCGTCGAGGAGTTCGTGGTCGTGCTGCCCGCGGACGGCGCTGCGGAGGACGACACGACCGGCGTCGTCGACCTGGCCACGCTCGCCGACTGCGCGTGGGTGCACTACGCGCCGGGCAACGGCCTGGCCGAGCTGGTCGACACGACGTGCGCGGCGGCGGGCTTCCGGCCGCGCGCGGCGGTCCGCACCGAGCAGACGGCGGCCGCGCCGATCCTGGCGGCGGCCGGGCTGGGGCCGGCGCTGGTCCCGGCGAACGTCCTGCCGGCGCGGTTCGACGGCCGGGTGCTGCGGCCGTCGGTGCCGGTGCGGCGGACCTTGGCGGCGTACACGCGGGCGGCGCCGGACCCGTTGACCTCGGCGTTCATCGAGACGCTGGTCGAGCACGCGACGGTCTGACCGCGGCGGGCTAAGTCAGCGGTTCGGTCGAGCCTTCGGCCAGCGCGCGGCTCACCTTGTCCAGGATGCCGCTGACCAGGCCGCCATAGGCGTCGTCGCCCAGCGCGTCCGCCGTCGCCTGCGCTTTCTCGAGGAACTCGCGAGCACGGTCCGCGTCGCCGAGCCGCCGGTGGTCGTCGGCGAGACTCAGGTACAGCGACGGCATGAACCCCCGCACCCGCAGCGACCCGTCGTACTCCTGCGCCCGCTCGTCGCTCACGCCGTCGGCCGCGGCCAGGGCGCGCTCGTCCCACCGCAGCTCCTCACGCTGGTCGTCCTGCAGGTCGGCCAGGAAGTGCGCGATCACGCAGCGGTGGAAGTCGTCCCCCTCGACCCCGTCCCACATCGACTCCAGCTCCTGGCGGGCGCTCGCCCGCTCACCGGCCTGTCCGCGCTGCACGGCCGCGGTCACCCGGGCCATCACCGCGTCTTCCATCCGCTTCTCCTAGGTCGTGATCCCGGTCAGCATCGGGCCGGTGAACGGTGTCGTCGTGACGGCGCGGACCCGCTCGCTCCAGACGGCGTGGCCGTGACCCGACCAGAGCGGGGCCACCGGGAGGTCGCGCAGCAGCTGGTTCTCGGCCAGGCGGTAGAGCTGGCCGGCTTCGTCGGCCGTTGCCGCCGCGTCGGCCAGCGCCAGGTTCTGGCGGAAGACCTCGTCCGTGTAGCCGGATGCTTCGGCGAGCGTCGACAGCAGCTCGTACGGGCTCGGCGTCGCCAGTTTGACGTCCAGTGTGGACGGTCCGTCGAGCGGCCCGGCGGCCGGCCTCGCCTGCGCTGTCACCGAAACGTCCAGGGCCTTGTGCAGCCCGACGGCCAGGGTGCGCGTCCACTCCTCGGCGCCCGGTCCGAAGTAGACGGTCGCGCCGCCGGGGAAGGACGCCTGCTTGAGCAACGCCTTGCCAGCCGGTGCGTCGAAGCTGCACGGACGGCACGTGCCCGTGCGCTCGCCCGGCGCGTCCGCCGGGGGCAGCAGGGCCCTGGCCGGGTCGACCTGGTGGGCCAGCGGGCCGGCTTCCAGGGCCGCGCGGTCGACGCCGAGCGCGAAACCGTGGCGGACCGTCGCGTCGGCGAAGGCGGGTGAGGTCACCGGGAAGGCGAGGTAGCCGGCCTGCGGCAGCGCCCACGTCGCGTGCCGGTCGCCGAACTCGTGGATGGCCTCGTGCTTCTCGCCGGGGACCTCCGTCGCGAGGTCGAGCGTGCCCGCCTTGACCGCGTCGTACTGCGCCGCCGGCTCGCCGACCCGCAGGTCGATCTCCGCGGCACCGCCCTCGCCGACGCGTTTCAGCGTCCCGCCCGAACCGGGTTTCCACGGCCCGTCGAGGCGGTACGGGCCGTTGCCGACCGGCGCCTTCGCGAAGCCGTTCCAGTCGCGGGAGGCGAGCACCGACGCGGGCAGCGGCACCAGGCCCGGCGCCGACAGCAGCGCCGGGACCTGGCCGGAGGGGCGGTCGAGCGTCAGCGTGAGGACGTCCGGTCCCGAGGCCTTGATCTCCTGGGCGCGCAACCACTTCGTGAGCACCGGCGACGACACCCAGTGCTCGCCGGCGACCGCCCGCCAGGTGTCCACATAGGACTGCGCGGTGACCGGGGTGCCGTCGTGGAAGGTCGCGGGCCGCAGCTTGACCGTCCAGTGCACCCGGTCGGTGCTCTCGATCGACTCGGCCGCGCGGGGTGTCACCTTGCCGGTGGCCGCGTCGTAGTCGGCGAGCGGGGTCCACAGTGCGCCGGTCACCAGCCGGCCCGCCTGGTCGGCGAGGTCGGCGGGCAGCAGCGTCGCGGGCTCCCGGATGCCGACGGACAGGACGCCGGGGGCCGGGCCGGGGTCGGCGCACCCCGCGACGGCGAGGGCCAGGACGGCGAACAGGGCGAGCAAGCGCATGCGCCAGTCCTACCAGTCAGGAGGCAACCAAAGGCGGTTGTGTCCGGTTGATCTCCGTCGTACGGTTCGGAACGTCACGCTCCACGCGTTCTGGGAGGATTCGTGCGCACCTGGCTCCGGACGTGTTTCGCCGCCGTCACCGTCAGTGCCACCCTGGTCGCGACCGGGTTGCCGGCCGCCGCCTGCGGCGAGGACGACAAACCCGTGGTCCCGGCCACGCGGACGGCGGGTGACCCCGGCGCGATCAAGAACGTGAAGGCCGTGGGCAACGTGCCCGACGCGGCCGGCGCCATCTCGATCAACTTCCTCGACTACGGCCGCCGCGACGTCATGGTCGTCTCCGGGGAGTTCGGCCTGAAGGTCTACGACCTGACGAAGAACCCGGCCGCGCCGAAGCTGGTCGGGCAGGTCAGTTTGCCGGGGCTGTGGGAGACCGAGGACACCGAGGTCGACCGGAACCGCAAGCTGGTGTTCCTGTCCCGCGACCCGCGCGCGTTCGCGGGCAACACCCACACCGGCGAGTCCGGCATCTACGTCGTCGACGTCTCGAAGCCCGAGGCGCCGTCGATCCTCAGCTACGTCAAGGTCCCGGCCGGGCACACCACCAGCTGCGTCGACGGCTGCCGCTACCTGTGGACCGGCGGCCCGGCGAAGGCCGACGACCAGCCCGCGGACTGGGGCGGGCGGCCGATCTGGGTCACCGACGTCGGCGACCCGCGGCACCCGAAGGTGAACCCGCAGCCGATCGAACTGGCCCGCAACGACGGCAAGACCGACTACGTGCACGACGTCCAGGTGGACGGCGACGGCGTGGCCTGGGTGTCCGGGCGCGGCGGGGTGCGTGGTTACTGGACGTCCGGGATCCACCGCGACCCGCTGTCGAACAGGATCCGCCGCGCGACGGCGCACGAGCCGATCCCGTACGCCGGCGGCGGGATCGCGGAGACGGCGGCGCCGTCCCGGTTCATGCACAACAGCTTCCACCCGGCCGGCTCCCGCGCCGGCGACGGCGCCTGGCGCGGGCACGACCTGATCTACGCGACGGAAGAGAACTTCGTCGACGGCTGCGCGGGCGACGGCGTCCTGACGATCTCGTCGCTCGCGGGCTCGTACCACGGCGAAGGCTGGCGTTCGACACCCGAGCAGCCCTTCCGGCTGCAGAGCGTCGGCACCTGGGGCGTCAACGGCCAGGAGGGCAGCGACCCCGCCTCCGACGACTGCTCCGCGCACTACTTCGACGTCCGCGGCAAGATCCTGGTGCAGTCGTTCTACGCGCAGGGCACGCGGTTCCTCGACGTCAGCGACCCGACGAACCCGCGGCAGATCGCCTACTACCGGCCGGGTGACGCGAGCGCGTGGGCGCCGTACTGGCACGGGAAGTACGTGTACGTCGCGGACAACGCGCGCGGGGTCGACATCCTGCAGCTGACGAAGTAAGCCAAGTCCGTGAATGGCACATCGAGGGACTCAGAGTCCCTCAATGTGCCATTCACGGACTTTCAGGAGGAGCGGAGCCAGACCGCGGTGTCCGTGGGGAGGTCGGTCGTGATCGGGCCGCTCGCCAGCAGGACTTCTCCGGCGGGTAGGGGCACCGGGGAGGCCGAGAAGTTCAGCACGAACGTGAAGCCCGGGTCCCGCGTGAAGGCCAGGACGCCGTCTCCGAGGGACAGCCACTCCAGGCCGCCCGCGCCGAGGGCCGGCTGCTCCTCGCGGATCCGCAGGCCGTCGCGGTAGAGCGACAGCATCGACGTCGGGTCCGCCGCTTCCGCGGCAGCCGTGTAGGCGCTCCACTCAGCGGGCTGCGGCAGCCACGCGTCCCCGGTGCCGAAGCCGAACGGCGGCTCGTCTCCGGACCAGGGGATCGGGACGCGGCAGCCGTCGCGGCCCGGGTCGGCGCCGTTCGTGCGGGCCCACACCGGGTCCTGGCGCAGCTCGTCGGGGATGTCACGGATCTCCCAGAGGCCCAGCTCTTCGCCCTGGTAGACATACAGCCCGCCCGGCAGGGCCAGTGTCAGCAGCGCCGCCGCGCGGGCCCGCCGGGTGCCCAGCTCGCGGTCCACCGGCAGCTCGTGCAGGCGGTTCGCGAAGCTGAACCCGGTGTCACCCTGCCGGCCGTACCGCGTGACGTGCCGGGTGACGTCGTGGTTCGACAGCACCCAGGCCGCCGGGGCGCCGACCTCGTCGTGCGCCAGCAGCGTGCGGGTGATGACGTCGCGGAAGCGCCCGGCGTCCCACGGGCAGACCAGGAAGTCGAAGTTGAACGCCGAGTGCAGCTCGTCGCGGCGCAGGTAGCGCGCCGCGCGGGACATGTCCGGCAACCACATCTCGCCGACCAGCACGCGCTCGCCCGCGTAGCTGTCGGCGATCTTGCGCCACGACCGGTAGATCTCGTGCAGGCCCTCCATGTCGGAGAACGGCGTCTCGTCGCCGTCTTCGACGTCCGGCAGCCGTGGGTCCTTGACCAGCCCGTCGGCGACGTCGATGCGGAAGCCGTCGACGCCGCGGTCGAACCAGAACCGCAGCACGTCCTCGAACTCCTGGCGGATGTCCGGGTTCTCCCAGTTGAAGTCCGGCTGGCGCGAGCTGTAGAGGTGCAGGAACCACTCGCCGTCCGGCACGCGCGTCCAGGCGGATCCGCCGAAACGGGACTTCCAGTTGTTCGGCGGCTCGGCGCCGTCCGGGCCGCGGCCGGGCCGGAACCAGAACCGCTGCCGCTCCGGCGAACCCGGGCCCGCGGCGAGCGCGGCCTGGAACCAGCGGTGCTCGTCGGAGCAGTGGTTGGGCACGATGTCGATGATCACCCGGATGTTCCGGGCGTGCGCCTCGGCGAGCAGCTCCTCCGCCTCGGCGAGCGTGCCGAACAGCGGCTCGATGTCGCGGAAGTCGGCGACGTCGTAACCGCCGTCGTCCATCGGCGACGGGTACCACGGGGTGAACCAGATCGCGTCGATCCCCAGCTGCGCCAGGTGGTCCAGGCGGGCGCGGACGCCGGCGAGGTCGCCGATGCCGTCGCCGTTGCCGTCCGCGAAGCTGCGGATGTAGACCTGGTAGATCGCCGCGCTACGCCACCAGCCGGTCTTGTCGGTCACGGAAGTGCCCTCCTAGTTGTCGTGGAAACCCCGGGCGCGGCTCAGCCCTTGACGGCGCCGGCGGTCAGCCCGGCGAGGATCTGCCGCTGGAACGCCAGGAACAGCGCCACCATCGGCAGGCTGGCCAGCACCATCCCGGCGACGAGCACGTTGAGCGGCATGTCGATCGCCACCCGTTGCAGCATCACCGAGAGGGTCTGCTTTTCGGTGTCCGGGAACACCAGCAGCGGCCAGATGAAGTCCTTCCACGCGGTGACCACCGCGAGGATCGACACCACGGCCAGGATCGGCCGGGAGATCGGCAGGATGATCCGCCACAGCGTGCGCACCGGCCCGGCGCCGTCGATGCGCGCCGCTTCGATCAGCTCGTCCGGGATCTGGTCGAAGAACCGCTTCAGCAGGTAGATGTTGAACGCGTTCGCCGCCGCCGGGAGCCACACCGCGGTCGGCGAGTTGATCAGGTTCAGGTGCACCAGCGGCAGGTCCGTCACCGTCACGTACGTCGGCACCAGCAGGGCCGTGGCCGGCAGCATCAGCGTGGCCAGCATCAGGCCCAGCACGACGTTGCCGAACTTCGGGCGCAGCTTCGACAGCGCGAACGCGGCCGGGACGTCGATGGCCAGCTGCGCCAGCCACGCGCCGCCGGCGACGATCAGCGTGTTGAGGAAGTACTTGCCGAGGCTCAGCTGGTCCCACGCCTCGCCGAACGTCTCGGGGTGCCACTCGTGCGGGATGAGCGTGGCCGGCGTCTGCGCCAGTTCCTGCGGCGACTTCATCGCCCCGGTGACGACCCAGTACAGCGGGAACATGAACGCCAGGACGAACACCACGAGCGTGCAGGCGAAGATCACGCCGTAGACGGCCTTGCCCCGCCGGCTGCGCAGCGAGCCGGGGGAGACGAGGGTCCTCATGTCTGGTCCGCCTTCCGCGTCAGCCGGACGTACCACGCCGAGAACACGCCCAGCGCGACGAACAGCAGCAGGCTCATCGCACTCGCCGAGCCGAAGTCGTTGTAGACGAAGGCGTACCGGTAGAGCAGGAGCAGCACGGTGACCGTGGAGTCGTCCGGCCCGCCGCCGGTCATCACGTACGGCTCGGTGAACACCTGCATCGTCGCGACGATCTGCAGCAGCAGGAGCACCAGCAGCACGAACCGGGTCTGCGGGAACGTGACGTGCCGCAGCCGCTGCCACATCCCGGCGCCGTCGAGCTCCGCGGCTTCGTACAGCTCGCCGGGGATCGTGCCGAGCGCGGCCAGGTAGATCAGCGTGGTGCTGCCCATGTTCGCCCAGGTGGAGACGAACACCAGCGACAGCATCGCGGTGGTGGAGGAGTCGAGCCACTGCCCGCCGGGCAGCCCCACCGCGCCGAGCGCGGAGTTGAACAGGCCGGGACCCGGGTCGTAGAACCACTTCCACATCAGCGCGGTGACGACCGGCGGCAGCATCACCGGCAGGTACACCGCGAGCCGGAAGAACGCCTTGGCGTGCCGGATCTCGTTCAGCAGCACCGCGGTGAGGAACGGGACGGCGAACCCGAAGACCAGCGCGAGCCCGGTGAACAGCAGTGTGTTGCGCCAGGCGACGCCGAACAGCGGGTCTTCGAACAGCCGGCTGAAGTTGTCGAACCCGACCCACGTCGGCGCGTTGACGAAGTCGACCTGCTGGAAGCTCAGCAGCACGCCCCGGACGATCGGGTACCAGGAGAACAGCGCGAACACCACGAGCGCCGCGCAGAGCAGGCCGTACGCGGTGAGGTTCTCCTTCAGCTTGCGCCGGAACCTCGTCCGGCGGCGGTCCTCCGGGGAGGCGACCGGCCGCCTGGCCCGCGACGAGGACGTCGCGGGCCAGGCGAGAAGGCTACTTGACCTGGGCGAGGACACTGTTGACCTTCGACGACGCGGACGACAGCTGCTGGTCGATGTTGGCGTTCTGGTCGGTGAGCACCGCCTGCATGACGCTGTCGAGGGCGGCGTAGACCTGCTGGGCGTTGGGCGGCTCGATGCTGCCCTTGATCTTGCTCGTGGTGTCCACGTAGGACCGGAAGTTCTCGGCGGGCACGTTGGCGTACTTGGCCTTCAGCGTCAGCTGCTGGTCACGCACGGCGCCCTGCCAGACGTCCGGGGTGGGCTCGGCGGGCAGGCCGACCGGCTGCTTGCCGTCGACGTACTGCTTGATGTGCTTCTCGAAGCGGTCCGGGTTCAGGTACTTCCACTGGATCCACTCGAGGCCGGCCTTGATCTTCTCCGGCGAGGCCTTCGGGTTGAGCATGTAACCCTCGCCACCGAGCAGGGTGCCCTGCCCGCCGGGCATGCCCGCGATGCCGTAGTCCTCGTACTTGCCGTTGAACTGCTTGACCAGCACCGGGACGTTGTCCGGGGCGGCCATGTACATGCCGAGCTGGCCGGCACCCATCATCCGCTGCACGTCCGTGGCTTCCAGCAGCTGCTTGGCGCCCATGGAGTTGTCGGTCCAGCGCATGTCGTGCAGGTACTGCAGGGCCTGCTTGCCCTTCTCGTTGTCGAAGTCGGCGACCCACTTGTCGCCGTCCTTGCGGGCGATGTCGCCGCCCATCGAGTACAGCCAGCTGGTCATGTGCCAGCCGCCCTGATTGTTCTTGCTGTAGTCGGCGTACCCGACGGTGCCGTTGCCCAGCGCGGAGATCTTCTTCGCGTCCTCGCGGACCTCGTCCCACGTCGCCGGCGGTTTGTTCGGGTCGAGCCCGGCCTTTTGGAACAGCGTGCGGTTGTAGAGCAGGCCCATCGTGTAGTTCATCGTCGGCAGGCCGAAGAGCTTGCCGTTCGCGTCACGGAAGTTGTCCAGCAGTTCCGGCTTGATGTCGTTGATGTGCGGGACGCTCTTCGCGGCTTCCGTGATGTCCGCGGCTTGATGACGCGTGATGATCTGCGCCGGGTCGGTGAAGTAGACGTAGTAGACGTCCTCGAGCTGGCCGCCGGCGAGCTTCGCGGAGAACGTCTTCGGGTCCATGAACCCTTCGTGGGGCTCGATCTGGATGTTCGGGTGCGACGCCTCGAACTCCTTGACGTCGGCGTCGAACACGCTGCGCTCGAACGGCTGGCTGGTCGGCGGCTGGCCGGTGACCGTGATCTTCACCTTGCTCCCGGGCGCGGCGGTGTTGCCGTCGTCGCCGCAGGCGGCCACCCCCAGTGCGAGGCCACCTGCGGCCAGTACGCAGAACAAGCGACGGGGCAAGGATCGGGACCAGGGACTGCTCATCTCAAGCCTCTTCTCGGGGTCGCGACGGCTGTCACGTGATTGCGGTCACTCTAAAGTGTGAGACCGGATCGACGCAATAAGCCGACGAGACTTTGCAAGTTACGAACAGGCTGCGGTCGGACCCGGAGAGAGAACGGAGACGAGTGGGTACCGCCGAACGCTCCAGTGCGCCCGGGCGCGCGAAAAAGGCGCGACGGCTCGGAAGCCGTCGCGCCTCGGGGGAACGCGGGGTCAGGCGATGCGGCGGGCCGTCGAGCCCCGGACCACCAGCTCCGGCGCGAACAGCAGCTCCTCCGCCGCCACCTCGCCGCCGTTGATGCGCTTGACCAGCAGCTCGACCACCGCGCGGCCCATCGCCTCGATCGGCTGGCGGGTGGTCGTCAGGGGCGGGTCGGTGCAGTTCATCAGGGCCGAGTCGTCGTAGCCGACCACCGAGACGTCGTCGGGCACGGACAGGCCCTGCCGCCGGGCCGCGCGGACCGCGCCCAGGGCCAGCAGGTCGCTCGCGCAGAGCACGGCGGTGGCGCCGCGCGGGTACAGCCGGGCCGCCGCCGCGTGGCCGCCTTCGATGGAGAACATGCCGTGCTCGACCAGCTCGTCCAGCACCGGCAGGCCGAGCTTCGACGCGTACGCCTGGAACGCCTCGAGCTTGCGCTTCGACGGCACGTGGTCGGTCGGCCCGAGGACCAGCCCGATCTTCTCGTGCCCGAGCGAGCTGAGGTGCCCGACGACCTGCTCGACGGCGACCGCGTCGTCGCACGACACCTGGGGCAGGCCGAGGTGGTCGACGGCCGCGTTGATCAGCACCGTCGGGAGCCGCCGCTCGACCAGGTGGTGGTAGTGCGAGTGCACCGCGTCGGACTGCGCGTAGAGGCCGCCGGCGAACACCACGCCCGACACCTGCTGCTGCAGGAGCAGTTCGACGTACTCCGCCTCCGACACCCCGCCCGCGGTCCGGGTGCAGAGCACCGGCGTGAACCCCTGCTGCGCGAGCGCGTTGCCCATGATCTCGGCCAGCGCCGGGAAGATGGGGTTCTGCAGCTCGGGCAGGACCAGCCCGACCAGGCGGGCGCGTTCCCCGCGCAGCTGGGTGGGCCGCTCGTAGCCCATCACGTCCAGCGCGGTGAGCACGGCGGCGCGGGTGCTGGCGGACACCCCCGACCGCCCGTTGAGCACCCGGCTGACCGTGGCTTCACTGACCCCGACCTGGCGGGCGACTTCGGCAAGACGACGCGTCATGAGTGAAACTTTACAGCAACTGCGCGCAAAAGTAAGACAAGCCCGTACCGGTCCCGGGACCGGTACGGGCTTGCCGGACGATGCGAGTCTACGAGGCCGCCACCTCGAACTCGGACACCTGGCCCGCGGGCCAGCCGGTGTTGCCGGTGAACGTCAGCCGCACGAAGCGCTGCGACGTCGCCGAGAACGACGCCGACGCCGTGTTGCCCGACGCCGGGTCGAACGCGTAGCCGCGCGAACCCACCAGCGTCGTGTAGGAGCCGCCGTCCTGACTGCCCGAGATCGTCACCGTCTGGGTGCGCGCGCCCCACGCCGAGGACGGCGGCAGCTTGAGCGTCACCTTGTTGATCGACGCCGCCGCGCCCAGGTCCACGGTCAGCGTCTGCGGGAACGCGTTGTTCGCGCTCTCCCAGTACGTGTCCGCGTTGCCGTCGTTGGCGTTCGACGGCGGGAACCCGCCTTGGGACGCCGACGCGCTGATCGCCTTGCCCCGCGCGATGTTGCTGCCGGACTGCGGCGGCTGCTGCGGGCCCGAGTTCGGCGCGGGCCAGCTCGAGCAGTCGGTCCAGGTGCCGGTCCAGCCGCTGTTGCCCGAGCCGCCGAAGGTCATCTTCGGGATCGACGCCGGGTACGGGCAGTTGTAGGTGCCGGTGACGCCGACGCCGGACGCGCTCAGGTTGCTGATCGACACCGACCCCTGCGTCTGCGACTGCGCCACGAACGTGCCGACGCCCTGCACCGAGACGCCGTCGATCGTGACGCCCTGGATCTGCTTGCCCTGCCCGTTGCCGTCGATGAACTGGATCGCCTCGTACGGGCTCTGGATCGCGGTGAACCCGGTGACGCGGATGGTCACGCCGGTGATCGCCTGGTCACGCGCGTCGAACCACAGCGCGCCGACGCCGAACTGCCAGTTCGGGTCGAGCGCCCCGGCCCGCAGCGCGGTGTTGTTCGACAGCGTGACCGTGCCGCCCAGCGGCACCGAGCTGAACCGGTTCGCCACCAGGTAACCGCCGCCGAGCGCGTTGGTGTCCTGCACCAGGTTGCCGCTGACGGTGTTGTCCGACCCGCCGTAGAGCGCGATGCCGTTGGCCAGGTTCGGCTGCACCACGGTGTTGTTGGCGATCGTGTTGCCGGAGTCGGCCTGGCCGTTGGACCAGAGCGCGAGGCCGTCGTCGCCGTTGTTGCGCAGGTAGTTGTTGCGCAACGCCGAGTTCGTCACCGCGCCGTCGAAGTTCACGCCGTCGGCCTGGGTGTCCAGGATGCGGTTGTTCTCGATGGTGAGGTTCGACGACGCGCCGTTCATCAGCCACAGCCCGCACTTGGTGTTCTGGATCCAGAGGCCGCTCACGACCGAGCCGGTGCCGAGGACGCCGTGGAACGCGTTGTCCGGGCTGCCGTCGTTGCGTTCGGTGACGTCGCCGAACACCGCGAAGTCGTACAGCTTGATGTTCCCGGACGCGCTGCCGTTGTTGAAGATGTTGTTGCCGTGCAACACGGTGTACCACGGGCCGGCGCCCCGGACGGTCGTCTGGTCGATCTGCAGTGCCGACCCGATTTCGAACCGGCCGGACGGCACGAACAGCTCCTTGCCCTGCGACCGCGCCGCCGACAGGCCGTTGCGGAACGCCTGGGTGTCGTCGGAGGAGTCGTTCGCGGTGGCGCCGTAGTCGGTCACCGAGAGCGCGTTCGCCGGCTTCGAGCCCGCGCCGCCGACCTGCTCGAAGTCGGCCAGGTCGATGGTCGCCTGGCCGACGTCACCGGAGTCGGCCTGGACGCGGACCTTCGTGCCGGCCGCCGCGTTCTGGCCGAAGAGCAGCCGGGCGTCGTCGAAGAAGTGGTGCGTCTTCGAGCCCGAGATGAAGCCGGTGTCCACATAGGAGTACCGGGACGTCACGGACAGCCCGCTGCCGAGCTTGGTCCCGCCGACGTACACCGAAAGCCGCCCGGACGAGCCGTCGGGGATGGTGTAGTGGACGTTGATCGCGTTCGCCGCCGCCGGCAGCGTGAACTCGACGTACTGGCCGGACCCGATCCGGACGGCCTGCCGCCCGGACGCCTCCGAAGCGATGCTGCCCTGCGTGTAGTCGGGGCCGACGGCCGAGCCGTTGGTCGCCGAGCACTCGGCCTCGACCGTCCGGAAGGGCACGCTGGCACCGCCGGACGCCGTCGTCGGGCAGGTCGCTGCGGCCGCCGGAGTGCCGCTGACCAGGACAGTCAGGCCGGACGCGGCGAGGGCCGCGGCCAGCAGCGCCGCGTGGCGCCGTGGGATGGGGGACATCGTCGTCACCTCTCTGCTGGGTTCAGGACGAATAGGCTTCGAGTTCGGACAGCTGTCCCGCGGGCCAGCCGGTGTTGCCGGTGAAGGTCAGCCGCAGGGTGCGCGCGGACGTCGCCGGGAAGGTGATGGTCGCGGTGTTGCCCGAAGCCGGGTCGAACGTGTAGCCGGCCGCGGCCTTGACGCCGTCGACCGCGATCGTCTGCGTGCGCGTGCCCCACGCCGAGGACGGCGGCAGCTTCAGCACCAGCCGCGACACCGACACGGTGGCGCCGAAGTCGACGGTCAGCGACTGCGGGAACGCGTTGTTCGCGCTCTCCCAGTACGAGTTCGCGTCACCGTCGACCGCGTTGCCCGGCGGGAAGCCACCCTGGGACGCCGACGCGCTGATCGCCTTGTGCAGCGCCAGGTTCCCGGTCGGCGGGGCCGTCGTCGTGGTGGTCGGCGGCGTGGTGGGCGTGGTCGGGGTCGTCGGCGTGGTCGTGCCGCCGTTGTCCGAGCCGTAGACCGGCGTCGGCCAGGAGCCGCAGTACGTCGTGCTCCAGCCCGAGTTGCCGCCCTGGTCGGCGAGGCCGGTCAGCGCGTCCGGGCCCATGCAGTTGTAGACCCCCGCGCGGCCGATCCCGGTCGCGACGACGTTCTTCACCGTGCCGGTCGGCTTCGCCTGCAGCTGCCAGGCGAAGGTGCCCGCGCCGGTGATGCGCACGTTCGTGAAGTGCACGTCGGTGGTCTGGCTGTCGATGAACTGGATGGCCTCGTAGTTGTTGTCCAGCAGGTCGAGGTCGGTGACGTCGACGCGGCCGGTGATGGCGCCGTCGCGGCCGTCGAACCACAGGGCGCCGACGCCGAACTGCCAGTTCGAGTCGAGCACGCCGGTGCGGATGGCGGTGTTGCGCGCGACGGTCGTCGTGCCGGCCAGGGGCACCGCGCTGAAGCGGTTGGCGATGTGAATGCCGCCGCCCTGGTCCTGGTTGTCGGCCACGACGTTGTCGGACACGGTGTTGTCGTGCCCGCCGTAGATCGCGATGTTGTTGGCCAGGATCGGCAGCAGCACGGTGTTGAAGGAGAACGTGTTGTTGTGGTCGGCGTCGTGCTCGGACCACATGGCCAGGCCGTCGTCGCCGGTGTTGCGCAGGAAGTTGTTCGTGACGGTGACGTTGCTGATGCCCTGGTGCAGGTTGAGCCCGTCGGCGGTCTGGTCGAGGATCCGGTTGCCGGACACGGTGAGCCCGTCGAACGGCCCGTCGAGCCACAGCCCGACCTTGGTGTGCTGCAGCCACAGGTTCTGCACGACCGAGCCGCCGCCCAGGGCACCGCCGATGGCGTTGGACTGGTCGCAGTCGACGCGGGCGTCGACCTGGCCGATGATCGCGAAGTCGTACAGCTTGACCGCGCTGCTCGTGCCCGGGACCGCGCCGTTGCCGGGGTAGGTCGACGTGCCGCAGCTGGCCGGTTCGCCCTTGCCGAAGATCCCGGCGCGCGGGCCGGTCAGCACGGAGTACCACGGGCCGGCGCCGCGGATCGTCACCTGGTCGACGGTGACGTGGTGGCCGAGGGTGAAGGTCCCGGACGGGATCCAGACCTCCTTGCCTTGACTGCGAGCGGCGGCGACGGCGGCGTCGAACGCGCCCGCGTCGTCACTCGTGTCACCCGCGGTGGCGCCGTAATCGGTGACGGACAGCGCGTTCGCCGGCTTGGCCGCGGCCGCGCCGACCTGCTCGAAGTCGGCCAGGTCGATCGTCGAGGTCGTGACGTCGCCCGCGTCGACCTGCAGCTTGATCTTGGTGCCGGCCGGGTAGTTCGTGCCCAGCAACGCGCGGGTCTCGTCGTAGAAGTGGTGCGCGTGGCCGTCACCCGGGTTGTTGGTGAACGGGTACGAGCCGTAGTACCAGGCGTACTTCGACGTCAGCGCGACGTCACGGTTGTGGGAACCGTTGACGTACAACGAAAGCGAGCCGCTCGTGCCCGTGCCGTTCCCGGAGTCCGGCAGGCTGAACCGGAAGTCGATCGAGTTGGCCGGCGCGGTGAGCGTGAATTCGACGTACTTGCCTTGACCGCCCAGCGTCACGGCTTTGCGGCCGGACGCCTCGCCGGCGAGGGTGCCGGCGTTGCGGTCCGGGCCGATGACCGTGCCGTTGGTCGCGGCGGTCTCGGCCTCCTGTTCGAGGAACGGCACGGTCGCGCCGCGTCCGGCGGCCAACGCCGAACCGGTGGCGGGGGACGCGGCGAGGGTGACGACGGTCAGGCCGGTCGCGGCAGCGATGGCGGCGGCCAATGCGCCGAATCTCGCGCGGCGACGCGGTACCGGAGCGTTTTGGGGCGCGCTGAAGACAGGGTGGGGAGACATGGAGCAGCAACTCCTCGTCGAGTGCGGGTGGGGACCCTTGTGACCTGGATCATACGAATCCGGGACAAGATAACGCAATAGATGAACGAACTTACGCAAATTTGCGACAGAAACTGACCGCTGCGCCGGATGCCGGACGTCGGTTTCCGTCGGGCGGAGCAGCGCCACCGACGTCGAAGCCCTGCGGAACGCTGCTAGTTTTGACGGCATGAGCGAGCGACGCGCCGACGGAAGCGCCGGTGACGCCGACTACGGCGCGATCGGCGGGGTGTACACCGACTACCGCGTGCCGGACCCGCGGATCGGCCGGTACATCCTCGACGCGCTCGGCGAAGCGCGGACCGTCCTCAACGTCGGCGCGGGTGCGGGGGCCTACGAGCCGGACGACCGCGAGGTGACCGCGGTCGAGCCGTCGGCGTCGATGCGCGCGCAGCGGCCCGAGGGCCTGCCACCCGCGATCGACGCCGTCGCCGAGAAGCTGCCGTTCCCGGACCGGTCGTTCGAGGGCGCGATGAGCACGTTCAGCGTCCACCAGTGGAACGACCTGTGGGCCGGGCTCAAGGAGATCCGCCGGGTGACCCGCGGCCCGGTCGCCATCCTGACCTGCGACCCGGCGCTGCTGCGGCGGTTCTGGCTGCTCGACTACGCGCCCGAGGTGATCGAGACCGAGGCGCGGCGCTACCCGCCGGTCGACGACATCGCCGACGGGCTCGGCGGGCACACGTCGATCGTCGGCGTCCCGGTGCCGATCGACTGCACCGACGGCTTCAACGAGGCCTACTACGCCCGCCCCGAGCGGCTCCTCGACCCGGGCGCGCGGCTGTCGTGCTCGGCGTGGAGCTTCGTCGACGACCGCGTGCACCACCGGTTCGCCGCCGAGCTGCGCCACGACCTCGACGACGGCACGTGGGAACGCCGCTACGGCCGCCTTCGCGAGCAGCCGACGTTCGACGGCTCGCTCGTCCTCGTCGTCTCGGTGCCCGAAGGAGCCTGACGTGCCGCCACCGCCGTTCGACCCGGAGCTGGCGCCGATCGTCGAAGAGCTGCGGGCGCTGCGCCCGCCCTTGGCGGACCTGGCCGACATCCCCGGCCGCCGCGAGCTGAACGCCGCCGACCACCGGACCGTCGAGGAGCTGGCCGCCGCGTACCCGCGGTTCGCTTTTGCGGAAGAGCACGCCGGTGCGGTGCCGCTGCTGGTCGCGCGTCCGGCCGAGAGCGCGGGTGTTCTCTACTACGTGCACGGCGGCGGCACGATCGTCGGCAGCCACCTCGGCGCGGACGTGCCGAACCTGCTGGACTGGGCGGGCGAACTGGACCTGACCGTCGTGTCGCCGGGTTACCGGCTCGCGCCCGAGCACCCGTACCCGGCGCCCGTCGAGGACTGCTACGCCGGTCTGCTGTGGACGGCGTCGCAGGGCGACGGCCCGCTCGTCGTCGGCGGCATCAGCGCGGGCGGCGGCCTCGCGGCGGCCACGGCGCTGCTCGCCCGCGACCGCGGCGGCCCGGAACTCGCCGGGCAGCTGCTGATCTGCCCGATGCTCGACGACCGCAACGACACGCCGTCCGCCGTCGACCTCGACGGCCGCGGGCTCTGGGACCGCACGGCCAACCACGTCGGCTGGACGGCCTACCTCGGTGCTCGCCGCGGCACCGAAGACGTCCCGCCGTACGCCGCGCCGGCCCGCGCCGCCGACCTTTCCGGGCTGCCCCCGGCGTTCCTGGACGTCGGCACCGCCGAGACGTTCCGTGACGAGGTGGTCGCCTACGCGAGCCGCCTCTGGCAGGCGGGCGGCGAGGCGGAGCTGCACGTCTGGCCCGGCGGCTTCCACGGCTTCGACGCGCTGGTGCCGAAAGCACAGCTCAGCCGGGCGGCGCGGGCCGCCCGGCTGACCTGGTTACAGCGCTTGCTCAGCCGCCGGCCAGCAGCTCCTGCAGCTCGCTGACGGCCTTCCCGAGTTCGTCGGCGAAGCGGTACATCTCCGACGACACGTGCTTCGGCGTGCTGAGGTAGATGTTCCAGCGGTCCGGCAGCAGCACGTACGCGATGCCGATGCACTGCGGGCTCGTCGAGCCGAACCCGAAGTACTGGATGTTCACCGACGGTGCCGAGCTCGTGCTCAGGTAGTCGTCGCGCATCTTCAGCCAGCCCGGCGAGCTGTACAGCGGCAGCGTGTCCGCGTCACCCCGCCGTTTCGCGATCAGCTGCAGCTCCCACAGGTGCTGCTCCGGCGCGTCCCCGGCCTGACACTCCTTCGCCCGTGAGACGTGCTTCGCCGCCGCGGTACGGAAAGCCTCCCGCTTCTCTTCCGTCGAGCCGTCTTCCATGGCGGCGACGAACCGGAAGACCTCCGGCGTCACGACCCGCATCGCCTCGGTCCGGCCGTTCCGGAACTGCCGGGTGGCGATCGACTCGTACGTCGCGCCCGTCAGGCCCTTCGCCCGCTTGTGCGCGAGCTGGTACGCCATCTGCGCGAAGCCGTCGGGGGACATCCCCAGCTCCTTCACGCGGTTGGCGCCGAAGTCGAACGACACGGTCTGCGTCGCCGTGGCGTCCGCGTACGCCGCGAAAGCCTCTCCGGCCGCCCGGGCGTCTTCGCGGAGCGCGTCGGTCAGCGTGAACTCGACCGGCGTGAACCCCGGGACACCGCCGGCGGGATCACGCGGGAGCCGTTCCCCGCTCAGCAGCGCGTCCGTGAAGCCGAGGATCGTGGTGCCGTCGAGTTCGCAGTGCTCGACGTTGATCCCCGCGGTGCCGTCCTCGAACACGATCAGCGACACGGCCTTGTCGTACCAGCGGTTGGCGCCGTAGAGCAGCTGATCCGCGGCTTCGAGCGTGGTCGACGGCGTGAAGTCGTCCAGGCACAAGCAGAACAACGCCGTCTCGACGGTCTCGAGCGCTTCGGCGTTGCCCGCGTCGATCAGCGCCTGACGGCTCGACGCCCACTCCGCACGGGCCTTCGTGGTGAAGTGCCCGGCGGGCACGTCCGTGTCGTGGTCGTCCTTGAGGATCGCCCGCAGCCCGTCGGCGATCTGCCCGGCGGAGTATGGGCGGCCGTCCTCGGCGACGACGTCCATCCGGAACGGCGTGTTCCGGTGGAACACCACGATGTGCCGCTCCCGGGACGGCCCTTCCCAGCCCTCGCGGTACGGCGTCCGCGCGTGGTCCAGCGGGTCACCCGGGATCCGCGTCGCCGAGAACAGGTACTTGTGCTGCACCATCGACTGCGGCGCACCGCGCACGAGCACCGGCGGCACCAGCTCGTCGTCGAGCCGCAGCTTGTAGTCCACGGCGGACGCGGTCAGCTCGGCCGCGCGTTCCACCTGGCCCAGCGGCGATGCGGCGAACAGGAAGAAGAAGTTGGCGTTCAGCGCGATCCGGTCGCGGCGGCCGAGGTAGCGGTACGGCCAGAAGGTGTCCAGCCAGCTGTGTACCCCGGGCGAGGAGTCGTACTCCTCCAGCGCGGCCTGCAACCCGTGGGCCGGGCTGCCGGGCGCCAGGAAGTCCTCGACCGCCGCTTCGGTCTCCGCCAGCTCGTCCGGCGTCAGCAGCGGGCCGCACCACTTCAGGAAGCGGCGGCCGCTGTCGGCGAGGGAAGGCACGGGAACGCGGGGAAGCCGGTCCTCGTTGCCGAACGTGCGGGGGGACCATTCCGGACTGCTCACTCTGTCATCCTCGTTAGTCGGGAGAAACCGTGCTGAGCGCGGAAGCCAGTCCGGCTGCCGCACCCTTCTTCGGTCGGGAAACATACAGCTGCGCGTACAGCCAGCCGTCGGACTCGAACCCTTCGGGATCGACGCCGGCCTCGCCCAGCGAGTCGATGATGTGCGCCTGCTCTTCGGCGCTCGCGAACCGCCGCTGGCGGAACACGCCGTCGATGGCCGCGGTCTCGTAGCCCAGCTCGGCCAGGCTTTCCGCGACCGGCTCGTAGGAGAACATCCGCAGCACGAAGTGCGCCATCCACGGCCGGCTGCCGCGCGCGATCCGGGCGATCGACTTCTCGGTGACGTACCCGACGCACCCGGTCGAAATGACGAGATCCACCTGATCGAGGAGCGGCTGCTGCGTCTCGTCGGGGTCGTAGCGTTCGAAGTCGGCGTAGATCGTCTCGTCGAGGAACCCGGCGGACCGCGCGTAGTCCAGCGCCGCCCCCGCGGCGTCGAGACCGAAGAACCGGGCGCCGTCGGCGGTCGCGCGGCTGCGCACGAGCCGCTGGTCGCGTTCGAGCAGCGCGGCGCGGTCGAGGTCCTCGACACCGGGCGCGGTGTACTGCTCGTAGAGGTCGTCCAGCGTCGCTTCGCACCGCAGCAACGCGCTGTTGACGCCGTAGGAACAACCGACGTCCAGCACCGTCGGCCGCGCGACCGCGCGCTCCGCCTGGTATTCCTCGATCAGTTTCGTGAAGTACGGCTTCGCCAGCTGCGGAATCTGGTAGTCCACGCGCTGCAACGTCCCGAAGAACGGACGGGGGTCGGGCGCGGTGTAGATGTGATCGAACGAGATCTTGCCGGTCGAGTCGAAAGGCACGGGCCAGGCTCCTAGATCTAGTCGAGCAGGGCGTCGCCCCGCACAGCGTGACCAGCCAGGTGCTCGGGCAGGACCCGGCCGAAGAGCTGCCTGGTCCGCTCCGGGCTGCCGATGACGCCGGGGCGCTCGCTGTAGGCGAAGATCGCCGAGTGGCGGGCGATCTTCCCTTCCACCCTAGTGACCCGATGCAAGGCGAAGCGGCCTTTGAACAACTGCAGATCGCCCGGACGGAGGCGGAGGCGCTGGACCGGATGGGTGCTTTCCCCGGAAAGAACCGCCCGGACGTCGGCGAAGTTTTCCGCGTCGGCGGAGCGGATGTTCGGGCAGTATTCGAACGTGCCGCCGGCACGGGTGGCCTGCGTCAGCATGCTGACGGTGTAGGAGTTCGTGTCGAAGTGCCACGGGTGCGCGCGGCCGGGCGCGATCACGTTCAGCGTCAGCCCGGACAGCGGGTCCGCGAGCTCGTGCAGCTCCGGCAAGCCGAAGCAGTCGGCGATGAACCGCTGGAACAGCGGGCTGCCGTAGAGCCGGCCGATGATCGCGCCGGCCGGGATGTGGTCGCGGGCGACGAAGGCGTTGCCCCGCTCCATGATCGTCCGGCCCGGGTGGTCCGCGGGGAGATCCGCGTCGATCGCGGTGTTGTAGGCGTTGACCTTTTCGATCTTCGTGTAGGCGTGCGGTTCGAGCGCGGCGCACTCGGCCCGGAGGACCTTGTGCAGCTCGGGCCGGATGAAGTCGGCGAGGACGCTGCAGCCGACGTCGGCGAGGTCCGCGCGGGTGCGGGCCACGACCTCCCGCCAGGCGGCGCTGCCGGGATCAGTGAGCGGGTAGCGGTCCGAATCGATCATGTCCAGCGCGGCCACGGAGGTGCTCATCGAAGTCCTCTCGACGGGTGAAGCTGCGGTGCTTGCCCGGGTCGTGAGGAAAACAACTAGCACAGGGTTCCCGATCGGAACCGTGGGTTTGTGAGCGGTGACACAAGGTGGTCAGGTGCCGATTTTGGTGGCCCACGCGCTGAGCTTGACGGTGTCCGTGGTGCCGAGGTCGGTCTCCAGCGGCTGCTTCTGCGCGGCTTCCCCGGGGATCGGGATCACCGAGATCGCCGCACCCGTGTGCTGGTCCCCGGTCGTGACGGTGGCCGACCAGGCCAGCACGGACAGCACCTTCCCGCCCGGTGGGACGGTCAGGTCCTGCGGGCCCGGATCCGGCGCGAAGTAGGACGTCTCGTGCAGGACCTGGACCTGCAACGGCGAACCGTCGCCCGTCAGGATCGTCACGTCCGGGTAGCCGGTGACCTTGCGCGGCTTGCTGTCCAGGTTGGTCAGCGTCAGCACGCTCGCGCGGTGCCCGAGCCCGGCCTCGACCTGGCCGACCGAAAGCGACAGGCCGGCCGACGGCGGCGGCGCGTACGTCGGGCTCGGTGTCGTCGTCGGCAACGGGACGGGCGGCGGAGGCGGCGCCTGGCCACAACCCGCGAGAAGGGCGACGACGATCAACGGCGCGAAGCGGAAAACCCCCATGCGGCCGAAGAGTAGCGGGCGCCCCGGAGCCGGGCGCCCGCTGTGTCAACCGGGGCTCCGCCCCGGGCCGGGGGCTCCGCCACCCGGAACCCCCGAACCGCTTTTGCTACGGCGTCAGCAGGGGCAGCAACGGCTTCCGAACCGCGGTGGCGACGCCGTCGGACGCCTCGGCCGCGGCGATCCGCTCGGCCGACGGCCGGCCGTACCCGGTCGTCCGCTGCACCAGCGGCCGGCCCAGCGGCTCGACCATCTCGCGCATGTCGCTGATCGTCTTGTACGACCCGTTCGACGCACCGGCCATCCGGCTGATCGTCTCCTCCATCAGCGTGCCGCCGATGTCGTTGACGCCGCCCTGCAGCACCGCGCGGCTGCCCTCGGTGCCGAGCTTCACCCAGGAGCTCTGGATGTTGTCGATCATCCCGTGCAGCAGCAGCCGGGCCAGCGCGTGCACCGCCCGGTTCTCGTTCTGCGTCGCGCCCGGGCGGGCGAGCCCGGCGAGGTAGATCGGTGAGCTCTGGTGGATGAACGGCAGCAGCACGAACTCGCTGAACCCGCGCTTGCCGTGCTTCTCCAGGCCGTCGCGCTGCAGCTTCGCGAGCAGCTTGAGGTGCGCGACCCAGTGCGCCGGCGTGTCGACGTGGCCGTACATCATCGTGGACGTCGTCGGCAGGCCGACCTCGTGCGCGGTGGTGACGACCTTGATCCACTCCGACGTCGGCAGCTTGCCCTTGGTGAGCACCCAGCGGACGTCGTCGTCGAGGATCTCCGCGGCCGTGCCGGGCAGCGAGTCGACGCCGGACTCCTTCGCCGCGATCAGCCAGTCGCGCAGCGAGAGGTTGGTCCGCGACGCGCCGTTGACGACCTCCATCGGGCTGTAGCTGTGCAGGTGGATGTCCGGCTGGCGGCGCTTCACCTCGGCCGCGAGGTCGAAGTACGCGGTGCCCGGCAGGTCCGGGTGGATGCCGCCCTGCATGCAGATCTCGGTCGCGCCGGCGGCCCACGCCTCGTCGACGCGGTCGCCGACCTGCTCCAGCGAGAGCGTGTACGCGTCGGCGTCGGTGCGCCGCTGCGCGAAGGCGCAGAAGCGGCAGCCCGTGTAGCAGACGTTGGTGAAGTTGATGTTCCGCGTGACGACGAAGGTGACGTCGTCGCCGACCGTCTCGCGCCGCAGGTCGTCGGCGAGCTTCGTGAAGGCGTCGAGTTCCTTGCCGTCGGCGGACAGCAGCGCCAGCGCGGCGTCGTCGGAGAGCCCGGCGGGGTCTTTTTCGGCGCTGCGCAAGGCTTCCAGCACGGTGGAGTCGAACTTCTGCGGCCCGGTCTTGATCCGGTCGCCGATCTCCTTCCAGTCCCCGTACACCGAGTCGAAGTCGCTGCGGCGGTCTTCCGTCCGGCCGGTGGTGTCGATCTCGGTGTGCAGGTCGGTGCGGCCGGACTGCTGCCAGCCGCCGTCCGGCTCCTGCCACGGGATGCCGACCGGCATCGCGCCCTCGCGCGCCATCCCGGTGGCCGGGTCGACGAGCGCGGCGACGTGCCGGGTGATCCGCGGGTCCAGCCACGGCTCGCCGGCGTTGACGTACTCGGGGTAGATCGTGAGCCGTTCCTTCAGCTCGAAGCCGGCCTTCTCGGTGCGGCGGGCCAGCTCGTCGATCTGCGGCCACGCGCGTTCCGGGTTGACGTGGTCCGGGGTCAGCGGCGAGACGCCGCCCCAGTCGTCGATCCCGGCGCGGATCATCAGGTCGTACTGGTTGCCGATCAGGTTCGGTGGCGCCTGGATGCGCATCTTCGGGCCGAGCACGAGCCGCGCCACGGCGATGTTCGCGGCCAGCTCTTCGAGGTCGGCGTCCGGCGTCGCGCGCATCTTCGTGTCCGGCTTGGCCCGGAAGTTCTGCACGATGACTTCCTGGATGCCGCCGTAGGTCTTGGCGATCTTGCGGATCTCGAACAGGGCGTCCGCGCGCTCGTCGTGCGTCTCGCCGATGCCGATCAGCACGCCGGTGGTGAACGGGACGCTGCTGCGGCCGGCGTCTTCGAGCACGCGCAGCCGGACGGCGGGATCCTTGTCGGGTGACCCGTAGTGCGGGCCGCCCTTCTCGCTCCACAGCCGGGTCGCCGTGGTCTCCAGCATCATGCCCATCGACGGCGCGACCGGCTTGAGGCGCTGGAAGTCCTGCCAGGACAGCACGCCGGGGTTGAGGTGCGGCAGCAGGCCGGTCTCCTCCAGCACCCGGATCGCCATCGCGCGGACGTAGGAGAGCGTGTCGTCGTAGCCGTGCGCGTCCAGCCAGTCGCGGGCCGCCTTCCAGCGGTCCTCGGGCCGGTCGCCGAGGGTGAAGAGGGCTTCCTTGCAGCCCATCTCGGCACCCTTGCGGGCGATGTCGAGGACCTCGTCGGGCGAGAGGAACGGCGATTCGAGCCGGCCGGGGACGGTGACGAACGTGCAGTAGCCGCAGCGGTCGCGGCAGAGCCGGGTCAGCGGGATGAAGACCTTGCGGCTGTAGGTGATGATCCCCGCGCGGCCGGCCTCGGCCAGGCCGGCGTCACGGATGCGGGAGGCGTACTCGGAAAGCTTCCCCAGGTCTTCGCCGCGGGCGTGCAGCAGGACGCTCGCCTCGGCTACGTCGAGTGTCTTCCCGTCACGCGCCCGGGCGAGCGCACGGCGCATCGCGGAGGCGGTCGGGGTGGTGGCGTCAGGATCGGGTCCCATTCGGCCCACGCTAGGACCGTCCTCGTACGACCAGCCAGTGTGTGTTCCGCACCCGGCTCACCCGATCGTGGATCGTGATCGTCGTCGCAGGTCAGCGTGGTGCGCTGGTTGTCGATCAGCCGTCCGGCGTGTATTACCTAAAGGGTGGCCTCGGTGATCGGGAAGAAGATCGGCGGACGGACGTACTACTACCTCGCGGAGTCCGCCCGCGTGGACGGCAAGCCCCGCGTGGTGACCCAGCGTTACCTCGGTACCGCCGACGAGATCGCCCGGGCCGTCCCGGGCGGTGAACCGGCGTCGGCACGCTACCGCGCGTACGGCGACGTGGCCGCGGTGTGGGCGACCCTGCGCCGGCTCGACTTCGTCCGGCGCGTCGACGAGGTGGCCGGACCCCAGCGCGCCAAGACGACGCTCGGGCAGACGCTGGCGATCGCCGTGCTGCACCGGGCGACCGCGCCGGAGACGCCGATCGCGCAGTGGTGGGCGACCGGGGCCGCGGCGGACTTGGTGCACCCTCGCGTGTCCACAGTGGACACGGTGTGGCGGGCGCTGGAAAGGCTGACCCCCGAACGCATCGCGCGCATCGAGGAGACCGTCGCCGCGGCCGTGCTGGAGGTGCTCGACGACCACGCGGCCCTCGCCGTCGACGTCCCGCAGTTCGCCGCGTTCGCCGCCGCGGACTGCACGCTGCCCTCGGCCTGCCAGGGTGTGCTCGCCGGCGTGGGCCTGCGGGTGACCCGCGACGGCGCGATCCCGCTCGGCTCGCGGCTCTACCGGCGCGACGACGGCACCGCGCCGACGTTCGCCGCGCTGACCGCGGAGCTGGGCCCGGCGACGCTCATCTTCCACACCGGGCAGGCCGCGCAGCTCGACCTCGGGTCACGCAGCGGGTTCGTCGGCTCGCTGCCGCTGACCGACCACCCCGAGCTGCTGACCCAGCCCGCGTCCGCCCGCAAGCGCGTCGACCCCGAACGGTTCGCCGGCCTCACCGCGCTGGACACGCACGCGGTCGTCGACGGCGTCCGGCGGCGGGTGATCCTGACGCATTCGGCGACGCTGCACGCGGCGCAGTCCCGCGCGTTCGCCGACGAGCTGGCCACCGCGACCCGCGAGCTGGACGGCCTGGCCGGGGCCCTGGCCGCGGGCACCCACCGCGGTGACCGGGCGCAGGTGCACGCCGAGATCGGCCGGGTCACCCGCGGCCGGCGCGTCGAACGTGTGCTCACGGCGGTGCTGAGCGGCAGCCGGGCCGGGGAGATCCGGCTCGAACGGCGGATCGACACCGCTGCCGTCGCCCGGCTCGACGACGAGTTCTTCGGCAAGCAGGTGCTGGTCACCGACCAGGACTGGCCGGTCGCCGAGGTCGTCACCGCCTACCGGGCCCGCACTCACCTCGAATCGACGTTCCGCTGGCTGACCGGCCCCGCCGTCACCGGCCCGACCCCGCGCTGGGAGTGGACCCGGCAGCGGATCGCCGCGCACGGGCTCGTCTCGGTCCTCGCCGCGACGGCGACCCACCTGATGCGGCGCGAGGCCGACCGCGCCGGGATGAACCTGTCCGTGCGCGAACTGCTGGACCGGCTGGCGGGCATCGGCGAGCTCGTGCTGCGCTACCCGTCCACCGGCGGACGGCCGCGGACCGCGCGCCAGCCGACCGAGCGTGACCCGGCCCAGCAGGCGCTGTTCGACCTGTTTCAGGACTCCCGGTAGATCTGCAGCGCGGAGAAGCTCTGGACCACCGGCATCAGCTCGATGACGTTGATGTTCACGTGCTTCGGCTGGCTCGCCGCCCAGTGGACGGACTCGGCGACGTCGTCCGCGGTCAGCGGGGTGGTGCCCTGGTAGACCTTGTCGGCCTTCTCCTGGTCGCCGTCGAAGCGGACCTTCGAGAAGTCCGTGCCGCCGACCATGCCGGGCTCGATGTTCGTCACGCGGACGCCGGTGCCGTGCAGGTCGCTGCGCAGGTTCAGGCTGAACTGGTGCACGAACGCCTTGGTCGCGCCGTAGACGTTGCCGCCGGGGTAGGGGTAGGTGCCGGCGATCGAGCCGATGTTGATGACATGGCCGCGGCCGCGCTCGACCATGCCGGGCAGCAGCGCGCGCGTGACGTGCACCAGGCCCCGGACGTTGGTCGCGATCATCTCGTCCCAGTCGGCGAGGTCGGCCTTGTGCGCGGGCTCGAGGCCCTTGGCCAGGCCGGCGTTGTTGACCAGGACGTCGACCTCACGCCAGTCCTCGGGAAGGGTGTCGATCGCGGTCTTGACGGCTTCGGGGTCGCTGACGTCGAGTTTCACCGTCAGGACGGCGTCGCCGAGTTCCGCGGCGAGCTTCTCGAGCTTGTCCTCACTACGGGCGACGGCGATCACCCGGGCGCCCTCGGCGACGAACCGGCGGGCGATGGCGTCACCGAAGCCGGCGCTGGCGCCGGTCACGAACACGGTCTGCTGGGTCATGGCTTGGCTCCGCTTGTGGTCAGGAAGGTGCTGAGCGCTTCGTTGAACTCGGTCTCGCGCTCCAGGTTAGGCAGGTGGCCCGCGCCGTCGATCACCACCAGGGCGGAACCGGGCACTTCCCGGTGGATCCGCTCGGCGTCGCCCACCGGGGTGAACTCGTCCTCTCTGCCCACGACGACCAGGGTCGGGACCGCGATGTTCCTGAGCCCGGGGGTGTAGTCGGGACGCTCGGCCCGTCCTCTCAACGCGGCCGCGGCACCTTCGGCGGGAGCGTTGCGCATCATCCGCCTGACGTGCTCCTCGACGTCCGGCCTGGTCGCGCGGGTCTGCGGCGAGATCATCTTGGGCAGGAGCTCGTCGGCGTAGCGCTCCATGCCTTCCCTGGTGATCCTCGCCGCGGTGTCGACGCGGCCCTGTTTCACCTCGGGGGTGTCGAGGCCGGCGAAGGTGTCGGCCAGCAGGAGTGCGCTGACGCGACCGGGGTGGTCGGCGACCGCCTGCATGACGATCTGGCCGCCCATGGAGAGGCCGCCGAGCACGAAGGTCTCCACGGCCAGGTGGTCGGCCAGCTTGATGAGGTCGTTCGCGAAGACGTCGAGGCCGGTCTTGGCCTCTGCGGTCTTGGGGGTGCTCTGGGTGCTCTGGGTGCCGTAGCCCCGAAGGTCCGGGACGACGACGCGGTAGCCGTGTCCGGTCAGGTGCTCGACCTGGGGCCGCCACATCGAGCGGTCGAAGGGGTGGCCGTGGACGAGCAGGACGGTCGTCGCGTCCTTCGGTCCCGCGTCGTCGTGCGCGAGGGTCGTTCCTTCTGTCATGCCATCGACGCTAAGCGGAGCTTTGGCGCGGAGCAATACGGTGCAATGTACTCGGAGCAATGTTCTTGCTGTGCTCTTCCCGGGCTATTCCTCTGGCGCTCCGGGCGCGTTGGGGGCACACTGGGGCCAGGCGGGCTCCGTCAGGGGTTCTGACCTGCGCTGATCTTGTTAAGGGACCCCCCTGTTTCGGGGGGTTTCGGGGCATGTAAAGTTCTCCAAGTCGCCAGGGAAACCGGGCGGCGGGGACACGAACCAAGCTCTCGCAGAAGCGATTGAGTGGGTGTCCCACACAAACTGCTAGGAATAACCCGCTTCGGGTGATGCCGGGCCTTGCGAG
>NZ_JBICSQ010000061.1:0-55961 GCF_043197175.1 Amycolatopsis sp. NPDC049252
CTCGGCGATCTGCTGCAGCGTCGCGTTGACGTCGGAGGTGAGCGTCGTCGTCATCGACTGGACGGAGATCGGGAAGTCGCTGCCGACACCGACCGAGCCCACCTGGAGCTGGCGGGTCTTGCGGCGCTCGGAGAGGACGGGCGGGGGCAGGGCGGGCATACCGAGTGCGACGGTCACGGTTTCCAGCGTACCTACCCCGACCGGACGACCTACACCATGTCAACCGTGACGGTGAGCAGTATTACGGGGTGTGGCGAACGCCACGGAGGAGCCGGAACCCCTCCGTGGCGTGGCGCTACTGCAAGCGAATCGGGTTGACGATGTCCGCCGTCACCGTGAGTAGGGTCACCGCGCCGCCGATGAGGACGAGGACCATCGTGATCCCGGACAGCTTCGTGTAGTCGACGGGCCCGCCTGCCACCTTCCCGCGCCGGGCGCGGATCCAGTCGCGGACGCGCTCGTACCAGACCACCGCGATGTGCCCGCCGTCGAGCGGCAGCAGCGGCAGCAGGTTGAACACGCCGATGAAGAAGTTCAGGCTGGCCAGCAGGAAGAAGAACAGCACCCAGACGCCCTTTTCGACGGCCTCGCCGCCGATCCGGCTCGCGCCGACGACGCTGACCGGGGTGTTCTTGTCGCGTTCGCCGCCGAAGATCGCGGTGACGACGGCGGGGATGCGCTCGGGGAACTCGACGAGCCGCTGGGCCGTCTCGGAGAACATCGTGCCGGTGAAGCTGAACGTGGCGCCGATCGCGGCGACCGGGCCGTACTGCGTGGTGACCGCCGGCTGCACAGGCGACGCGCCGATCATGCCGACCTCGCGGACACTCGAGCCGGTCCACCGCTTGACCTTCGGCACGTCGACGACCAGCGCCAGCTCGTGCCCGTCGCGGACGACGTCGAACTCGGTCGGCCCGCTGGTGGCCTGCACCGCGGCGAGCATCTCGGTCCAGCTCGCGACCGCCTTGCCGCCGACCGCGAGGATCTTGTCCCCGGCCCGCAGCCCGGCTTCCTGCGCCGGGCGCGGGGAGCCCGGCGGGCAGGAGGTGTCTTGGACCTGCTCCTCGGTCGTCGCCGACCGCGCGCAGGACGTCGAGGCCAGCACCGGCGAACTGTCGACGGGAGTCAGGATCGGCAGCCCCATCGTGACGGCCATCAGGTAGAGCACGACGAAGCCGAGGATGAAGTGCGTGATCGACCCGGCGCTCATCACGACGGTGCGCTTCCAGGTCTTGAACCGCCACATCGCGCGGGGCGCCTCGTCGGGCGTCACCTCGTCGAGCGCGGTCATGCCGGCGATGTCGCAGAACCCGCCGAGCGGGATCCACTTCAGGCCGTATTCGGTCTCCCCGCGGCGCCAGGAGAACACCGTGGGCCCGAAGCCCACGAAGTACCGCCGGACCTTCATGCCGAAGGCCTTCGCGGTCACCATGTGACCGGCCTCGTGCAAGGCGACGGAGACGCAGATCCCCAGCGCGAAGAGCACCACACCGATGATGTAGGCGAGCACCCGCTACTTCCCCTCGATGATCGAACCGGCCCGGGCGCGAGCCCAGCGCTCGGCCGCGAGAACGTCCTCGACGTCGCGTGGTTCGCGACGCCATTCGTCGGCGGCTCCCACCACCTCGGAAACAGTGTCCACTATCGACGTGAAGCGGGTGTTCTGCGCCAGGAAGGCGGCGACGAGCTCCTCGTTCGCGGCGTTGTAGACGGCGGGCAGGCAGCCGCCTGCCGTGCCGCAGTGCCGGGCCAGCTCGACGGCCGGGAAGGCCTCGTCGTCCAGCGGCTCGAAAGTCCAGGTCGCGGCCTTGTCCCAGGTGCACGCGGCGGCCGCGCCGGGCACCCGGTCGGGCCAGTGCAGGGCGAGCGCGATGGGCAGCCGCATGTCCGGCGGGCTGGCCTGGGCGATCGTCGAGCCGTCGGTGAAGGTCACCATCGAGTGCACGATCGACTGCGGGTGCACGGTGACGTCGATCCGCTCCGGCGGGATGCCGAACAGCAGGGCGGCTTCGATCAGCTCCAGGCCCTTGTTGACCAGCGTGGCCGAGTTGATGGTGATCAGCGGGCCCATCGACCAGGTCGGGTGGGCCATCGCCTGCTCGACGGTGACGTCGGCCAGCTCGGCCCGCTTGCGGCCGCGGAACGGGCCGCCGGACGCGGTGAGCACGAGCCGCGCCACCTCGCTTTCGCGGCCGGCGCGCAGGGCCTGCGCGATCGCCGAGTGCTCGGAGTCGACCGGCACGAGCTGCCCCGGCTTGGCCGCGGCGAGCACCAGCGGCCCGCCGGCGATCAGCGACTCCTTGTTGGCCAGCGCGAGGGTGGCGCCGGTGGCGAGCGCCCGCAGCGTCGGCTCGAGGCCGCGCGAGCCGGGCAAGGCGTTGAGGACGGTGTCGACCTTCACGGCGTCGATCAGCTCGGTGACCGCGTCCGAACCCGCGAAGAGGCGCGGGAGCTTGAAGTCGCCCTGGGAGTAGCCGCGCTTCTGCGCTTCGGCGTACAGCGCGAGCTGCAGGTCTTCGGCGGCCGTGGCCTTCGTCACGGCGACGGCCTCGACGCCGTGCGCGAGCGCTTGCGCGGCCAGCGCCGCCGGATCCGCACCACCCGCGGCGATCCCGGCCACCCGGAACAGGTGCGGGTTGCGCGCCGCGACGTCGAGGGCCTGCACTCCGATGGACCCGGTCGAGCCGAGCACGAGGACGCTTCGCGAGGTAGTCATCGCGGGTCATTGTCGCGCGGGGCGTGTCCGCGGCGCACGCGGAGGTGTGGGATCATCGCCGGGTACGTGGTTCATGGGTGTTGAGGGAGTTCATCGTGGCAGGCAAGGCGGTCGAGAAGCGGCCCGAGGTCGACCCCCGCGACGAGCCGTCCGCGGCCTGGGGCTGGCACGGCTCCTTCCCGAAGGGCACCCGGATCGCCGGCTGGGTCAGCGCGGTCATCCTGCTCGTGATGATCAAGGGCAACCACGAGAACAACACCGAGAACGTCTGGCTCGTCGGCCTGGCGGCGTTCCTCGTCCTGCTGCTGGTCCTCGACATCCGCAAGCGCCGCACGGCCTGGCGCAAGTAGTTGGTGACCCGCTAACCTCCCGGCCCATGAAGCTGCGCTGGGGTTTGGCTCTCGTCGGTGTCCTGGGTGCCCTGCTGGTGGCTCCGGCCGTTCCGGCCTCGGCGTCCTCGGTCGTGGTGCCGTGCCGGTTCACGCCGACACCCGCGAATCCCGCCGCCCGTCCCGTTGTCCGGCCGCTGCCGTTCGCGCTGACGCGCGGAACCGTGGACGTCACGTTCCGCTTCAACTACGGCCCGGTGACGGTGCGGCTGGACCGCGCGGGGGCGGCGCCGTGCGCGGTGCACAACATGGTTTCCCTGGTGCTGCAGCGCTTCTACGACCATTCCCAGTGCTGGCGGCTGTCAAACTCTTCGCGTCTCGGTGTCCTGCAGTGCGGTGACATCTACGAAGTCGAAAAGGGCGGGCCGGGGTACAAGTTCCCGGACGAGGTCTCCGGTACGGAGACGTATCCGCGCGGGACGATCGCCATGGGGAACCAGGGCCCGGGGACGAACGGGTCGGAGTTCTTCATCGTGCATTCCTTCGCGAACATCCCGGCGAACTATTCGGTGCTGGGGCACGTGATCAGCGGCATGCCGGCGATCGACCACATGGTCGCGGACGGCATCATCCCGACCGATCCGAACGGGCCCTTGGACGGGGCGCCGGCGCATCCCGTGAAGATTCAGCGCGCTTCGCTGGGCCGGTAGTTCTCCCGCAGCTGCAGCGGCGCGTTTACCGCGGTCCTGGTTCCGCCATCCCCGACGACGAAAGCCGGGTACCGCAGGTCGCGGTACCCGGCTTCCGAAACTACCGTCAGCGCTCGACGGCGGGTGACACCAGTTCGCTCGGGCCGCCGCTCGACTCGCCGGCCACTGCCGCCAGTTCTTCGCCCACCGACTCGCGGTCGCCCGGTTTCGGGGTCTTTGTCAGCAGCGATGCCACCGCGCCGATCAGGCAGACGACGATCGCGAAACCGAAGGCCACCGCCAGGCCCGACTGGAACGGGCCGGAGATCAGGTTGGGGAAGAAGCTGCGGCCGGTCAGGAACTGGGCCTGGTCCGGCGGCAGCGACGCCAGCTGGCCGCCCAGCAGCTGCTGGATCGGGTTGTAGCCCAGGAACGCCGCGAACAGCACCGCCACCGCCGGCAGGTGCGCCACCTGCGTGGCCGCCGCCTCGGGGACGCCGTGGGCGATCAAGCCGTCGTGCATCGTCGACGGGAGGCTGCTCGACAGGCCCGAGATGATCAGGCTGAAGAAGAAGCCGATCGACAGGACCATCGCCGCGTTCTGGAACGTCGTCATCATGCCCGCGCCCGAACCGCGGGAGTCGGCCGGCAGGCTGTTCATCACCTCGGCGCGGTTGGGCGAGGAGAACATGCCCATCCCGATGCCGTTGATCAGCAGGATCGCCGCGAACGCCCAGTAGTCGAAGTTCACCGGCAGGATGATCAGCAGCAGGAACGTCACCGCCGTGATCGCCAGGCCGCTGGAGGCCAGCAGCCGGCTGCCGATCCGGTCGGCGAGGATGCCCGACGTCGGCGCGGCCAGCAGGAACCCGACCGTCATCGGCAGCATGTAGATGCCCGCCCACAACGGCGTCTGCTCGAACGTGTAGCCGTGCTGCGGCAGCCAGATGCCCTGCAGCCAGATGATCAGGATGAACTGCAGCCCACCGCGGCCGAGGGACGCCGTCAGGTTCGCGATGTTGCCCCAGGTGAACGACCGGATCTTGAACAGCGACAGCCGGAACAGCGGATTGTCGACCTTGGTCTCGATGATCACGAAACCGATCAGCACCGCGACGCCGCCGATCAGGCACGAGAGCACCATCGGGCTGCCCCAGCCGGTCGCCGAGGAGCCGTAGGGCTGGATGCCGTAGGTGATGCCGACCAGCACCGCGATCAGGCCGACGGCGAAGCTGATGTTGCCCCACCAGTCCATCCGTGCGTGCTTGCGGACGCCGGTGTCGTGCAGCTTGAGGTACGCCCAGATCGTGCCGATCACGCCGAAGGGCACCGACACCAGGAAGATCAGGTTCCAGTCGATCGGGGCCAGCACGCCGCCGACGACCAGGCCGAGGAACGAGCCCGCGATGGCCGCGACGCCGTTCATGCCGAGCGCGAGGCCGCGCTGGTTGGCCGGGAAGGCGTCGGTGAGGATCGCCGAGGAGTTCGCCATCAGGAAGGCGCCGCCGACGCCCTGCACGATCCGCCAGCCGATCAGCCACAGCGCGGCCGCGTCACCGTCGAACCAGGTGACGGCCAGCATGATGGAAGAAATCGTGAAGACGGCGAAGCCCAGGTTGTACATCCGGGCGCGGCCGTACATGTCGCCGAGCCGCCCGAAGCTCACCACCAGCACGGCGGTGACCACGAGGAAGCCCATGATCATCCACAGCAGGTAGCTGGTGTTGGCGGGTTCCAGGGGGTTGATCCCGATGCCCTTGAAGATGTCGGGCAGCGCGATGAGCACGATCGACGAGTTGATCGTGGCGATCAGCATGCCCAGCGTCGTGTTGGACAGCGCGATCCACTTGTACCGCGGCCCCAGTTCCGCGATCGAATACGTCCGGCTTTTCGCCACTGTGTGTAAACCTTCCGCTCGCAAGTCCCTTAGCTAGGCTAAGCAACTTGGTTGCGTATGGCAACCATCCCCCGGATCCGCCTGCGAGAGCATGATCACATCGAGGTGAATATCCTTTGTGGACTCTTTACGGTGTCGCGGCGAAGTGACTTCGCCGTAACTCGGCGCTAACGGAGAAGCCGCCCCAGTACGGCCACCCCGTCGGCGATCTCCCCCGCCGTGCGGGCCGCGTAACCCATGACCAGGCCGGGACGTCCCGGCCGCTGCCGGTGCCACGACAGCGGCTGGACCTTCACCCCCTCCGCCAGCGCGGCCGCCGCCAGGGCGACGTCGTCGACGGGCGCGCCGAACGTGATCGTCAGGTGCAGGCCCGCGGCCGCGCCGTGGACCCGCGCCTCCGGGAGCGACTCCGTGACCGCGCGGATCATCGCGTCGCGGCGGCGGCGGTGGCGGGCCCGCACCGAACGCAGCTGGCGCTCCAGCTCGCCCGTCTCCATCAGCCGCGCCAGCACCAGCTGGGCCAGCACCGCGTTGCCCAGGTCCGCGAACCGCTTGGCCGCGACGAGGTCGTCGTGGAACCCCGGCGGCGGCAGCAGCCAGCCGACCCGCAGGGCCGGCGCCAGCAGCTTCGAGACGCTGCCCGTGTAGCAGACCTCCGGCAGCATCGACCGGACCGCGGGCACCGGCGCGCGGTCGTATCGGTGCTCGGCGTCGTAGTCGTCCTCGACGACCAGGCCGCCCTCGGCCGCCCAGCGCATCAGGTCGCGGCGGCGCTCACCGCCCAGAACCACGCCCGTCGGGAACTGGTGGGCGGGCGTCAGCAGCACCGCCCGCGCGCCGCTCGCCCGCAGCTCGCCGACGCGCAGGCCGTCGTCGTCCACGGCGATCGGCGGGGTCGCCAGGCCGGTGTGGTGCAGGTGCTGCCGCGCGCCGAGGGAACCGGGGTCTTCGACGGCGATCTCGTCGACGCCTCGCTGCCGCAGCACCTCGCCGAGCAGCGTCAGGCCCTGCGCCACCCCCGACACCACGATGATCTCGCCCGGGTCCGCGCGGATGCCGCGGCTGCGCGCCAGCCAGCGCGACACCGCGAGCCGCATCGCCGGTGCCCCGCGCGGGTCGCCGTAGCCGAAGTCGGACGGCTCCAGCTCGTCGAGCACCGCGCGCTCCGCCCGCAGCCACGCCGCGCGCGGGAACGCCGTCAGGTCCGGCACGCCCGGTGTGAGGTCGATCCGGGCCGGGGCCGCGCGGACCTCGTCGAAGACGTCGGCGCCCGGCAGCGCCGTGATCACCTTCGCGGGCGGCGGACGACGTACCGGCGAAGGCGCGACCACCGGCGCCGCGCCGACGACCGTGCCGGCCCGGCCGCGGCCCGCCGCGTGGCCGTCGTCGATCAGCCGCTGGTAGGCCTCGGTGACCACACCCCGCGACACGCGCAGCTCGGCCGCCAGCACCCGGGACGCGGGGAGGCGCCCGCCCACCGGGAGCCGGCCGTCGGCGACGGCGGCGCGCAGCTGCCCGGCGAGCCAGTCCGCGAGCCCGCCGGGCGGCGCGGCCCGGACGTCGAGCTGCAGGAAGTCCGACCCGGCGGTTATGGCCCCCTCCGGCGGGTCCGGTTTGGCCCTGTCCATCGGGCCATTGTCGCAGCACGCTGGCTTCATGGACACCAGTTACGTGCACGGATACGCCGAACCCGAGGCCCGCCGCCTCGGCGACCAGGCCGACACCCTGGCCGAGCTGCTGCACGCCGGGACGGCCTACCCCGCGGGCAGCCGCGTCCTCGAGGTCGGCTGCGGCGTCGGCGCCCAGACCGTCCACCTCGTCGCCCGCAGCCCCGGCGCGCACCTGACCGCGGTCGACGTCTCGGAAGCTTCCCTCGCCCAGGCCCGAGCGAGGATCGGCGAAAACGTCGACTGGCGCCGGGCCGACCTGTTCGACCTCGACGGCACTTACGACCACGTCTTCGTCTGCTTCGTGCTCGAACACCTCCCCGAACCCGGGAAAGCGTTGGCGCACCTGAAAACCCTGCTGCGGCCGGGTGGCACGATCACGGTGCTCGAAGGTGACCACGGGTCGGCGTTCTTCCACCCCCGCAGCGCCTCCGCCCAGGCCGCGATCGACTGCCTGATCCGGCTGCAGGCCGACGCCGGCGGTGACTCCCTCATCGGCCGCCGCCTCTACCCCCTGCTCACCGGCGCCGGGTTCGACGGCGTCCGCGTCGAACCCCGCACCGTCTACGCCGACGCGTCCCGCCCCGATCTGGTCGCCGGGTTCACCCGCGACACCTTCATCGCAATGGTCGAAGGCGTCAGGGAAAACGCCGTCGCGCGCGGGCTCACGACGGTCGCCGACTGGGACCGCGGCGTAGCCGATCTTTACCGCACCACAAGGGAATACGGGACGTTCCATTACGCGTTCTACAAGGCAACAGCACACCGCACTCCGGGAGGAGCGTCATGATCATCGCCGTTCTCGTCGCCGCAGGACTCCTCGCCTGGGCACTGGACCACGCGTACCGCCGCCGCCCGTACCCGCGGAACCGGCTGGCCGGCAGCGTCGACGTCTACGACCGCGACGCCCAGCGCCTCGAAGGCGACTTGGTCGCCGAAGAGCGGCACTACTCCGCGATACGGGCCAGCCGCTCCTGAACCAGGAGCGCGCCGGGAACGCGTTCCGCGGCGTAACACGCTGCCGCGCGTTCCCAGTGTTCCCGCGCGGCGTCCGGGTCACTCAGTCCACAGTGGACGTCGCCGAGCCCGCGGTGGGCCCGGCCCTGCTCCGGCAGGCACGCCGTTTCCTTCGCCGCGGCAAGGGCTTCACGGTGGTACGTCAACGCCTGGTCGTGCGCGCCACGCGCGAGCGCGACGAAGCCGAGACTGTTCAGCACGCGGGACTCGACCCCGCGGTCCCCGCATTCACGAGCGATGCCCAGTGCCTCTTCGAGGTGCTGGGCCGCTTCGTCGTGCCGGCCCTGGGCGAGCCGGACGTCGCCCAGGTGCTTCAGCGCGACACCGCGGTTGGTCGGGCTTCCGGTCTCCTGCGCGAGTTCCAGCGCCCGCTCCAGGTGCGCCTCGGCTTCGGCGTACCGGCCACGCGCGTGCTCGATGTCGCCGAGGATGCCCAGCGCGTACCCCTCGCTGACGCGCACGCCCATCGCGCGGAAGTGCTCCAGCCCGGCCGAAATCGACTCGACGGCTTCGTCGTAGCGGCCCAGTGCCGCCAGCGAGTCGCCGATGTTCACCAGGGCGTAGCCCTCGCTCGTGCGGTCGGCGATTTCCCTGGCCAGATCGAGGGCTTCGGTGAGGTAGCCGATCGCGTCGCCGTAGCGGCCGATGCCGCGGCAGGTGCAGCCGAGCACCACCAGCACCAGGCCCTCGCTGGTGCGGTCGCCCGATTTCCGGGCCAGTGACAGGGCTTCGGCCGAGTACTCGAGGGCTTCGGCGAACCGGCCCAGCGCGCGGCAGGCCAGGCCCAGCGTGTTGAGCACGTGGATCTCGGTGACCCGGTTGCCGGACTCGCGGACGATGACGAGCGCCTCTTCCAGGTACCGCACGGCTTCCCGCGACCGGCCGACCCGCCAGTGCCCCAGCGCGATCAGCGTCAGCGGGTCGGCTTCGCCCGCCCGGTCGCCGGCGTCCTGGGCCAGCACGGACGCGTGCGTGTGCAGCACCAGCGATTCCTCGTGGTAGCCGCCGACGTCGAGGTAGTGCCACAGGATCCCGGACAGCAGCCGCAGGTGCTCCGGCCGGCCGTGCCGGGTCGCGTGCGCGGCGACCGCCAGCAGGTTGCGGCGCTCGGCCTCCAGCCACGCCGGCGCGTCGAGCACCTTCACGTCCGGGTCCGGCACCTGCGGGCGCAGGTGCCGTTCCAGCGGCAGGACGGCGTCCATGGCCTGCGCGGCCGACCGGACGTAGAAGTCGAACAGCCGCTCCTGGGCGTCGTGGCTCTCGCCCGCGTCCCCGGCCGCCAGCTCGGCGGCGTAGACGCGCAGCAGGTCGTGCAGCTGGACGCGGTCGTGGCCGGACTCCTCGGCGAGGTGGGCCCGCACGAGCGTGCCGGTCAGCCGCTCGGCCTCCGGCAGCGGCAGCTCCGCCAGCGCGGCGATCGCGGCCGGGGTCAGGTCGCGGCCCGGGTGCAGGCCGCAGAGCCGGAACACGCGGGCGGCGTCGGCCGCCAGGTGCCGGTAGGACCACGAGAACACCGCGCGGACCGCCGTCAGCGGGTCACCGCCGCCGTCGAGCAGGTCCAGCCGCCGCCGTTCGTCGGCCAGCTCGGCCTCCAGCGCCGCGAGCCGCTCCCCCGGGCGGCTCAGCGCCAGCTCCGCGACCAGCCGCAACGCCAGCGGCAGCCGGGCCGAGTACCCGATCAGCGCCGAGGTCGCCGCCGGCTCGTCGTCGACGCGCCGCCCGAGCAGGGTCCGCAGCAGGTCGCGGGCCTCGGCCGTGGTCAGCAGGTCGACGAGCACCCGGCGGGCGCCGTCGCGGGCGACCAGCCCGGGTAGCGCGTCCCGGCTGGTCACCAGCACCAGGCAGGACGGCGAACCGGGCAGCAGCGGGCGGACCTGCCCGACCGACCCGGCGTTGTCCAGCAGCAGCACCATCCGCCGGCCGTCGAGCACCGTGCGGAACTTGGCGGCCCGCTCGTCGGGCTCCGCGGGGATGTCCGCGCCGTCGACGCCCAGAGCACGCAGGAACCCGGACAGCGCGTCCCCCGGCTCGATCGGCCGGACCGTGCCGTACCCGCGCAGGTCGACGTACAGCTGGCCGTCGGGGAACTCCGCCCGCGCCCGCCGCGCCCAGTGCACGGCCAACGCGGTCTTGCCGACCCCCGCCGTCCCGGACAGCACGGCGATGCGCGCGCCGGTGTCGGCCTCGCCCCGGTGCAGCAGCTCGTCCAGCTCGCCGAGCTGGGCCGCGCGGCCGTGGAACCCGGGGACGGCCGCGGGCAGCTGCGCGGGCACCGAGACCGGCTGCTCCGGGACGCCGAAGTCCTGCGCCAGCACCTGGCGCTGGGCCTCGCGCAGCTCCGGGCCGGGTTCGATGCCCAGCTCGTCGGCCAGCCGCCGCCGGACCTCGTCGAAGACCCCCAGCGCGGCGGCCTGCCGTCCGGACGCGGCGAGCGCCAGCATCAGCCGCGCGTGCGCCGACTCGTTGAGCGGCTCCTCGGCGGTCAGCGCCCGCAGCTGCACGACCGCGTCCTCGGGGTGGGCCGCGGCGGCCCCGGCGTAGGCCAGCACGGTCTGGGCCCGCCGCATCGCCAGCGCCAGCCGGACCGGGTGCTGCCGGAGCCGTCCGACGTCGGCGAGCGCCGGGCCGCGCCACAGGCCCAGCGCCTCGCGATAGGCCTCTTCGGCCGCCTCCGGCTCCCGCTCGGCCCGCTCCACCAGCGCGTCGAACCGCAGCAGGTCGAGGTGGTCCTCGCCGACGGACAGCCGGTAACCGCCCTTGTCCGTGGTGATCGGGTCGGCCGGGCGCAGCGCCCGCCGCAGCCGGGCGACGTAGGTGTGGACCAGCTCCAGGCACGACGGCGGCGGCTCGTCCCAGATGACGTCGACGAGGTCCTCGCGCCGCACGGTCCGGTTCGGCTGCAGGGCCAGCAGCGCGAGCAGCAGGCGCTGCTTCTCGGCGCCGATCTCGACCGGGCGGTCGCCGAACCGGACGGTCAGCGGCCCCAGCACGTCGATCCGGACCGGCTCCGGCGGCGCCTCGGCAAGCGCTTCCCGCAGCCGCCGCTCGGTCTCCGGCCGCGGCCGCCGGACGCGGCCGCGCTCGGCGTTGCGGATCGCGCGCAGGCTCAGCCCGGCGCGCTCGGCGAGCTCCGCCTGGGTCAGCCCGGCGCGCACCCGCTCGTCGCGCAGCCAGCCGGCGAAGGGCAGGCCATCGTCCACAAGCGTCCTTCCCTGCGTGCCCCCTCGCCCCCGAACGTACCGCCCCAGCATCGTCAACGTGCCGCCGAGGCTGTACCACCGAACGGCGAAGATCTCTGTTTACGCAGGTGACAGGGGGTGACGTTCCGGTCGATGCCGAGTACAGCCGTTCGTCCACCCGACCTTTCTAGGCTGTGCGGGTCCGGTGGTGGCGAGGGGTTCGCGGTTCAGCCGTCGCATGGGGTACGACGGCTGCACCCGCGGGCCGGCAGACGCCATCAGACGCCGAGGCGCTCGAGCAGGGCGCGGATGGCGGCCGGGTCCTCGACGTGGGCGTTGTGCCCGAGGCCGGCGAGCGTGACCGCGTCCGGGTCCAGCGCGCGCAGCTGCTCCGGGCGGCTCATCGGGTCGTGCTCGCCCGCTGCCAGCACGACCGGGCACCGCGCCGCGGCGAGCAGGGCGGTCATGTCCGGTGCGCCCACACCGAACGCGGCCGGGTCCATCGCGAGACGCCAACCTCCCTCCGTCTCGCGGAGCCCGGCCGGGTCGGTGGGCGCGATCCCGAGCAGCCCCGAGACCTTCAGGTACGCCTGGTCGGCATCCGCCTGCGTCTCGAACACCCGCGGCGGCCGTACCGCGAACGACGCCGCGCGCCCCAGGTCGTCCTGGCTCCACGCCACCTTCACGCCCACCGCCAGCACGCCGGTGACCTCGACGTCGTACTTGCCGGAGGCGAGCTCCAGCGCGAGCACCCCGCCGAGCGAGTGGCCGGCGACGACCAGCGGCTTCTGGTCGGGCAGTGCCCGCGCGACGGCCGTCGTGAGCGTCTCGTAGCTGTAGTACGGCAGCGGTGCCGACCGGCCGTGGCCGGGCAGGTCGGGCACCAGCACGCGCCGCGGGACGGCCTCGGTCAGGTGGGCCCACACGGCGCCGGTCGCGCCGAGCCCGTGCAGGAAGAGGATGGCCGGTTCGCCCTCGCCGCCGGTGCGCATGTTCAGCGTGTCCATCGCAGCAGCCTCCCCCACGCCGCGGCACGCGGCTAGGGTCGGCTTCGTGGGGATCACCGATCCGGACACCTACGTGCGGGGTGTTCCGTACGACGAGCTGGCCCGGCTGCGGCGCGAGACGCCGGTGGTGCGCGTCGGCGACTTCTGGGCCGTGCTGCGGCACGCCGACGTCCGCACGGTGCTGCGTGACCCGGCGCTGTTCTCCTCGCAGCTCGGCGGGACGCAGATCCGGGACCCGGCGACCGAGGCCGACCTCGCGTACGTGCGCCGGATGATGCTCAACATGGACCCGCCCGGGCACGGCCGGCTGCGCGGGCTGCTGACCAAGGCGTTCACCGCGCGCGCGGTCGCGAAGCTGACCGAGCAGATCGAGACGTCGGCGCGGGAACTCGTCGCCGCCGTCGCCGACCAGGGCGAAGGCGACTTCGCGAAGGTCGCCGCCGACCTGCCGCTGCGGACGCTGGCCGCGGTGTTCGGCGTGCCGGAGCAGGACCGGCGGCTGATGTACGACTGGAGCAACCGCGTGATCGGCTACCAGGACGCCGAGTACGCGGTCAGCGCGACCGTGTCCCCGGACGAGGTGACCGATCTGGCGCGGGCCGCGCTCGCCGTCCGCCCGTCACCGGGCCCGGACGGTCTCATGCCGGACCCGCGCACCCGCGCCGGGATGCCGGACCTCTACGCGTACGCGAACGCCTTGGGCGAGTACAAGCGCGAGCACCCGGGCGACGACGTGATGAGCACCCTGATGCGTCACGTCGGCGACGACGGCGGCCGCGTGTCGCTCGCCGAGTTCGAGAACCTCTTCTGGCTGTTTTCCGTGGCGGGCAACGAAACCCTGCGCAACGGCCTGCCGGGCGGGCTGCTGGCGCTGCTGTCGCACCCCGCGCAGTACCGGCGGCTGCTGGCCGACCGGTCGCTGCTGCCGTCGGCGGTCGAGGAGATGCTGCGCTGGTGGACGCCGGTGATGAACTTCAGGCGGACGGCCGTTTCGGATGTTCGTCTGTCCGATGTGGACATCCGGGCCGGGGACAAGGTGGTGGTCTGGTTCTCGTCGGCCAACCGTGATCCGGCGGTGTTCGCCGATCCGGACACGTTCGACATCGCGCGGACGCCCAACGACCACCTGACCTTCGGCCACGGCCCGCACTTCTGCCTGGGCGCGCAGCTGGCCCGCGTCCAGCTGCGGGCGATGTTCACCGCGGTGCTCGACCTGCTGGGCGAGGTTTCCCTGGCGGGCGAACCGGTGCGGCTGCGGTCGACCTTCCAAAACGGGCTCAAGTCACTCCCGATCCGCTGGGCGCGCTGATGGAGCTGCGCGAGATGCGGGCGTTCGTCGCCGTCGCCGAGGCGGGCGCGCTGTCCAAGGCGGCGCGGCAGCTGCACGTCAGCCAGCCCGCGCTGTCCCAGACGATCACCGCGCTGGAGCGGCGGCTCGGCGTCCGGCTGCTGGTGCGCGCCAGCACCGGGGTGCAGGCCACCGAAGCCGGGATGACGCTGCTGACCGAGGCCCGCGCGGTACTGGCGCGCCACGACCAGGCCATGGCCGCCATGGCCCGGCACACCACGACCGGCGGCGGCGTGCTCCGCGTCGGCGTCCCGCTCGAACTGCCGCCGGAGCTGGTGCCGGCCGCGCTCGCGCGGCTGGCCGAGGCCTGCCCGGACACCCGGGTGCAGGCCCGGCACCTGTCGTCGGTGGCGCAGGTCGCCGGACTGCGGACCGGCGAGCTGGACGTCGGGCTGGTGGGCGAGCGCCCGGCCGGGCCGGACCTCGACGCGGCCCTCGTCGTCGAGGAGAACGTGGGTGTCCTGCTGGCCACCGACGTCGCGGAGAAGCTCGCCGGGCCGGACGGGGTGCGCCTCGAGAACCTGGCCGGGCTGGAGTGGTTCGCCTTCGCCCGCGCGGGCAGCCCGGCGTGGTACGACGAGCTGGCCGCGATCCTCCGCAGCCACGGTCTCGACGTCGGCCCGGACGTGCCGGAGGAGCAGCGGCTGATCGTCGAGCTCAAGATCCCGGCGGTCAGCGCCGGTGGCGCCTACGCCTTCGCCCCGCCCGCGTGGCCGTACCCGATGCCGGACACGGTCCGGTGGCTGCCGCTGGCCGGCAACCCGATCGTGCGGCGGACGTGGGCGGTGTGGCCCGCGGCTTCGCACCGGCGTGACATCGCGGAGTTCGTCGCGGCGCTGGAAGGCCATCAGCGCGACGGATCGCGGGTATAAGCAGCGCCGAGCGCGGAGCCGGAAGTCCTGTCCGCGCCTGCTCCTTGCACCTGGTGACCGGGGAAGAACCCCGGCGAGGAGCAGGAGAAGAGCATGGCTGCAGATCTGTCGGGTTCGACGGCGCTGGTGACCGGCGGGACGAGCGGGATCGGCCGGGCGACGGCGGTCGCGCTGGCCGGGCTGGGCGCCCACGTGGTGGTGTCCGGCCGGGACGCGGCCCGCGGCGACCAGGTCGTCTCGCGGATCCGGGAATCGGGTGGGAAGGCCGACTTCGTGGCCGCCGACCTGACGGGCGCTGCGCCGGCCCGCGCGCTGGCGGCGCGGGCCCGGGAACTGGCCGGGCACGTCGACGTGCTGGTCAACAACGCCGGGATCTTCCCCACCGGCCCCACCGCGGACACCGACGAGGCCGGCTTCGACCGCGTCTACACGACGAACGTGAAGGTGCCGTTCTTCCTCGTCGCCGAGCTGGCCCCGGAGATGGCCGCCCGCGGGCACGGCGCGATCGTGAACCTGTCCACGATGGTCGCGGCGCGGGGCATGGCGGGCATGGCGCTCTACGGCTCGTCGAAGGCCGCGGTGGAGCTGATGACCAAGGCGTGGGCGGCGGAGTTCGGCCCGTCCGGCGTCCGCGTCAACGCGGTCAGCCCCGGCCCGACCCGCACCGAAGGAACAGCGGTCTTCGGCGACGGCCTCGACGAGCTCGCGGCGGCGGGCCCGGCCGGCCGGACGGCGGCCCCGGAGGAGATCGCGGCGGCGATCACCTTCCTGGTGACGGCGGACGCGAGCTTCGTCCAGGGCGCCATCCTCCCCGTGGACGGCGGGCGTTTGGCGGTGTGACGCCGTCCTGGGGTCTCTCGTCCACCGACAGCGCGAAGACGTCCGGCCGCGCGTAATGCCCCGACACGTCGAGGCTGTGGCGGGCCGTCACGACGTCCTCGAGGTCGATCTCCGCCGTGATCAAGCCTTCGCCGGTCCTCAGTGGACCGGCCAGGACTTCGCCGAGATCACGAAACAACGGCCCTCGTCGGCGATGTGGCGCATCGACGCCTGCCAGACGTCGCGGTCGTCCGCCGTCGGGGCGCACCACAGCTCCACGCCCTTCGCGTACATCGCCGCGCGCAGCAGCGGCATGTGGTTCTCCCAGCAGATCGCCGCGCCCGCGAGGCCCGCCGCCGTCGGGATCGCCGGGAGGGTCGAGCTGTCGCCGCGGCCCCAGACCAGGCGCTCCCGCGCGGTCGGGACCAGCTTGCGGTGCTTGCCCACCAGCCCGAGCGACGGGTCGAGGAACACGACCGTGCTGTACAGCGTCGAGCCGTCCCGCTCGATGACACCGACGACCAGACTCGCGCCGGTCCGCGCCGACAGTCCCGCCAGCGCCCTGGTCTCCGGGCCGGGAACGGTCACCGACGCGCGGATCTCGTCCTCCCAGCCGAGCAGCCCCTCTGGACCCACGGCGCCGGTCTGGAGCGCGGCGACGACCGACGTCGTCACCCGCGGACCGGTTCCCCGTGCTTCGGCCACCACGGCACCACCGCGGACGTCCGCCGCTGGTAGTCCGCGTACTCCGGGTAGCGGCCCAGCGTGATGCTCTCGGTGAAGCGCGTCGAGCCGACGAACAGCAGCGTCAGCAGGATCGCGCCCAGGACCGTCCACGTCAGACCGGCCGCGACCACGCCGAACGCCGCGATCACCCACCACTGGGCCTGCTCGAAGAAGAAGTTCGGGTGCCGCGAGTAGCGGAACAGGCCGTCCTGGCGGAAGCGCGTCGCCGCGCGGCCCGCGTGCTTCTCCCGGTGGAACGTCCACTGCTGCTGGTCGGCGACCGTCTCGCCGACCAGGAACGCGGCGAAGATCACCGCCACGACGACGTCCCGGACGCCGAACGAGCCCCGGTGCTCCAGCGCCGTCATCGCGGGCAGCGTGATCAGCAGCAGGATCGCGTTCTGGTACAGCGAGATGAAGAAGAAGTTGAACACCTGGAACTGCCAGGGCGCGAGCTTCTCGCGCAGCACCGCCCACCGGTAGTCCTCGCCGCCGCGGGCGTAACCACCCTTCCGGGCGAAGTTGAACGTCAGCCGGATGCCCCAGGCCGCGACCAGCGCGAACATCACGTCCAGCCGCGCGTCGGCGAACCCGGCCGCGCCGGCGAAGATGCCCAGGTAGGCCACCGGGACGATCGACCAGATCCGGTCGACCCAGGAGTACTCCCTGGTCAGCACCGAAAGCAGCCAGGTACCGAGCGTCACCCCGGCGAAGACGTACAGGCAGACCCGCAACGCGTCCATCTCCTCAGAATAGGACCTAGGATCGATCACATGAACCTGCCGCTGCGGGACCGGAAGATCGACGTCTTCTTCGCGGTGCTGTTCTCGGCCTTCACGATCACCTCGCTGATCAGTGATCTGCTGCCGACCGTGGGCGTGGACTTCTCGCAGCCCTCGGACAACTTCTTCGTCAACTCCAACTACTGGTACGCCCACGACGCGGACCAGCTGTTCATGCACCCGCCGGACTGGATGCGGATCGTCACCGGGCTCTCGGCGTTCGGCTACATGCCGTTCTACGTCGTGCTCGTGTTCGCGCTGGTGACCGGCCGGAACTGGATCCAGCTGCCGTCGGTGATCTACGCGACGATGATCGTCACGCTCACCGGGATCGTCGTGTTCGGCGTCGAGTTCTTCGGCGACCCGGCCATGCGCACCGGCAACCCGGCGAAGTTCCTCGCGTTCAACCTGCCCTACGTCCTGGTGCCGCTCCTGCTGCTGATCCGGATGCGCGCGCCGAAGCCGTTCACCCGCCGCTTCTGACGCTTCTGACCGGAGACGCCCGTGCCGTACTCGTTCCTCAGCCACCTCGACTGCTCCCGGACCGGCGAGCGCGCCGACGCCGACGTCGTCCAGGGCCTCTCGCCGGCCGGGGCGCCGCTGCTCGCGCGGTACGACCTCGACGGCGTCCGCGAAGCCGTGACGCCGAAGGAGATCGCCGGGCGCGAGCCGACGCTGTGGCGCTACCACGAGGTGCTGCCGGTGCGCTCGGCCGAGCACGTCGTGAGCCTCGGCGAGGGCATGACGCCGTTGCTGCGCCTGCCGCGCTACGGCCGTGAGCTGGGGCTGTCCCGCCTCTGGATGAAGGACGAAGGCCTGGTGCCGACCGGCACGTTCAAGGCCAGGGGCGCGGCCGTCGGTGTCTCGCGGGCGGCCGAACTGGGTGTCCGCGGGATCGCGATGCCGACGAACGGCAACGCCGGCGCGGCGTGGGCGCTGTACGCGGCGCGCGCAGGCCTGTCGAGCCTGATCGCGATGCCGGACGACGCGCCGGCGATCACCATGCGCGAGTGCGTCGCCGCCGGCGCCGAGCTGTACCGGGTGGACGGTCTCATCGGCGACGCGGGGAAACTCGTGGCGGCGGCGGTTCCGCGCCGTCCGGGGGTGCAGGACGTTTCGACGCTGAAGGAGCCGTACCGCATCGAGGGCAAGAAGACGATGGGGTACGAGATCGCCGAGCAGTTCGGCTGGCGGCTGCCCGACGTGATTCTGTACCCGACCGGCGGCGGGGTCGGGATCATCGGGATCCACAAGGCGCTGCTGGAGATGCGGGAGCTGGGCTGGGTTTCCGGCCCGCTGCCCCGCCTCGTCGCCGTCCAGGCCACCGGGTGCGCCCCGATCGTCGAAGCGTTCTCCCGCGGTGACCGGGAAAGCGTGCCGTTCCCCGACGCCCGGACCGTCGCCTTCGGCATCACCGTGCCCAAGGCGCTGGGTGACTTCCTCGTGCTCGACGCCGTCTACGCCACCGGTGGCACCGCGGTCGCCGTCACCGACGAGGAACTCCTTGCCGCGCAACGGGAACTCACCGAGCGTGAAGGCACTTTCGTCTGCCCGGAGGGTGGGGCGTGCTTCGCCGCGTTGCGGCACCTCCGCGAATCCGGCTGGCTCGACGGCGACGAGGACGTCGTCGTGCTCAACACCGGCGCCGGGATCAAGTACCCGGAGACGGTGCCGCTCGACGTGCCGTTGCTGGCGAAGACCGACTCGATTCCTTAAAGGACCGACTGCACCGCTTCGGGGGTGCGGGCGACGATGGTGGTGCCGTCGTCCGCGGTGATGATCGGCCGCTGGATCAGCTTCGGGTGCTCGGCCAGGGCCTCGATCCAGCGCGCGCGGTCGGCGGCGGTGCGGCCCCACGTCTTGAGGCCGAGCTCCTTCGCGATCGGCTCGGCGGTGCGCGTGATGTCCCACGGCTCCAGGCCCAGCCGCTTCACCACGGCCTTCAGCTCCTTCGCCGTCGGCGGGTCGTCGAGGTAGCGGCGGACGGTGTACTCCGCGCCCGCTTCGTCGAGCATCGACACCGCTGACCGGCACTTCGCGCACGCCGGATTGACCCAGATCTCCACCGGCGCAGCCTACCGCGATGGTTTTGGAGCACGTGTTCTGTTACCGTCGTGACATGCCCCGCCCCCGCGTCCACGACCTCGACGAGCTGCTCGACGTCGCCGAGCGGCTCGTCGCTTCGTCGGGATACGAGAACGTGACGGTGCGCGGTCTGGCCGCGGCCGCCGGCGTGCCGAACGGGACGATCTACCACGCGTTCGGCTCGCTCAGCGCGTTGCTGGCCCGGGTCTGGCTGCGCGCCGCGACGGCGTTCCTCGACCTCCAGACCGCGCACGTGGACCAGGCTTCCTCGCCGGTGGAAGCGGTCGTCGCGGCGGCCGACACGCCCGCGGTGTTCGTTTCGGTGCGCCCGGACGGGGCCCGGATGCTGCTGCGGGTCAAGGCGGACCGGTTGTTCGGGCCCGACCTGCCCGACGAGCTGGCGGACGCCCTGCACGCGCTGGACAAACGGCTGATCGCGCTGCTCGTGCGGCTCGCGCGCCTGGTGTGGGACCGCGGCGACGGCCTGGCCGTCGAGGTGATCACCACCTGCGTCGTCGACCTGCCCACCGCGTTCTTCCGGCGGGACATCACCGATCCCCTGGTACGGGAGAGGCTCGCCGCCGCGGTGCGGGCCGTGCTGACCGTGCCCCCTCGACAGAAGGACCGACCGTGACCGTTCTGCACCTGGGTGACGACGAAAACCGCTTCTCGCCGGACTGGCTGCAGCGCGTCCATTCCACTTTGGACGAAGTGGGTGACGTGCTGGTGACCACCGGCGGCGGCAAGTTCTATTCGAACGGCCTCGACCTCGACTGGCTGCTGGCGAACGGCGACCAGGCGGGCAAGTACGTCGCCGAGGTGCAGGAGCTGTTCGCCCGGATCCTGACGCTGCCGGTGCCGACGGTCGCCGCGGTCAACGGCCACGCGTTCGGCGCGGGCGCGATGCTCGCCATGGCGCACGACTTCCGCGTGATGCGCGCCGACCGGGGCTACTTCTGCTTCCCGGAGGCCGACATCAACATCCCGTTCACGCCGGGGATGGCGGCGCTGATCCAGGGCAAGCTGACGCCGTCGGCGGCGATCGCTTCCATGACCACCGGACGCCGCTTCGGAGGCGCGGACGCGCTCGCTTTGGGCTTGGTGGACGAGATCGCTTCGGAAGGCGACGTGGTGAAGGTGGCTTCGGACCGCGTCGCCGCCTTGGCGGGCAAGGACCCGGGCACCCTGGGCGCGATCAAGGCGACGATGTTCGCCCCGGCCGTGACAGCCCTGCGCACCCCGGCTTAGCCCTCCGGCCCCCGGTATCCAGCTTACCGGCGGCCACCGACAGTCCGGTGGGCTCGTCCCGGCTTGAAGGCCGTGAATGTCGCATTGAGGGACTTAGAGTCCCTTAATGCGACATTCACGGCCTTGAGCATTCGGTGAGGCGGCGGCGTAGGTGGGCGCGCTCCGGTTCCGTGCCTGCCAGGGCCAGGGCGTCCCGGTAGGCCGCCGCCGCTTCCGGTAGGCGGCCCAGGCGGCTGAGCAGCTCGCCTCGTGCCGCCGGGAACGGGGCGTAGGACTGCAGGCGGGGTTCGCCGGCCAGGGTGTCGAGGAGGGCCAGGCCCGCGGCCGGGCCGTCGCGCATGGCCACCGCCACCGCGCGGTTCAGCTCGATCACCGGGGACGGGGCCAGGCCGAGCAGGACGTCGTACAGCCCGACGATCTGCGGCCAGTCCGTGCCCGCCACGTCCGGTGCCTCGTCGTGCAGCGCCGCGATCGCCGCCTGGACGCCGTACAGCCCCGGTGCGCCGCCGGAGAGGGCGACGAGAACCAGTGCGGCTCCCTCCTCGATCATCGCGCGGTCCCAGCGGGCGCGGTTCTGGTCGTCGAGCAGCACCAAGGTGCCGTCGCGGCCGGTTCGGGCGTCGCGGCGGGCGTGGACCAGCAGCATCAGTGCCAGCAGGCCCGCGACCTCGCGCTCCGCGGGCAGCAGCCGGCGCAGGATCCGGGCCAGCCGGATCGCCTCCTCGGCCAGGTCCAGGCGCTGCAGGTCCGGACCCGAACTGGCCGCGTACCCCTCGGTGAAGATCGAGTAGACGACCTGCAGCACCCCCGGCAACCGGCCGGGCAGCTCACCGGCGTCCGGGACCCGGAACGGGATCCGGGCCGTGCGGATCCGGTTCTTCGCCCGCACGATCCGCTTGCCCATCGTCGCGCTGGGCACCAGGAACGCGCGCGCCACCTCCGGGGTGGTCAGCCCGGCGAGGCAGCGCAGGGTCAGCGCCGTGCGGTCCTCCGCGGGCAGCGCCGGGTGGGCGCAGGTGAAGAACAGCTGGAGCCGCTCGTCCGGCAGCTCGCCGTCCGGCGACGGGGCGGGCGCCGCGCGGTCGGCCTCGACCTGCAGCACCGCGAGCCGGGCCGCGTAGGCCTGGTCGCGACGCAGCCGGTCGACGGCCTTGCGCCGCGCCGTCGTCATCAGCCAGGCGCCCGGCTTCGGCGGCACGCCGTCGACGGGCCAGTGCGTCAGCGCCGCCTCGATCGCCTCCGACGTCACCTCTTCGGCCAGGTCGAGGTCGCCGAACCGGCGGACGAGCGCGGCCAGCAGCAGGCCACGCTCCTCCCGGAACACCGCCTCGATTGTCAGCCGGGGCTCCGCCCCGGGCCGGGGGCTCCGCCACCCGGAGCCCCCGAAAGCCTCAGACGACGCGTCCGCCGGCCCCGGCACCGTCAGTCCCCGTAGGACGCGAGCGGCCGGACGACGATCGAGCCGCCGTCGCGGGCGCCCGGGCAGCGCGCCGCCCATTCGAGCGCGACGTCGAAGTCCGGCACGTCGACGACGAAGTAGCCGCCGAGCACCTCCCGCGACTCGGCGAACGGCCCGTCGGTGACGATCCGCTCGCCGCGCTCGTCGACGCGGACCGCGGCGGCGGTGGTGAAGTCGGCGAGCGAGTTCCCGTGGACGTGGACCCCGGCGTCCTTCATGGTCTTGTCGAACAGCATCCAGTCCTCGGGCGTGCTGCAGCCGGTGGGCGCGCCGTCGGCGTCGAGCGAGGCATTGATCAGCATCAGGTACTTCATGGTGTTCCTCCGTCGGGTCGTGCTCGGTTGCCGTACGCCACCACTACGAACGGCCCGCGGCGCCTTGGACACTCTCGCCGGAGATTTTCGCATGTCAAGAATCTTTGACTTGATGTTCGGTTTGTTTTACTTTGAGGAGGTGACGCACGAAGAGAAGCGAGCTTGGATCCTGGGGATCGCCGCGATCGCGAGCTACGCGGTCTACCTCGCGGTGATCCTCGGCCGGGCCGGCGGACGCCCGCTGGCCGAAGTCCCCTACGTCGCCGTGCTGCTGTGGGCGGTCGGCGCGTCGATCGTGGTCTCGATCGTGGCGAGCATCCTCGCCGCGATGCTCTCGAAGGACAGCGGGAAGGACCAGCGCGACCGCGAGATCGGCCGGTTCGGCGAGTACGTCGGCCACTCGTTCGTCGTCATCGGCGCCGTCGCGGCGCTGCTGCTGGCGATGGCCGAAGCGCCGCACTTCTGGATCGCCAACGCCGTCTACCTGTGCTTCACGCTCTCGGCGATCCTCGGGTCGGTCGCCCGGATCGTCGCGTACCGCCGGGGTTTCCAGCCGTGGTGAAACCGACCCGCGTCACGAATTCGCTCCGCGCCCTCCGCTTCGCGAACGGCCAGATGACCCAGGCCGACCTCGCCGCCCGGCTCGGCGTCACCCGCCAGACCGTCATCGCGATCGAGCAGGGCCGCTATTCGCCTTCGCTCGAGGTGGCGTTCCAGATCGCGCACGTGTTCGGCGTCCCGCTCGAAGAAGTGTTCCAGTACCCGGAGGAGTCCCCGTGAAGGCCATCGTCCAAGACCGCTACGGCAGCCCTGACGTCCTCGAGTTCCGCGACGTCGCGAGACCGGCGCCCGGCGCCGGCGACGTCCTCGTGCGGGTGCACGCGGCCGGCGTCGACCCGGGCGTCTGGCACCTGACCACCGGACAGCCGTATCTGTTGCGCCTGCTGGGTTTCGGGCTGCGCGCGCCGAAGCTCCCGGTGCGCGGCCTCGACTTCGCGGGCACGGTCGAGGAAATCGGTGACGGCGTCACGCGATGCCGTCCGGGTGACGAGGTGTTCGGCACGTGTGACGGCGCCTTCGCCGAGTACGCCGTCGCGCGGGAGAACCTCGTCGCGGCGAAACCCGCCCGGTTGTCGTTCGAGCAGGCGGCGGGCGTCGCGGTCTCGGGCTGCACCGCGCTCCAGGCCCTGCACGACGTCCGGCCGGAGCAGCGCGTCCTCGTGATCGGCGCGGCCGGTGGTGTCGGCTCGTTCGCGGTGCAGCTGGCCAAGCACTTCGGCGCGGAAGTGACGGCCGTCTGCAGCACGGCGAAGACGGACCTGGTCCGCACGCTCGGCGCGGACCACGTCGTCGACTACACCCGCGAAGATTTCACGACCCGGCAGTACGACCTGATCCTCGACACCGCCGGGCTGCGTTCCCTGAAGCACCTGCGCCGGGCGCTGACCCCGCGCGGCACGCTCGTGATCGTCGGCGGCGAGGGCGGCCGCTGGCTCGGCGGCATCCAGCGCGTGTTCCGGGCCGCGCTGCTGAACCCGTTCGTGCGGCACCAGTTGAAGGGTCTCATCTCCGCGGTCCGCGGCGCGGATCTCGAAGTACTCCGGGAGACGATCGAAGCCGGCCGTCTGACGCCGGTGCTCGACCGGACCTACCCGCTCGCCGACGCCGTCGCCGCCCTCGGCCACGTCCGCGCGGGGCACGCGGCGGGCAAGGTCGTGCTCACGGTCTGACGCCGTGCTCCTTCAGCCGCTTGATCCGGTCGATGTGGGCCGGGTGCCCGGCCAGCAGCCGGGTCCACGGCCGCCGCTCGTCACCGCGGTGCAGCGTGATCCACTCCTTCAGCAACGCGATCAGCTCCGGGCCGTAGCCCAGCCGCGCCGCCATCAGGTCGGCCCGGTACTCGCCGAGCCGTTTCGACCAGGCGAGCACCGGGCCGAGCAGCGGCGCCAGCAGCAGCCACGGGTCGAGGAACGCGAGCGCGGTGAGGATTCCCAGGCTCAGCAGCACGGTGACGAGCACGGCCACCGCCCGCCCGAAGGCCGCGAACGCGCGCCCGACGTACGGCACGACCAGGGCGAGCAGCCGGACGAGCCGGGTCAGGATCCGGGCCGGGAGCTCCAGCCACCAGATCAACAGCGAGATCCGCGTGTGCCCGGCGAGGTGGTGGCCGAGCTCGTGCGCCAGGATCGCCTCCAGGCTCGGCGGCGGCAGGTCGAGCGCGGTCCGCGTCACCGCGACGGTCCGGCCGCCGGCGGCGAAGGCGTTCAGCTCGTGGGACCGCTCGACCCACAACCGGTACCGGCCGCCGTCGACGCCCGCGGCCGCGCAGACCGCCTGCCAGCAGGGGGTCAGCCGGGCCAGCTCGCGCGCGGTCGGCGAGCGCATCCCGAACACCGGCGGCAGCAGGAAGTGCTCGAACGCGGGCACGAACGTGATCGCCCCGGCCACCACCCACCCGGCGGGCGGCACCCAGAAGTACGGCGGCCAGGCGAGCTTCCCGATCAGGGCCAGCACGAGCAGGCTGCTCGCGACGACGGGCACGGAAAGCACGATGCCCAGCACCGCCGAGAGGTCCGGCCGCTTGCCCGGGCTCAACGGAACGCGTCGGCGTGCGCCGCGGCCCAGTCGGCGAACGTCCGCGCCGGGCGGCCCGTCACCTCGGGGACCGCCGGGTGGACCGTCGCTTCGTCGAGCGCGCCCTCGACGTAGAAGTTCCAGAACGCCTCGACGTACTCGCGCGGCATGCTCGCCTCGAGCTCGGCGCGTGTCTCGTCGTTCGTCAGGCCCACGCAGCGCAGGTCCCGGCCGAGCACCCCGGCCAGCACCGCGACCTGGTCGGCGGGCCGCAGCGCCGCCGGGCCGGTCAGGTCGAGGATCTCGCCGTCGTGGCCGCCCGCCAGAGCTTTGACGGCGACCGCGGCGATGTCGAACGGGTCCACACACGCGACCAGGACGTCCGGGAACTGCGCGCGGATCGTGTCCCCCTCGCGCAGCTGCGGCAGCCAGCGCAACGCGTTGGACGAGAAGGCGCGCGGCCGCAGGAACGTCCAGGCCAGGCCCGAAGCCCGCACCGCGCGTTCGGACCGCGTCATGTACGCGGAGACGGCGTTGCCGAGGTCTTCCAGCTCGGCCGAGCCGCCGGACAGCAGCACGATCCGGTGCACGCCGGCGTCGCGGGCCCGGTCGAGGATCTCGTCCGGGTAACCCGAAAGCAGGAAGATCCCTTCGACGCCCTTCAGCGCGTCACCCAGGCTGCCCGGCTCGTTGAGATCACCGACGGCGGCTTCGGCGCCGTCGGGGAGCGGGGTCTCCGGCCGCCGCACCAGCGCGCGGACCGGTGCACCCGCCCTCGCGAGTGCGGAAACCAGTTCGGCGCCGACGTTTCCGGTCGCGCCGGTGACCAAGAACATGAGCCCTCCCCAGGTGTCCCGGGGAGAGTACTGCCGTCCGGCGGCGGGCGGAACCGCTCGCCGCCGGACACGGCGTCAGCCCGGGATCTCGTCGAACTCGACGACCTGGCGCACCTCGACCTCGATCTCGGCGTCGAACAGCTCGACGTAGGACTTCGCGAACTCGACGGCGTCGGCCCGGTCCTCGGCGTTGATCAGCGCGAACCCGCCGATGACCTCCTTGGCCTCGGCGAACGGGCCGTCGGTGACGCGGATCGCCGCGCCGCGCGGCTTGCGCACGAGCGCGCCCTTCTCCGAGGGGTGGACGCCCTCCGCCGTGATCAGGCGGCCGTTCTCCGCCGACTCCTGGATGAACGCGCCCATCTTCTCGATGAACTCCGGGCTGGGGTTCCAGGCCTCGGGGACGCTCTCGTCGAGGCGGTGCATCATGAGGAAACGCATGGCTGACTCCCTGGTGTTCTCGGCCGTGGTCCGGTTCGTTCCCGGACGCGACGATCGGCCTTCACCCCCGCGTCGATCGGCCGCTCGCGGCGTTCGACATTTCTCCGGGGAGATTTTTCCCGGAGATTATCCCGGCGCGCGCCACGGCGCCGGTGCCGGTGCTGACCAGGGCCAGCACGACGAGACCGGCGCCGAGCCCGGCCACCACCCAGCCCACGCCGGGCACCGCGCCGGCGATGGCGACCCCCAGGGTGGTGCCGGTCTGGCGCCCGGTCGAGGCCAGCGACGCCGCCACGCCCGCCATCGACGCCGGCATCCCGGCCATCGCGGTGTTCGTGATCGGCGGGTTGACCGTGCCGAGGAACAGCCCGAACAGCAGGGCGACCGCGAGCACCACGGCCAGCGGGGTGGCCGGCCCGAGCCACGCCGACGCGGCGCCGCCCAGCGCGAGCGCGATCCCGGCCACGACCAGCGGCAGCCGCGGCCCACGCGTGCCGACCAGCCGTCCGGTGACCGGAGACAGCACCAGGACCAGCGCCCCGACCGGGAGCAGGCACAACCCGGCGTCCAGCGCCGACAGGCCGCGGACGTCCTGGAGGTACTGCGTCGTCACGAACAGGAACGCGCCGAAGCCGCAGAGGGCGAAGACCGCCATCACGATCGCCGCGCTGAACGGCACACTGCGGAACAGCCGCAGCTCCAGCAGCGGGTCGGCGCGTCGCGGCTCGTGGACGAGGATCCCGGCGACGCCGAGCGCGGCCGCGGCGAGCAGGCCGAGGACCACCGGCGACGACCAGCCGAGGTCCCGCGACGCGATGATCGCGGAGACGACGCAGCCGAGCACGACCACCACGAGAACCTGGCCGACGGGATCGAACCGGCGGGCGCGCGGCGCGCGGGACTCGGGCACGGCCAGCGTGGTGGCCACGATCGCGGCAACGGCGATCGGGACGTTGACCCAGAAGACCGCGCGCCAGCCGAACCCGTCGACGAGCACCCCGCCGAGGATCGGCCCGAGCACCAGGGCGAGCCCGGACATCGCGCCGAACACGCCGATGGCGCGGGCCCGCTCGGCCGGCGCGGGGTAGGTGGTGGCGACGATGGCCATCGCGACCGGGTTGAGCATCGTGCCGCCGACGGCCTGCAGGGCCCGCGCCGCGATCAGCCACCCGATGCCCGGCGCCAGGCCGCACAGCAGCGACCCGGCACCGAAGACGGCGAGCCCGAGGGTGAAGACCCGCTTGCGGCCGAAGCGGTCGGCCGTCGACCCGGCGAGCACGAGGAACCCGGCCAGCACCAGCGTGTAGGCGTCGACGGTCCACTGCTGCCCGGCCAGGGAGGCGTGCAGGTCACGGCGGATCGACGGGAGGGCGACGTTGACGATGGAGATGTCCATCACCACGAGGACGATGCTGACGCAGCAGATCGCCAGCACCAGCCCCCGGTTGGCGGTCGGAGTGTTCATGGTTTCCGACGGTAGGATTTAGAGCGTGCTCGAAGTCAACGCTGCGCCCATCCCGGCGGCCGGACTGACGAACGCCGACGCGGCCCGCCGCACCGGCGTCAGCGCGCACACGCTGCGCTACTACGAACGAGCCGGCCTGGTGGTGACCCGCGTCGACCGCACGTCCGGTGGCCGCCGCCGCTACCGGAAGCTGGACCTGGACTGGATCACGGTCTGCACCCGCCTGCGCGCGACGGGCATGCCGATCAGGACGATCCGTGAGTACGCGGAGCTGGTGGCGGCCGGGCGCGGCAACGAGAAGGACCGGCTGGAGCTGATGGAGGCCCACCGCGCCGAGGTGCTGGCCAAGCTGGCCGAGTTGCAGGAGAACCTGCAGCTGATCGACCACAAGATCGACGTCTACCGGGGCCGCCTCGAAGCCGGGGACGCGGATCAGCTCTGGGCGCCTAGGGGCTGAGCGTCCGGTCCACCAGCTGGAGCCCGAGGTCCGGCGTCACGCCGTCCGGATTCGCCACGCGCAGGTCGCGGTACCACGACTCCGGCGCCTCCGGGTGCGGGCCGACCACGCCGACCCGGCCTTTTCCGTACGGCGTGACCAAAGCGGCGATCTTGTCGTTCGTGTAGCGCGCCAGCACGGTCGCTGGTGACCCGGAACGCAGGACGAAGTCCGGGCCGTCCTGGAAGTACATCCGACGGCGTTGCCCCTGCCAGTCGACCGGGATCACCGTGTCCCGGGTCGAGCGCACCTCCGCGCCCGACGTGGCGATGTACTGCTCGGTGTCGCCCGGCAGCAGGCTGAACCCCGGGGTCGCGCCCGCCAGGTAACCGCCCAGGCAGAACCCGAGGTAACGCCCGCCGCCGCGGACGTAACCCGTGATCACGTCGGCGTAGTGGCGCATCACGCGCCAGCCGTCGTCGAGGCTGCCGCCGCCCGGCTGGGCGTACACCGCCGCCGTCGCCAGGGACTGCGTGGTCAGCTGGATGTTTTCGTCCGGGCCGCAGAACTCGACGCGCATGCGGCTGCGCAGCAGGTCCGCGACGGCGTCCGAGCAGGCGCCGGTCGACGCCTTCCCGCGGTAGACCAGCGCCAGCGGCCGGGTGTCCGGGCCAGGGCCACCGCACGCGGCCAGCAACCCGGCCGCCACGGCGCCCGTCAGGACCAGCCGGCGCGAGACCGTCACGTCGCGACCTGCAGCCGCGGTTCGGGCGCCACCCACCGCTTCGCCCGCGTGGCCAACGCCGTGACCAGGGCTTCCAGCGGGCCCTTCCCGGCCGTCGCGCGCCAGGCCAGGCCCACCACCAGGACCCCGGCTACCTGCAGCGCGTAGCCGACGCCGGAGGTGTAGACGTCGTAGTCGGAGTTCAGGAACATGATGTGGGCGGTGTAGAAGGTGAGCGTCATGCTCCCGGCCGCCGCGAGCGGCGCGAAAACGACCTTCGCCACCCGCAGGCGGCCGAGCAGGAGCAGCAGGCCGAGCAGGGCCATCGCCGCGCCGGTGGTGCCGACCAGGTCGGGTGCGGTGCCGGTGTGCGGGCCGTCGACCGCGAGCCACCAGGCGGTCGACGTCGGGGTCGTGCCGTCGCCGCCCAGGTTGAGCAGCTCGGTGGTCTCCGGCGCGGTCAGGACGCTGCCGGGCTGCGCGGCCCAGATCGCGGCCAGGCCGCCGAAGCGGTTCAGCAGCACCCACGACACCGCCGCGGCGCCGACGGCCATCGTGACCCCGGTGACCAGCAGCGTGACCGCCACCTTGACGCGGCTGAGCGTCAGCCGCCCGATCACGATCCCCGCGCACAGGTAGGCCGTCCACGCGAGCGCCGGGTACTCCCCCGTCAGCGACAGCTCGGTCAGCAGCCGCACGGGATGCTCTGCGGCGTAAGCGAAACCGTTGTTCAGCAGGGTCGGCTCGGGCAGGTGCGGCTGCAGCAGGTGGGTCAGCGGCGGGACCCCGGCCACCACCGCCACGCCGACCGCGGCGACGGCCCAGCTCGGCAGGAGCACCAGCGGGATCGCGAGCAGGAACAGCACCGCGTAGTACGGCAGGATGACGACGGCGAGCTCGGCGTCGGTGTACCCGAGCGCGAGGCCGATCACGCCGATCGCCAGGCCGCGCACGGCCAGCATCGCCGCGGTGGGCCCGAAATCCACCCGCGCCACCCGGCGGCGTCCGGTCATGAACGCGATCCCGAGCCCGGCCAGCACGGCGAACGTCGCGGCCGCGCGGCCGCCGAAGATCGCGAACGCCGTGGACGGGTGCCCCGGCGAGCTTTCCTCGATCAGGGAGTGCACGGCCATCATGCCGAGCAGCGCGATCCCGCGCGTCGCGTCGACGGCGGTCAGGCGGACCTTGGCCGCGGTCATCGAGCCACCACCGAACCCACGAGGTCGCGGCCGTAGCGCAGCGAACGCGGCCGAAGACCACCGCCGAGGTACCAGCCCCGGGCGGCTCCCGCGTGCGGCCCGACGATGCCGAGCAGCGCGATCCCGCGCGTCGCGTCGACGGCGGTCAGGCGGACCTTGGCCGCGGTCATCGGGCCACCACCGAATCCACCAGGCCGCGGCCGTAGCGCAGAAGTGGTGACCGGAGATTGCCGTCGGCATGCCAATCGCGGGCGGCTTCCGGGTGCGGCCCGACGCCGAGCAGCGCGATCCCGCCGGTCGCATCGACGGCCGTCAGGCGGACCTCGGCCGCGGTCATCGCGCCATCACCGAATCCACCAGGTCGCGGCCGTAGCGCAGGAGCGGCGACCGGAGACCGCCGTCGGATCCCCCGGGTCGCGTCAACAGCCGTCAAGCGGACCTTCGCCGCCGTCATCGGGCCATCACCGAGTCCACCAGGTCGAGCCCGAGATCATGGCCGTACCGCAGCAACGGCGGCCGGAGACCGCCGTCGGCGTACCAGTCCCGGGTCGCCTCCGGGTGCGGCCCGACGACGCCGACCCGCCCGGCCCCGAACGGCGCGACCAGCGCGGCGACCGTGCCGTTCGAATAGGTGGCCAGTACGTCGGCGGCGTCCGGCCGTTCGAGCAGGAACACCGGGCCGTCCTGGAAGTAGAGCCGCCGGCCGCGGCCCCGCCAGCGGACCTTCACGACGGTGTCGTCGTCGTGGTCGACGGTCGCGCCCTCGGTGTCGATGTAGCGGTCGGTGTCGCCGGGCAGCAGGCCGAACCCCGGCGTCGCGCCGGCGAGGTACCCGCCCAGGCAGAACCCGAGGTACCGCCCGCCGCCCTCGACGAAGGCGCGGATGTCGTCGCGGTGGCGGCGCAGCTTCCGGTACGCGCTCCCGAGCGTGCCGCCGCCCGGCTGGGCGTACAGCGCGGCCCCGGCCAGGGCGGCCGCGCCGACCTTGAACTTCTCGTCCGGGCCGGCGAACCGGACGTCGAAACCGTGCTTGCTGGCGCGAAGCAGGTCGGCGACGGCCTCGGGGCAGCCGGGCAGGGTCGCGGGCCCGCGGTAGACCAGGGCGAGCGGCCTCACGGGTTGCCCAGCGTCAGGGCCGTGCAGCGCACGCCGCCCCCGCCCTTGCGCAGCTGGGCCGTCGCCAGTTCGACGACGGTCAGCCCGCGCTCCCGCAGGGCACCGGCCAGTTCCGGGACGCCGCTGGTCATGGTGACCGTGGCGCCGTCGCTCACGAGGTTCAGTGCGAAGGCTTCCGCCTCGGCCTCGCTGACCTCGATCAACGTCCCGCCCAGCTCCCGCAACCGGGCCTGGCTCGGCTCGTCGAGCGCGGCCGGGCAGTACGCGAGCACGTCCGGCGCGACGACGGCGACCGCGAGATCCAGGTCGTACCAGCGCGGCCCGGTCGTGCGCAGTGGCACGATCTCGTAACCGAGGGCATCCGCGACGACGTCGTGCGCGCGGGGGTCGGTGCGCTGCCCGTACCCGGCCAGCAAGAGGTCGCCGTACGCCAGCGCGTCACCCTGGCCGCTGAACGCGTACGGGCTTTCCACGACGTCGAAACCGTTGGTGCGGAACCATTCCCGGTGGTACGGCGTCTCGGCGCGCCGCTCCGGCGGCAGGTTCGCCAGCACGGCGCGGCGGCCGCGGACGACGGCGGCGTTGGCCGTGTAGACCATGTCCGGGCACTCCGGCGCGGCGTCGAGGAACTCGACCTTGCGCCCGGCGGCCAGGTGCGCCGCCACGAGCGCGTCGTGCTCGACGACGGCGGCCGCGGGGTCGGGCTGGACGGCCGTGTCCATGTACGGGTTGATCTCGTAGTCGACGCGGAAGTGCCGGGCGTCCGACATCAGGAGCGTGGTGTTCACGCCGGGAGTCCTTTCGCCGTCAAGAGTTGGGCGGGGATGCCGCGCCAGGAGGTGCGCGAGCCGAGGTGCTCGCCTTTCATGAGCAGTGACAGCGACCCCAGAGACACGCCGTCGCCGACGACCGCGTCGTAGAGGACGATCGCGCGGGTGCCGACGGTCGCGCCGTCGCCGACCGTGACGACCGACATCTTCATCACCCGGTCCTCGAACAGGTGCGTCTGCAGCGAGACCTCGGTCCCGATCGTGGCGTCGTCGCCGACGCGCACCAGGTCGAACTCGGTCAGGTAGGTGGTGCCGAGCCACGTCCGCCGCCCGATCCGGGCACCGAACCAGCGCAGCAGCGGCGGCAGCATCGGCGTGCCGACGAGCATCCCGAGCCCGGCCGGGACGGCGGCCGACTCGTAGAGCCCGGTGACGAATTCGCTACGCCGCACGAACGGGCTCCACAGCGGTTCGACCCGCGGGGTGTACTCCCCGATTACGTTGCGTTTCGTCGCCGCGCAGAACCCGATCACGCCGAGCCCGGACGCCATCGCGACCAGCGGGGAGACCAGGGCGGGCACCGGCAGGTCGCGGCCGAACGCGAGCCCGGACAGGGTCAGCAGGAACAGGTAGAAGCTCAGGGCGAGCAGGGACGCGGGCAGCGTGGCGCGCGCGAACTCGATGGCCAGCCGCCGCCGGACCACGCGGCGCGGCGGCCGGAACGTCTGCTCCTCCGGGAAGTCGCCGCTGTCCTGCCGTCGCGGCAGGTGCATCGCGGGCGAGCCGAGCCACGACGAATCCCCCGGCACGTGCTGTCCCGGCGGCACCGTGCCGACGCCGACCAGCGACCCCTCCCCCAGCTCCGTGCCGGCCGGCACGACCGAGGCGTTGCCGACGAACGCGCGCCGGCCGACGTCGGTGGTGAGGAAGGCGACCCGGCCGCGGGCGAACGTCGCCGCGCCGACGGTGGCCATGTCGGCGACGAAGCTTTCGCTGCCCAGTGTGAGCAGGTCCGGGTCCAGGTGCCCGGCCGTGGACACCTCGGCACCGCGGCCGACCCGCGCGCCGAGCAGCCGCAGCCACGGGACGGTGTAGAGCGTGGCGTACAGCGAGTTCGTGAAGGTCAGGCTGAACTCGAGGAGCTTGTCCGCGACCCACTTGCGCACCCCGAGCCCGGACCGGACGGGGTGGACCCCGACCGGCGTCGACGGCAGCACGAGACGCCGTCCGGCCGCGACGACCGCGCAGACCGTCACCACGAAGACCGGCCCGGCCAGCAGCGTCGCCACCACCCCGGCGAGCACGCCCCAGCCGAGCAGCGCCCACCACACCAGCGCCACGCTCGGCAGGATCAGGCAGATCGCGCCGACCTCGAGCGCGCCGAGTCCCAGCAGCGTCAGCAGGATCTGGTGGAACCGCCAGCCGCGCGCCACCGGCGTTTCGCCCAGCATGTTCTCGACCGCGGGCGAAAGCGCGTCGACGCGCTCCGGCGGCGAACCCGACCACCGCTGGCCCTCGGGAACGGTCTCACCGCGGCCGAGCATCGACTGCTCGGCCAGCGCGGCGTCCGCCCCGACCGAAGAACCCGGCTCCAGCACGGCGTTCGCCCCGACGAACGCGCGGTCGCCGACCGTGATCTCGCCGACGGTGACCCAGCCGTCTTCGACCCGCCACGGCCGCAGCACCGCGCCGTAGCCGATCGCGGCGTCGTCCCCGATGCGCACCAGGGACGGCAGCGACACCGAGCTGCTGGCGATCACCGCGCGCTTGCCGACGCGGGCGCCGAGCAGCCGCAGGTACAGCGGCATCAGCCCGGATCCGCTCACCACCGGCAGCGGCCCGACGCTCAGCAGCAGGTCCAGCGTCCACAGCCGCAGGTACGTCGGGCCCCACAGGCGGTAGCGGCCGGGCCGGATGCCGGCCGAGAGCGGCCGGACGAGCACCAGCGGCACCAGCCAGCGGACGCCGAGGTAGCTGACCAGGATCGCGACCAGCAGCTGGGCGAGGACCGGGACCGAGACGTCACCGTTGTTCCAGGTGTAGACGTAGGCGACCGGCAGCGTGATCACCAGCAGCAGGAGGTAGATCACCGCGGTCTGCACGGAACCGGCGGCCGCGATCCGGCGCGTGCGGTGCCGCAACGGTTCGTAGCGCGGTTCCCCGACCGGCGCCGCCGCGGGTTTTCCCAGGTGCGCGGCGAGATCCCGGACCCGAGGGTGGGCGTACAGGTCGCGCACGGCGATCCCGGCGCCGGCGTCGTGCTCGCGCAGCCGCGAGACGACGGTCGCGGCGAGCAGCGAGTGGCCGCCCAGGTCGGTGAAGAAGTCCGCGGTGACCGAAAGGTCTTCCGGCGCCATGGCGAACGCTTCCGCCCACACCCGGGCGAGCAGCTCCTCGGTGTCACCCTCCGGCGCGACGACCGGGCCGTCCAGCGTCCGCTTCCGCCCTTCGGGCACCGGCAGCTCGCGGCGGTCGACCTTGCCGCTCGGCATCATCGGCAGCACCGGGAGCGTCACGAAGAAGCCCGGCACCATGTAGGCGGGCACCTGCTCGCGCAGGGTTTCCCGCAGCCGCCGGAACAGCTCCCTCTCGTCTTCGTCCGAAGTGGACACCACGTAGCCGACGAGCTCGGGCGCGCCGGGCGTCACCTCGACCATCGCCGCGGCGGCCGCGGACACGCGCGCGTCGGCCAGCATGACGCTCTCGATCTCGCCGAGGTCGACGCGGTGGCCGCGGATCTTGACCTCGGCGTCGGCGCGGCCCAGGTACTCGATTTCCCCGTTGTCCCAGCGCTTTCCGAGGTCGCCGGTGCGGTAGACGCGCTCGCTGCGGTAGTCGAAGAACTTGTCCGCCGTCAGCTCCGGGCGGCCGACGTACCCCTTCGCGACGCCGGGGCCGCCGATGCAGATCTCGCCGACTTCACCGTCCGGCACCGGGCGGCGGTCGTCGTCGAGCAGGACGACGGTGTAGGTCGGCACGGGCACGCCGATGGTGACCGGCCGGCCCGGGAGCAGCTCGCACCAGGTGGCGGTGACGGTGGCTTCGGTGGGGCCGTAGGTGTTGAGGATGCGGCGGCCCGGTCTCGCCCAGCGGTCGACCAGCTGGCGCGGGCAGGCCTCCCCGCCCACGAGCAGGTTGCGCAGCACCGGCAGCTCGTGCGGGATGGTCGCCAGCAGCGTCGGCACGCAGTACAGCACGGTGATCCGGCGCTCGGTGAGGAACTCGGCCAGCTCGGCGCCGAGGCGCCGGGAGTCCTCCGGGCCGGCCACCAGCGTCGCCCCGACCGCCCAGGTCGGCCAGATCTCCTCGATCGAGAAGTCGAACGAGATCGTCATGCCCTGGTAGACGCGGTCGTCCGGGCGCACGTCGTAGAGCTCCGGCACGACGTCGAGGAAGTTGCGGATGCTGCGCTGCGCGACCTCGACGCCCTTCGGCCGGCCGCTCGAGCCGGAGGTGTAGATGATGTACGCGCTCGGGTCCGGGTCGAGCAGGTCGTCCTCGCGCAGGTCCGGGCGGTCGTCGCGGCCGCCGCCGGGCACGTCGGCGAGGTCGAGCACCGGGCAGGCGGCGTCCCCGGTGCGCCCGGCGAGCGAGGCCGTCGTCAGGAGCAGGTCGGCCCGCGAGTCCTCGGTGATGTAGGCGATCCGGTCCGCGGGCGAAGCCGGGTCGATCGGCACGAAGACCCCGCCGGCCTTGCCGATACCCAGCAGGCAGACGTAGGTGTGCGCACTGCGCTCGACGAGGATCGCGACGCGGGCCCCACGCCGGACGCCGGAAGCGCGCAGGTGGTGGGCGAGCCGATTGGCCCGGCGATCCAATTCCGCGTAACTCAGCTCATCGTCGCCGACTTCGACGGCGATGGCGTCCGGAACACGATCGGCGGTGTGTTCGAAAACGTGGTGCATCCGCCGGATCGGTTCGCTCACCCGCGCGGAGGACCGGGTCGCGATCGCCGGATCGGACGTCAAGCCCGTGAACACCACCGAACACCCTCCCCAAGACACCAAGCCCGCCATCACCCGAACGGCGACGGTCATCGGCGACGAACTGCGACATACGGTGCAGTCCATTCACCCGTTGGTATGGCATCCATGTTTCACGGAGGGAACGATGTTGGCAACTCACCCACGGTGACATAACGCACAGAATTCGGACCAATCCGCGGCGGAAGGTATTGTTTCGCGCCCGCGTGCACTATTCGTCCCCGCGGAATTCGCCACCCATTCATCCGGACCCATGCGAATCCGCGAATAACCCAGGACGGTAGCGCCAGCACTACCCGCGTTCCGGCGGTCAGCGCTACTGATCTTCGCGCCCGGTTCGACCAGCATTCAAGGGGTCGAATCCGGTCGAAGAAGGAGAAATCCGATGCAGAGCAAAGTGCGCACGGGCGCCGTGGTCCTGACCGCGGCGGGACTGCTGGGCGCCGCCCTGACCACCGCGGCGGCCGCGGGCCCGCCCCCGGCGTCCGCCACCCAGCGGAGCCTGGACGCGCTGGTGCGGCAGGAGAAGTTCCCGGCCGCCCTCGCTTCGGTGACCAAGAACGGCCGCACGACGGACCTGGTCGCCGGGTCGTCCCGGCTCGGCGCCCAGGTCCCGGTGCCGCGCGACGGCAGCGTCCGCGCGGGCAGCAACACGAAGACGTTCACCGCGGTCGTCGTGCTGCAGCTCGTGGGCGAGGGCAAGGTCGAGCTGGACGCGCCCATCGAGAAGTACCTGCCCGGCGTGGTGCGCGGCCAGGGCATCGACGGCGGCAAGATCACCGTCCGGCAGCTGCTGCAGCACACCAGCGGCCTCCCGAACTACACCGCGAACATCGGGCTGGAGGACTTCGGGAAGATCCGGCACAAGTTCTTCCAGCCGCACGACCTGCTCGCCGCGGCGCTGGCCCAGCCCGCCGACTTCGCCCCGGGCACCAAGTGGGAGTACAGCAACACGAACTACCTGCTGGCCGGGATGCTCATCGAGCGCGTGACCGAACGCCCGGTGCAGGAACAGATCACCGAGCGCGTGATCCGGAAGGCGGGCCTGCGCCACACGTACTGGCCGCAGCCCGGCGACCAGACCATCCAGGGCCCGCACCCGCAGGGGTACGCCACCAAGACCTTCACCGACCCGGCGATCGTCGACGCGACCGAGCTGGACCCGTCCTGGGGCGGCGCGGCCGGTCAGCTGATCTCGACGCCGAGTGATCTCGCCCAGGTCGACCGCGCACTGCTCGACGGCAAGCTGCTGGCGCCCGCGCAGCTGGCCGAGATGCGCAAGACGGTCGAGTCGACGCTGTTCCCCGGCTGGCGCTACGGCCTCGGGCTGATGAGCATCCCGCTCAGCTGCGGCGGCGTGTACTGGGGCCACGGCGGCGACATCGAGGGCTACGAGACCCGCGGCGGCGCCACGGAGGACGGCCGTTCCGTCGGCCTCGCGGTGACCGCGCTGCCGGGCACCTTCGGCGACGCCGAGAAGGCGGCCACCGCCGTCGTGTCCACTGTGGACACGGCCTTCTGTTCCTAGGGCCACGGCGTTGGGTGCATCCAACGCCCCAACGTGGCATTCGGTGCGTCTGACGCACCCGACGCCACATTGGGCGCAGTGCCGGCCCGGTCGCAATGAGCCTCGGACGCGCGCGGTCTAGGCGGTCGGGTCCGGGCCGAGCGCGGCGTCCAGCAGCTCGCCCAGCTGGTCCAGCTGAGCCTCCGACAGGTCACTGAACGAGGCCTCGGCGACCTCGTCGACAAGGTCCTGGCCGGCGGCGCGCAGCCGCGCGCCCTCCTCGGTGAGCTGGTGCCGGACGGCCCGGCCCGGCCCCGGGACCCGCTCGATCAGCCCGCGGTCGGCCATCCGCGCCGCCAGCGAGCCGAAGGACTGGTCGGTCTGGAACGTCAGCACGGCGAGGTCGTGCAGCGAGGCGTCCGGTTTCCGGTGCAGGTGGCGCAGGGTGTCCCACTGCACCAGCGAAAGCCCCAGCGGCGCCAGTGCCCGGCTCAGCGCGCGGTGGTGGCGGTACTGCAGGCGTTTGACGGCCAGGGCGACCTCGGGCGGGCGGCGAGTCATACGGGTCAGCCTAACCCAACGAGACCAGGTTGCTTACCTAAGGAACCTGATATAAGGTTCCTTAGGTAAGTCCCCGCCGACCCCTGAAGAAGGACCCATGACGAAGCTCCCCACCGCCGGTACCCTCCGGCCCGCCCGCACCGAAACCCGCACCCTCGGCTCCGTCGAGGTCACCGTCCAGGACCGCGACCGCACCCGGCCGTTCCTGCTGCTGCACGGCGGCGGCGGGGTGGCGACCATGGCCGGCTTCGCCGACCTGCTCGCCGAACGCACCCACTCCCGGGTGCTGCTGCCCACCCACCCCGGCTTCGGCGGCACGCCGAAGGCCGCCGAGCTGACGAACGTCGTCGACCTCGCCCGCCTGTACGTCGCCCTGCTGGAGGAGCTCGACCTCACGGACGTCACCGTGGTCGGCAACTCGTTCGGCGGCTGGCTGGCCGCCGAGATCGCCCTGCTGGAGAGCCCGCGGGTCAGCGGCGCGGTGATCATCGACGCCGTCGGGCTCGAGGTCGAGGGCCACGCGCCGACCGACGTGCGCGGGCTCTCCCTGGCCGAAATCCAGGCGTACTCCTGGCACGACCCGAGCAAGGCGCCCGTGGCGCCGGCCGGGGGCACCGCGCCGAGCCCCGACATCGCGGCGCTGATCGGCTACGCCGGCCCGGCCATGACCGACCCGACGCTGGCCAAGCGCCTCGGCGGCCTCGACCTGCCCGTCCACGTCGTCTGGGGCGAGAGCGACGGCATCGTCACCCCGGACTACGGCCGGGCCTTCGCCGCCGCGATCCCGCTGTCGAAGTTCACCCTCATCCCCCGCAGCGGCCACCTGCCGCAGGTCGAAACGCCCGAAGAGCTGCTGGGTGCCCTGCTGGACCTGGGCGGTGTCGCGTGAGCGCCCCCCTGACCGTGACCCGGATCGGGCACGCCTGCCAGCTGATCGAGATCGGCGGGATCCGCGTCCTGACCGACCCGTGGTTCACCCAGACCCCGACGTACTACCAGGGCGAACCGGTCGCCGCGACCGTCGAATCCCTGGGTCGTGTCGACGCGCTCGTGGTCACCCACGAGCACTACGACCACTGCGACCTCGACGCGCTCGTCGCCGGGGGTTTCGACCTGGACACCCCGCTGATCGGGCCGGGCACCGTCGCGGCCATCGCGCGGGACAAGGGGTTCCGCGACGTCCGCGTCGTCGAGGCGTGGGAGTCCGCCACGGTCGGCGACCTCACGGTGACCGCGACGCCGGGCGAGCACGGCGTCCACGAAGTCACCTTCGTCATCCAGGCCGGCGGGCGGACCGTCTTCTTCGGCGGCGACTCGCTGCGCGTCCCGGAGCTGGACACCATTCCGGAGCGCTTCGGCCACGTCGACCTGGCCATCCTGCCGACGAACGGGCTGTGCATCCGGCCGATGGACCTGCGGCAGGTGGTCATGGACGCCGAGGAGGCGGCGGGGCTGACGGCCGCGCTCAAGCCGACCCTGGCCGTGCCGCACCACTACGCGTTCCACAGTGGACGGCTGGGCGACCGGATGATCACCAAGGGCGACCAGGACCCGCGGCACTACGCCGACGCGGTCGCGCGGCTCGCCCCGGAGATCGACGTCCGCCTGGTGCTGCCGGGAACCGTGGTGACGGTCCCGTGAGCGACCGGGAGTTCATGCCCGAGGTGCCGGGCGGCCTCCCGCCCGGCGAGCGGCCGATGGTGGCCGTCGTCCGGGCGGTCCCCGGCCACGAGAGCCAGCTGGCCGCGGCCATCACGACGCTGTCCGCCGCGGTGCGGCGCGAGCCGGGCTGCCGGGAGTTCCGGCCGTTCCGCGACGCCGCGGACCCCGGGGTCTTCCACCTGTACGAGGTCTACGCCGACACGGACGCCTTCCGCGCCCACCTGGCGACCGACCACGTGGCGCGGTTCTTCACCGAACTGGCTCAGCACAGCACTTCGGACGCCGGGGCGCTGGTCCAGCTCGTCGACCTGGTGTGAAGTCACCCGGTCAGGCTCCCGGGGCCAGGCGCGCCCGCCGCGTCCGCAGAAAAGCGCGTTCCGTGTCGTTGGCCGCCCAGGCGATCGCCTCGTCGTAGGCGGCCACGGCCTCCGGGATCCGGCCCAGCCGGCCGAGGAAGTCCGCGCGGGCGGCCGGCAGCAGGTGGTAACCCGGCAGGTGCAGGTCCTCGATCGCGGCCAGCGCCACCGCCGGGCCGTGGACCTCCGCGACGGCGACCGCGCGGTTGAGCGCCACAATCGGGGTCGGCGTGTGCCGCAGCAGCTGGTCGTAGAGCGCCAGAACCTGGGTCCAGTCGGTCGCCGGGCCGTCGGTGTGCACGGCGTTGATCGCGGCCTGCAGCTGGTAGGGCCCGGGCCGGGCGCGGCGCAGGCACCGCCGCACCAGCTCGTGGCCCTCGGCGATCAGGTCCCGGTCCCACAAGGACCGGTCCTGCTCCGCGAGCACCACCAGCTCCCCCGACGGCCCGACCCGCGCCGGGCGCCGGGCCTCGGTGAGCAGCAGCAGCGCCAGCAGCCCGAGCACCTCCGGCTCGTCGGGCATCAGCTCGGCGAGTGCCCGGGCGAGGCGGACGGCGTCGGCGGACAGGTCCGTCCGCAGCAGCTCCCCCGACGTCGACGCGTACCCCTCGTTGAAGACCAGGTAGAGCACGGTGAGCACCGGCGCCAGCCGATCCGGGAGCTCCGCGGCGTCCGGCACCCGGTACGGGATGCCGGCGTCGCGGATCTTCTTCTTCGCGCGGACGATCCGCTGGGCGATCGTCGCCTCCGGCACCAGGTAGGCCCGCGCGATCTCCGCCACCTCCAGCCCGCCGAGCAGGCGCAGCGTGAGCGCGGCCTGCGCGAGCGGCGACAACGCCGGGTGGCAGCAGGTGAAGATCAGCCGGAGCTGGTCGTCGCGCACCGGTCCCCCTTCCTCCGGCTCGTCGGGTTGCCGCAGCAGCAACGCCTGCGCGTGGCGGGCCTCCCGGGTGGACTCCCGGCGCAGGCGGTCGATCGCCCGGTGGCGGGCGGTGGTCACGATCCACGCGCCGGGGTTGGGCGGCGGCGCGTCGTCGTCCCACTTCTGGACGGCGACCGCGAAGGCGTCCTGGACGGCCTCCTCGGCGAGCCCGATGTCCCCGAGCAGGCGCGTCAGCGTGGCCACGCACCGGCCGTACTCCGCCCGGTAGACGGCGTCGAGATCCATCCGCGCTCAGGCTTCCGGGATGTCGTGGAACGGCCGCACCTCTATCGGCTGCCCGCAGGCCAGGGCACACTTTTCGGCCCACGCGAGCGCCTGGTCGAGGTCGTCGCACCGGACCACCCAGAACCCGCCGAGCTGTTCCTTCGTCTCGGCGAACGGGCCGTCGGTCATCGTGGTGGTGCCGCTGCCGGGGCGCACGACCGTCGAGGCGTGCGAGGGCAGCAGGCCGCCGACGAACACCCACGAGCCGGCGGCCTTCATCTCGTCGGTGACCTGGCCGGTCCGGGCCATCTGCGCCCGGACTTCCTCGTCGGTCTCCGGCTGGGTTTCGTCGTACTGGACGGCGAGCAGGTACTGCTTCACGGCGAACTCCTTCCGCGGATCAGGGCTCTCACCTTGGCTACGAACGAGCCCGGCGTCATTCGACACCACCGCGGAACCGAGCGCCCGCCGTCACTCCGGTCCGGCGAACCTGTCCGTGCCCAGCACGGTGAGCAGGGCGAGCTTCTCGTGGCTTTCCGTGCCCGGGGTCGCGGTGAAGACGAGCAGCGACTGGCCCTGGTCCGGCTCGAGCAGCAGCTGGCAGTAGAGGTCCAGGCGGCCGACCTGGGGGTGCGCGAACCGCTTGGTCCCGCTCCACCGCAGGCCCACCTCGTGCCGCTCCCAGAGGCGCGCGAACTCGTCGCTGGCCTGCCGCAGGACGGCGGCCAGCTCCGCTGCGGGTGAGCCGGGACCGCCGCGGGTGACGGCCCCGCGCAGCAGCGCGACGTTGGTCCGGCTGTTCTCGTCGTGCTCGTCGGCGGCGTACCGCTCGCGGGCCGCGGGATCGGTGAACCAGCGGAACGTCGCGCTGCGGGCGTGGCCGGTGTACCCGGTCTCGTCGCCGAGCAGCGCCACCGCGGACGGCGTCTGCAGCAACGTCTCGCCCAGCGGCCCCATGACCTGCGCGGTCGTACCGGCCAGGCCGTCCATCACCCGCATCAGCCCGGGGCTCACGTGCCGCGACCGCAGGTCGCGCCGGGTGGTGGGGTGGCCGGAGAGCAGGAACAGGTGGTCGCGCTCGTCCGGCGTCAGCCGCAGGCCCCGGGCGATGGCCGCGATCATCTGCTCCGACGGCTGCGGCCCGTGGCCACGTTCCAGCCGGGCGAAGTAGTCGGCGGACATCGTGCACAGTTCCGCCACCTCCTCACGACGCAGCCCCGGAGCGCGCCGCCGCACCCCGCGGCGCAGCCCGACGTCCTCCGGCTGCAGCGCCGCGCGCCGGGTGCGCAGGAACGCACCCAGGGTCGCGCGGTCGAACGTGTCGTTCATGGTCCTCATCGTCGGCGCTTCGGTGAGGTTTGGCCACGGTCTGCCAGTCAGTGGCTGAGCGTGTCCTTCCCCCGGCCCGGCGCGGGCCGTGGCCTCGGCGTGATCAACGTACGGGCGCCGGCCCGGGCCGGCGCCCGCGTCGTACACCGGGCCGTTCCTGCTCACGAACCTGCTGCTGGAGCACGTCACCGACCGGGTCGTGCACGTCACCGGCCGGCTGCACACCCGGGGCCGGATCGACCTGGCCGACCTCGACCGGCGCACCCGCAAGGACAACGGGATGGCCGCGCACTCGCGCTCGAACGTCGTCAAGAATCGCCGATCGGTTGCAGCACAAAACCGTCGAACGAATCGCCGGAAAACATTTTCGACGCGCTTTACCGGCGGCTCGAAGCCGTCAGCGGTCGAGCCACGGAGCGAGCAGCTGCTCCAGGTCGGCGTCCGACAACGCCCGCGGCCCACCGTGGAACTCGTGCCAGCGCGAAGCATCACACGCCGCCGTGTACTCCACTTCGAACGCTCGCATCAGGACGTACATGAACGTCACCGAGCTGAACCGCTCACCCAGCAGCGACCGGGCTTCACGGGCGACGTCCGTCGCACCGGTGAAATCCGTGAGCTTCAGCTCGTCCGCGGCCGGATCCAGCAGGCTCGGGGCATACATCACGACAATTTCTCCATCACAGAAGCAGAAAAGAAACCTTCGGCGGATCGCGCACCCTGCACGCTACTCCGCCCGCCAGGCCCGGCTCCCGCGGGACGTCAGGGAGCAGCGTGGTCGCGGGCGGACCAGGCCGCGGGCACGATCGCGACGAGGATTCCGGCGACGGCGACGGTCAGGGTCGCGCGCGTACCCGCCGATTCGGCGAGGAATCCCGCGGCCAGTGCGCCGAGGGGCATGGTGCCCCAGATGAGCACGCGCATGCTCGTGTGGACGCGGCCGCGCAGGGCGTCCGGGGTCAGGTGCTGGCGCCGGGTCATCACGATCACGTTGTAGGTCGTGCCACCGGCGGCGTGGACGACGATTCCCGTGGCGGCCAGTACCAGGCCGACCGGTCCCGGCTGGGCGAGCGGGAGCAGCAGGTGGGGCGGCCACGTCAGCACCGGCACCAGCCAGTTGGCGCGAGCCGCCCCGAGGCGGCGGGTCCAGCGGCCGGTCGTCGCGGCGCCGACGACACTGCCCACGCCCGACAGGGCCAGCAGCACGCCCGCGCCCGCCGCGTCCAGGTGCAGGTCGTGCGTGAAGAACAGGATCTCCATGGACATGATGCCCGCGGTGAAGAACGCGGCGACGGAACTCGCGAGGGCCAGCGGGCGGAGCTGGCGGTGACCGGCGATGTAGCGGAGACCCTCGGCGATTTCGGTGCGCAGCCGCACTTCCCGCGGCCGCGGTGGTATCGGCGGCACGTCGGCCCGGACGCGCGACAGGAGCGCCGCCGAGGCCAGGTAGCCCGCCCCGGTGAGCACCAGCCCGGAGGCGGCACCGATCACGCGGGTGAGCAGGCCGCCGATGCCGGGCCCGGCGGCCGCGGCGACCGACAAGGTGATCTGCAGGCGCGCGTAGCCGGTTTCCAGGTTCTCCAGCCCGATCACCACCGGCAGGTACGCCTGGTAGGCGGCGTCGAAGAAAACGGTCGCGACACCGACGAGCACCGCCGTGACGAGCAGCTGCCCGAAGTCCAGCACACCGGCCCAGCCCGCCACCGGAAGCCCGAAGAACAGCAGCGCCCGGACGAGGTCGGCGCCGACGAGCACCGCGCGGCGGCGGCGGGTCCGGTCGATCCAGGCCCCGGCGGGCAGGCCGATGACCAGGAACGCCACGGTCTCCGCCGCGGTCAGCAGTCCCATCTGCAGCGGGGTGGCGCCGAGGGTGGTCGCGGCGAGCAGGGGCACCAAAGCGGTCGCGGCGGCGGTGCCCAGCTGGGAGGCGGCGTCGGCGGTCCACAGGAACCGGAACGCGCGGTGCCCGCGCAGCCCGGCCGTCGACGTTTCCGGGGAGGCGTCGGTCACGGGCCCGGCTTCGCCGGCGGGATCACCCGGCCGGGTGGCGGACGCCGATCCGCGTGGTAGGGCAGGACCACGGCGTACCCGTCGTCGAACCGCAGGGCGAGCTGGTGAGCCGCCAGCTGGTCGACGAGATCGGCCGCGGTCCCGCCGGACGGCGGCCGGTCCGTGCCGGCCAGGGTCCGGAACGCGCCGACCCAGCCGGCTTCGACGTGGACGCGGTTGATCGGCCCGCCCGGGCGGCTGTCGTGGATGAGGACGAACCCCGGGCCGTACCGGTAGGTGCAGCTGCCCACGCCGTGGGTTTCACGCCAGCGTCGGCCGGTTTCCCCGTCACCTCGTGGTGGCGGCAGATGGCACAAAGCGCGTGCTGGAACGGTGTCCGGCAACGGCTCGCGCAAGGTCCAGTCCATCGGGACGAAGGCCGCCGCGGCGGCGGCGAGCAGGCGCACCATCGTCGCGTCGCGGTGCGCGGAATCGCCGAAGGCGAACGGCTCCGGCAGCCGCAGCCCCTGCGCGCGCCCGGCCAGTCCGGCCACGAGACGCAGTGCGCCGCCGGGATCGGCGTCGATGCGGCCGAAGCCGAGTTCGACCGTCTCGGGCCACGCCGGGTGCGGAGCGGACAGGGTACGCATGGTGCTCCTTCTCAGGCGGACGGCGCGAGCAGCGGCAACGGCAGGCAGGTTTTCCGCGCCAGGGCGGGCGAGGTGGCCAGGGTGATCCACAAGGTGCCGTCGGTGAAGACCAGACCGGCCTCCTCGAGCCGGCGGAGCCAGCGGTCGAAGTCGTCCGGGTCCCATTCGTGGTGCTGTTCATGGTGCTGTTCGGCGAGCACCCGGAGCGGGGCGCGGCCGGTTTCCAGTGCTCGCCACGCCGCGATTTCCCGCGGGTGCTCGAGCACGTGGTCGGCCGGCGCCCAGCCGTGGCGCCGGTCCCGGATCACCACGACGTCATCGATGGTGCGGGCGATCAGCGCGCTCCCCGGATACCCCGCCGTCCACGCGGCCAGCGCGTCGACCAGCGGTCTGACCTCCTCGGCCGTGAGCCCCTGGTCCGGGGTGTCGAAGGAGTAGACGAGCTCGGCGAGCCGCTCCGGGTCGTCGATGTCGTGGACGAGGCGCGAGCCCGCCGCCGGGCGGCGCTCGGTGAAGCCCTGGCGCGGGTCGTCGAAGTTCGGCGAAAACCGTTGCAGGGCGATCCGTGCCGCACCGCTGGGCGGTTGCAGGTGCACCAGGGCGGGCAGCTGGGCCACGACCGCGGCGTAGTCCGCCACGCGTTCGCCCGGAAACCCGTACAACCAGTTCCAGGCGATGGTGAGCCCGGCCGAGGCACCGTCGCGCAGCATCCGCACGTTGTGCGCCCCGCGGACACCCTTGCGCATCCGGTGCAGGACGTCGTCGACCAGGCTCTCGACGCCGGGCTGGACCTCCCACACCCCGGCCGCCCGCAGCGCGTCGACGTCCTCGACCTGCGCGTTGGCCTTGATCTCGTAGTGGATGCGCAGGTCGTGGCCGGCGGCGGCCAGCTCCGGCAGCGCCGACCGGTAGTACTCGTTCGGCAGGATGTTGTCGATCGTGGTGACGTCGAGGACCCGGTGCCGGCGCACCAGCCCGAGCACCTCGTCCACAAAGGACCCGGCCGGCTTGGCCCGGTAGGTCATCGCGGTGCCGTTGAGACCGCAGAAAACGCAGTGGTGTTTCGCGCCCCACCAGCAGCCGCGGGAGGACTCCACCACCAGCTCCGGTTCGACGCGGGCGGCGACGGAGGCGGGAATGGCGGCGAACCAGTCGTCGTAGTCGGGTGTCGTGATCGACGTCGGCGGGACCAGCCGGGACGGGCACGGGCTGACCCGGGTGGCGCCGTCGTCGTCACGCCAGCACAGCTGGGGCACGTCGTCGAGGGCGTCGCGGGTGCCGGTCGCGTGGCATTCGGCCAGCGCCAGAAGCAGTTTCGGAAACGTCACGTCGGCCTCGCCGCGCAGGACGTAGTCGACGAACGGGTACGCCCGGTGCAGCGCCACGCCCATCGGACCGTCGGCCGAGTAGCCGCCGACCAGGATCCGCACGCCGGGCCGCCGGTCCTTGATCCGCCGGGCGACGGCGAGGCTGGCGATGGTCTGGCTGAAGGTCGCGCTGAAGCCGACCAGTTCCGGCTCGCCGTCGAGAATCGCGTCGGCGGCCTGATCGGTGAATTCCTCCGCGAGCTCACGAACCGCCGCGGCGACGCGGAAGGGCAGTCCGGCCCGACGGGCCAGATCCCGCATGCCCGCATATCCGAAATCGGGTCCGTTGAGCGCGCCCGCGAAGATCCATTCACCGAGCGAATGGTGGAACCCGGTGTCCGCCATTTCCGCGTAATCGCCCACGGTCAGACCGGCCCGCAGCATCAGGTCGGCGAAAGCGAGACTGCCGTGGTAGGAAACCGGGACCGGAAGTCCCTCCCGTGCGCACGCCGCGCGCAGTACGCCGAGCGCGAGGGAAGGGCGGTGCAGCGAGTGCCACGGCATCGACACCAGGCAGGTGCGGGGAACGGGCCCGCGGGGCATCGAACCGCCTGTTCCGCCGGTCAGTGCGGTTTCGCGGCGGTCGAACCGGCCTCGTTGTACATGGTCACGCCACGGCCGGTGCCACCGTGTTCGTCACGCTCGGCCAGCCGCGTCACGGTGAGCGCGGCGGTGGTCCGGACCTCGCGGCCGGCATCGGAACGACCGTCGGATTCCGCGAGATTCGTCACCGGGAGTACGCCGGCAGGTGTGGGTGTCATCTTTCCCCCTCGTTTCGACACGAATTCCGAAACTCGGTGCCGCACCGACGAAGGTCGTCCGCCGGCCGCCCCGCGACTACAGGGTAATTCCCGCGAGGCTCACCGGTAAAGCGCTTCCCCGAATCGAAATGGTCACCGATCGAGCCTCGGAGCCGGCACCGCCTCGAGATCGGCGACCGACAACGCCCGCGACCCACCGTGGAACTCGTGCCACCGCGACGCTTCGCACGCCGCTGTTTACTCCACCTCGCTTCCCGGGCCGGGCGCATACATCAGGGTCGGCGCGATTCCGGGTTCCTGGCCGTGCCGCGCAAGGCGACCGCCGGGCGCGGGAACGCCCGCGGCGCACGCAAGCTCGCAGTGAGTGAAGCATCGGTGACCGAGGCCCACCTCGACGACCTGGCCGGCGTTGGGCACGTCTTCGCGACCACGAGCACATGAAATCGGTGCGCGGTGGTGTCGTTCGAGCAGAACGGCGATCCCGCCGAGATCCGCGATCAGGTCCTGGCGAGAAGCTGGTCGAGCACCCGGTCGAGACCGAAGACGAACAGCTCGTCGTCCGGCCACCCGGCATCGACGAACCCGGACGTGCTGAGGGTCGGATAGCGCTCGGCGGAATCGAGGATGTACGCGCGGACCTTGGCGATCGCGGCCGGGTCGTCCAGCCGGCGCCAGGTGGCGTCCGCCATCGCCGCCCCGAGCACGAAGCCGGCAAGGGTGCGGGTCGCGGCCGCGAGTTCCAGCCCGGCCAGCCCGGCCTCGACGAGCTTCGCCTGGATGAACTCGGTGCGCGCCAGCACGTTGGGTCCGAGCAGCGGGCGGCCGAGCAGGGCGGGCGACCACGGATGGGCGAGCATCGCGGCGCGCCAGCCGACGAGCAGCGTCCGGAGCCCGGCCCGGGGCTCCGAGCCGGGCGGGGGCACCGGCACTTCGCCGACGACGTGGTCGAGCGCGAGGTCGAGCAGGTCTTCCTTGGTCGCGACGTGCCAGTAGAGCGCGGTGGAAGTCACCTCGAGCCGTTCGGCGAGCTTGCGCATCGTCAGCCGTTCCGCCCCCGACGCGTCGAGCTCGGCGATCGCCGCGGTGATGATCCGCTCGAGGGTGAGCGGGGTGCTCCGTCTCGGCGGTCGCGGCGGCTCGTCCCGCAGCCAGAGGACGTCGTTGGTCATGACCGAGCACCTTACCCGGCAACACTTGACTTATCATCGGTAAGTTAATATAACGTCGGTAAGTCAAGTCCGTGAGCGAGCGAAGGTCCCCCATGAAATCCGAAGCCGTCCCGAACCGGTGGCTCGCGCTCGTCGTTCTGAGCCTGGCGCAGCTGACGGTCATCCTGGACTCCACGATCGTCAACATCGCCCTGCCGACCGCCCAGCACGACCTGGCGTTCTCCGACGACAACCGCCAATGGGTCGTCACCGGTTACGCCCTCGCCTTCGGCAGCCTGCTGCTCCTCGGCGGCCGCCTCGGCGACCTCTACGGACGCAAACGCCTGTTCGTCATCGGCATGCTCGGCTTCGCGGCCGCCTCCGCCCTCGGCGGCGCCGCGGACGGGTTCACCCTCCTGCTGATCGCCCGGATCGCCCAAGGCGCCTTCGCCGCGATCCTCGCCCCCGCCGCGCTGGCCATGGTCTCGGTGACCTTCGCCGGCAACGCCGACGAACGCGGCCGCGCCTTCGGCGTCTTCGGCGCCATCTCCGGCGCCGGCGGCGCACTCGGCCTGCTCCTGGGCGGCGTCCTCACCCAGAACCTGTCCTGGCGCTGGTGCCTCTACGTCAACGTCGTCATCGCCGCCGTCGCCATCGCCGGCGCCCTGGTCTTCCTCGTCGACCACGTCCACCCGGAACGCACCCGGCTCGACGTCGCGGGCACCGTTCTCGCCCTGCTCGGCCTGTTCGGCATCGTCTACGGCCTCGGCAACGCCGCCACCCGCGGCTGGACCGACGCCTGGACCCTCGGCCCGACCGCGCTCGGCGCACTTCTCGTCGTCGCGTTCGTCGTGGTCGAACGCCGGGTCCGGGACCCCTTGCTACCGCTGTCGGTGGTCCTGGACCGCGACCGCGGCGCGTCCTACCTCACCATCGGGATCTCCGGTACCGGCGGCTTCGCCGTGTTCCTCTTCGTCACCTACTACCTGGCCGACACCCTGAAGTTCACGCCGGTGCAGAGCGGCCTCGCGTTCCTGCCCATGGTCGTCCTGGTCATGGCCGGCGCGGTGTTCTCCGGCGCGGTGCTGCTCCCCCGCGTCGGACCTCGCCCGATGGTGCCGCTCGGCAGTCTCCTCGCCGCGGTGGGCATGGTCCTGCTCACCGGCCTCGACGCCGGCTCGACCTACACCGGAGGTGTGCTTCCGGGCCTGCTCGTCATCGGTCTCGGTCTCGGCATGGTCTTCGGGCCAGGACAGAACGCGGCCACCAGCGGCGTCCGGCCGCACGAAACCGGCGTGGCGTCCGCGATGGCCAACATCACCCAGCAGGTCGGCGGCTCGATCGGCTTGGCCGTGTTCAGCTCCCTCGGCGCGACCGCCACCGCGAGCTACCTCACCGCCCACGCCACCACCGCGAGCGACCCCGCCACCCTCGCTGCCGCGACATTCGCCGGCTACCACTTCGTGTTCTGGATCGCCGCCGCCCTGTTCCTCGCCGGCGCGCTGCTCGCCGCCGGGCTCTTCCGCAGCGGCCCCCTGACCGTCGATCCCGCCCTCACCCACTGACCGACCCGAGGAGACACATGTTCACCGAAAAGGAAATCCAGTACCTGGCCGATCAGCCGCTGTGCCGCGTGGCCACCGCCCAGCCCGGCGGCACCCTCCAGGTCAGCCCGGTCGGCTTCACCTACAACCCCGACACGCAGACCATCGACCTGATGGGCCTCAACCTCCGCAAGAGCCGCCGGTTCCGCAACGTCGCCGACAACGGACGCATCGCCCTCGTCATCGACGACGTCCCCAGCACCGACCCCTGGCGCGTCCGCTCACTGGAGATCCGCGGGCACGCCGAGGCGCTCACCGACGTCGAAACCCCCGGCCACCACGACAACGCGATGATCCGCGTCCACCCGCAGCGCATCATCGCCATCGGTGTCGAGGACTGGGACGTCGACTACACGCAGCAGACCCCCCACAGCCGCAACGTCTGACAGGAGACGATCACCATGAAAGCAGTGCAGTTCAAGCAGTACGGCGGCCCCGAGGTCCTGCAGATCGTGGACCTGCCCGACCCGCACCCCGGCCCCGGCCAGGTCCGGATCAAGGTCCACGCGGCCGGGATCAGCGCCAGCGACACCAAGATCCGCCGCGGCGAACTCAGCTTCGGCGCCACTCTCCCCCAAACCACCGGCGCCGACGTCGCAGGCATCGTCGACGAAATCGGTGACGGCGTCACCGACCTCGCCGTCGGCGACCGCGTCTTCGGCATCTCCGACGACCAAGCCGCCGCCGCCGAGTTCGCGTTGCTGACCTTCCGGGCGATCATCCCGCCGTCACTCGGGTTCGTCGACGCCGCCGGCATTCCCGCCGCCCTCGAAACCGCCACCCGCGGCCTCGACCAGCTCCACGTCACCACCGGTACCACCCTGTTCGTCAACGGCGCCTCCGGCGGTGTCGGCACCGCAACCGTCCAGCTCGCCCTCGCCCGCGGCGCAAGGGTGATCGGCTCCGCCGGCGCCCGCAACAGCGGCTTCCTGAGCACCCTGGGCGCGGAACCGGTGACCTACGGCGACGGCATGACCGACCGCGTCCGCGCCCTCGCTCCGGACGGCGTCGACGTCGCCCTCGACGTCGCCGGCAACGGCGTGCTGCCCGAGCTCATCGCCCTCACCGGCGGGGAAGCGAAGAACGTCATCACCGTCGCCGACTTCACCGGCGCCGAGCAGCACGGCGTCCACTTCAGCAACGGCTTCGCCGACGGCAACGCCTTCCACGCCCTCGCCACCATCGGCAAGCTCATCGAAGCCGGCAAGTTCTGGCTCCCGGTCGAACGGACCTACCCGCTGGCCGACATCACCGCAGCCCACCACGCCGCCGAAACCGGGCACGTCCGCGGCCGGCTAGTCCTCATCGTCAACTGAAGGAAGCGCCGATTTCCTGGGCCCTCGTCACGGGTTCGACGAGCGGATCGGGCGGGCAACCGCCCGAAAGCTGGCCGAAGACGGGTACGCGATCGTCGTCTGCGGTCGCGACGAGCAGCGAGCCACCGAAACTCGCAAGACCATCGAGTCCGCCGGCGGCCAAGCGGTCGCACTCATCGCCGACCCCACCGTTCCCGCCGAGATCCGGCGGCTGATCGCCGCAACGCGGGAAGCGACCAAGAACGGCACCGCCGACGTCCTGGTCAACAACGCCGACGGCGGATTCGCGCCGACCGAGGACATGTTCCACACAGCCTTCGCCCTCAACGCGAAAGCGCCCTACCTTCTCACCACCGTTTTCGCTCCTGCCATGGCGAACGCGGCCGCGGCGCGATCGTCAACGTCGGCAGGAGTAGCGCAGGAACCAGGTCCCAGTGTTCGGCAGAGATCGAGAAGGCTCTGGGGCGCTGAGTCCGGTTCGCGCCGTCCGAACCGGCTGCACACAATCAGCGGTCAAGCCACGGAGCGAGCAGGTTCTCCAGGTCGGCGTCCGACAACGCCCGCGGCCCACCGTGGAACTCGTGCCACCGCGACGCATCACACGCCGCGGTGTACTCCACCTCAAACGCCCGCATCAACACGTACATGAACGTCACCGAACTGAACCGCTCACCCAACAACGACCGCGCCTCCCGGGCGACATCCGTCGCACCGGCGAAGTCCGCCAGCTTCAACGACTCCGCAGCCGGGTCCAACAGGCTGGGCGCATACTTCACGACAAACACTCCATCACAGAAACGAACAACTCAGCCTTCAGCGGCCACCTGACCACAAGCCGCGGCGATGTCCTGGCCCCGGGTATCCCGCACCGTGCACGCCACACCACCGGCGTTCACCAGGCGGACGAACTCGCGCTCCACCGGCTTCGGCGACGCATCCCACTTCGAACCCGGCGTCGGGTTCAACGGAATGACATTGACGTGCACCAGCTGACCCAAGTGCTTGCGCAGCCGCTTTGCCAACAGCTCGGCCCGCCACGGCTGATCGTTGATGTCCCGGATCAACGCGTACTCAATGGACACCCGCCGCCCCGACGTGTCGGCGTAATACCGGGCGGCAGAAAGAACTTCGTCCACCGACCGCGCTCGTTCACCGGCACCAACGTGTCCCGCAGCTCGTCGTCCGGCGTGTGCAACGACACCGCCAGCCGCACCTGCATCTTCTCGTCCGCCAGCTTCCGGATCGCCGGCGCCAACCCACCGTCGACACCGTCACCGAACGCTGCCCGATCCCCAGACCACCCGGCGCGGGATCCGTGATCCGCCGGACCGCGGCCACCACGCGCTTGTAGTTGGCCAGAGGCCGCCTCGTCAGATGCGTTCGATGCGGTCGGCCTGCGGACCCCGGTCGCTCTGACGCACCGCGTACCGGACCCGGTCACCCTTCTGCAGCGGCTCCGACCCCAGGATCACGGACACGTGGGCGAAGAGATCGTCGCCGCCTGCGTCCGGGGTGATGAAGCCGAAGCCGCGGTCGCCGTCGTAGCGCGCGACGACGCCCTCGCCGCCTCGTACGGGCACGTCCCGCGCCGCCGGCCCTGCGGCCGCGGCAGGTGCCGACCGCTGCGGCGCCGTCTTGGGCTCGGCGCCCCGGACCAGGTGCACGTCGCGGGCCTGCGGGCCCTTGTCTCCACTAGCCACCTCGTAGGCGACGCGGTCGCCCTCCGCGAGCCACGTCAGCCCCTCGGCCAGGGCCCGGGCGTGCACGAAGACATCCCCGGCGCCGGAGTCGGGGTTGATGAAGCCGAAGCCCTTGTCCTCGTCGTACCAGGCCACCGTGCCGTCGGCACCGTCCGCGATACCAGCCGCAGCGGGTGCGCCGGCCCCTGCTCCCAGCGGGATCACGTGCCCGGCCTGCGGGCCGCGCTCGCCTTCGACGATCAGGAAGGCCACCCGCTGCCCCTCGGTGACCACGCCGCCGGTCACGATGGCGGAGCTGTGCACGAAGATGTCGGCGCCGCCGCCGTCCGGCGACGCGAAGCCGTACCCCTTGCCCGGCTCGTACCAGTTGACGGTGCCGAGCAGGCCCACGGCGCTGCCGGTGGCCGCATCGGCGGTGACGCGAACGCGCAGCGCCTCGGGCCCGCGGTCGTTCTCGCCGACCTCGAACACGACGGCCTGACCCTCGCGGAGCGCTTTCGCGCCGCCGTCCCCGACGATCTCGGAGGCGTGCACAAACACGTCCGGCGAGCCGTCCTCGGGCGCGAGGAAGCCGAAACCACGTTCGGCGTCGAACCAGCGGACAGTCCCTTGCGGCATCAAAGGCTCCAGGTCGAGAGGGCGGGCACTGGCCCCCAGTCTCTCTGACAGACCTCCGGGCCGTCGGGCCGGGCCCACATGCGGGCGGTGCGGAGCCAGGGGCGGGTCGTTGGTTCAAGTGGCAGCTGGACACGCTCAGGTGCCGGGCGGTGTCCAGCTGTTATGGGTTCGAGCCGACGAGGTCGCGGGCACCCATCTCAGGGGGCCGATCAGCGATCAAGCCACGGAGCAAGCAGTTTCTCCAGGTCAGCGTCCGACAGCGTCCGCGGTCCGTCATGGAATTCATGCCACCGCGCAGCATCCCGCGCCGCGATGTACTCCACCTCGAACGCCCGCATCAGCACATACATGAATGTCACCGAGCTGAACCGCTCACCCAACAGCGTCCGCGCCTCGCGGGCCATCTCGGTGGCACCGCGACCGACCACGTTCCCGAGCCGAAGCTCGTCCGCAGCCGGATCCAACAGGCTGGGGGCATACATCACGACAAACACTCCACCATCGAAACCAACAAATCTCAGCCTTCAGCGGCCAGCTGCCCACAGGCCGCGGCGATGTCCTGGCCGCGGGTGTCCCGCACCGTGCACGCGACACCGCCGGCGTTCACCAGGCGCACGAACTCGCGCTCGACCGGCTTCGGCGACGCGTCCCACTTGCTGCCCGGGGTGGGGTTCAGCGGGATGACGTTGACGTGGACCAGCTGGCCCAAGTGCTTGCGCAGCCGCTTCGCGAGCAATTCGGCACGCCACGGCTGGTCGTTGATGTCCCGGATCAACGCGTACTCGATCGAGACCCGGCGCCCTGAGGTGTCGGCGTAGTACCGCGCGGCAGAGAGAACTTCGTCAACCGACCAGCGCTCGTTCACTGGCACGAGCGTGTCCCGCAGTTCGTCGTCCGGCGTGTGCAGCGACACGGCGAGGCGAACCTGCATCTTCTCGTCAGCCAGCTTCCGGATCGCCGGCGCCAGGCCCACGGTCGACACCGTCACCGAACGCTGCCCGATCCCCAGACCACCCGGCGCGGGATCCGTGATCCGCCGGACCGCGGCCACCACGCGCTTGTAGTTGGCCAGGGGCTCGCCCATGCCCATGAAGACGATGTTCGACAGCCGCCCGGGGCCACCGGGCATCTTGCCGTCGCGCATGACCGCCGCTGCCGAGCGGACCTGGTCCACGATCTCCGCCGTCGACAGGTTGCGGTCGAGCCCGCCCTGGCCGGTCGCGCAGAACGGGCACGCCATGCCGCAGCCGGCCTGGCTCGAGATGCACAGCGTGGCGCGGTCCGGGTAGCGCATCAGGACGCTCTCCAGCAGCGTGCCGTCGTGGGCGCGCCAGAGCGTCTTGCGGGTCGCGCCGTCGTCGGCCGCCAGCGCGCGGACCTCGGTCAGCAGCGTCGGCATCAGCGACTCGACCAGCTTCGAGCGCGACGCCGCCGGGATGTCCGTCATCTCCGCCGGGTCGACCGTCAGGCGCGAGAAGTAGTGGTTCGACAGCTGCTTCGCGCGGAACGGCTTCTCCCCCAGCTCGGCCACCGCGGCCGCGCGGTCGGCCACCGAAAGGTCGGCGAGGTGGCGCGGCGGCAGGCCACGCTTGGGGGCGTCGAAAACAAGCGGAAGGGCAGTCATAACTCCTCCAGTGTCCCACGCGGCATCCGGCACCACCCCAGCCACCCGCACGGCTGTTCCCCAGGTCACGGCCCGGCCGTGGGATCTGGGAGGCTCGCCGGGTGAAGATCCTGTTCGCGACCGCCCCCGGCTACGGCCTGACGCTGCCGCTCATCCCCCTGATCTGGGCCGCGCGCGCCGCCGGCCACGAGGTCCTGCTCGCGACGTCCTCCGAGATGGTCGACGCCGGCGCACGCGCCGGGCTGCCCGCCTACGACGTCTTCCCGCAGCGGGACGTCTGGAACGACCTGATGGGCAGCGTCGCGGGCCACGGCACGCCCGAGGACGAGCTCCCCGAGGAGTACCGGCTGGCCCGGCGGGCGGGCAATCCCTTCGGGCTGTTCACCGTGACCATGACCGAGGGCACGATCGAGGCCGGGCGGCTGTTCGGCGCCGACCTCGTCGTCCACACCTCCGACCACGCCGCCGGGATGCTCGCCGCCGCGGCTCTCGGCGTGCCCGCGCTGGAGGTCGGCAACCGGGTCTCGTGGTCCGTGCGCGACGCGGACTGGCGGGCGGAGCACCACGTCTTCGGTGAGGACGAGGTCAGCGACCTGATGCGGGCCAAGCTCGGCATCGGCGACGCGAAACCGGCCGTGCTCGCCAGGGTCGACCCGCGCGCGCCCAGCATGGGCGGGCTGGCCGCCGGCCAGGAGCACCCCGACGAGCGCGACGGCGTCCCGTGGTGGGCGATGCGGTTCGTGCCCTTCAACGGCGGCGCCGTCGTGCCGGACTGGGCGTTGCGCCGCCCGGACCGCCCGCGGATCGCCGTCACGCTCGGCACGGTGGTGCCGGTGATGTCCGGGGTCAGCAGCCTGGCCGTCGTGCTGGAGGCCCTCGGCGGGTTGGACGTCGAGGTCGTGCTCGCCGCCGGGACCGCGGACC
>NZ_JBICSQ010000062.1:0-55566 GCF_043197175.1 Amycolatopsis sp. NPDC049252
CGTGAGCCGTGAGCCGTGAGCCGTGAGCCGTGAGCCGTGAGCCGTGAGCCGTGAGCCGTGAGCCGTGAGGCTGTCGCGGTCGGCGGGGCATGCCGTGCCGATCGTCCGAGCCCGGCGTGCGTGCGGGACCGGGCGCTGTCCCGCACGTGCGGCTCAGCTGGCGGTATCTCCGCCTGAACTCGCGGGTCGTCGACGAGTGCTGAACACCTCGTCGGCGACCCGTGGTCAGCCCGCGTCGGGACGGTTCAGGTAGGCCGAGGCCAGCGACAGGACGCACGCGCAGCCGATGATCGCACTGACCCACCACGGCAGGCCGGCCACGATGCTCCACACGCAACCCGCCGCCGCCAGCAGGGCGACGAGGATGTTCCGGAACTGCAGCGGCGTCGGTTTGGCCATGCGGCCAGCCTCTCACGGGCCCGAGTCAGACCTCTGCGCGCTCCCCGGGTTCGAGCAGCACCAGCCGGTCGGCCAGACCGGCCGCTTCGAACTCCTTCCGTAGTACGTCCGGGCCCTCGCTGAAGTGCTGCCAGCCCCGGAAGTGCAGCGGGACGACCTTCGCCGAGCCGAGCACCTTCGCCGCCTCGGCGGCGTTTGCGCTGGTCAACGTCAGGGGAGCCCCGTCGAACAGCTTCGTCCTCGCGGCGCCGGCGAACAGCACCGCGACGTCGACGCTGAACCGCGACGCGATCTCCCGCACCAGGTCCACCGACGCGTTGTCCCCGCTGACGTACACCGTCGGCAGGCCCTCGCCGCCGAGCACGAACCCGGTGACGTCACCGGCCAGCTGCTCCGCGCCCTCAGGCCCGTGCAACGCCGGGACAGCAGTGACCGTGAGCCGCCCGACCCGCGTCTCCTCCCAAGGCGCCAGGCCACGGGCGGTCCCGCCCAGCCGCTCGGCACCGCTGGGTGTGATCAGGGTCAGCGGGACCGTCCGGAGGTAGTCGCGACCGCGATCGTCCAGGTTGTCCGGGTGCTGATCGTGGGAGAGCAGCACGGCGTCCACCACGCCGACTGCGTCCTCGGCCAGCACCGAGTCCTCGGTCTTGACCAGTACGCGCTGCCCGATCGAGTGGTCACCCGGTGGGTCGAACGTCGGGTCGGTGAGCAGCCGGACTCCGCCCAGCTCCAGAAGTGCGGTCGGACCACCGGACAGGGTGATCCCCAGTTTCTCGGTCATATCCGGGCCAACGACGGGAACGGGCGAGCTCTTCCCTAGGGTGCCGACTGCCTCCGTGAGCTGATCACGCCGGTGTTGAACCCGGCCAGGTGCAGGCCACCGGCGAACCGCGCGTGCTCGATCTTCACGCACCGGTTCATCACGACGTCCAGACCCGCCTCCCGCGCCCGGTCGGCCACCGGTTCGTGCCACAACCCGAGTTGCAGCCACAACGTCCGCGCGCCGGCGTTGATCACTTCCTCGGCCACCTGCGGCAGGTCGTCGTGCTTCCGGAACACGCTGACGAGGTCCAGATCGCCCGGCACATCCTTGAGTGAGGCGTACACCGGCTTCCCGAGCAGGGTGTCCAGGCGCGGGTTGACGAAGTTGACCTCGTACCGCGTCGACGAGAGCAGGTAGGTCGCGACGAAGTAGCTCGGCCGCGACGGGTTCGCGGACGCGCCCACCAGCGTCACCGACTTCGTCCGGTTCAGGATCCCGCGCCGCTCGACGGCGCCGACGGCGTACGTCATCCGGCCACCGCCTTGCCCAGTGCCTGGTCGAGGTCCCAGAGGATGTCCTCGACGTCTTCCAGCCCGACCGACAGCCGGATCAGGTCCGGGCCCACACCGGCTGCTGTGAGCTGGTCCTCCGACAACTGCGCGTGGGTCGTCGACGCCGGGTGGATCACGAGCGTGCGGGCGTCCCCGACGTTCGCCAGGTGTGACAACAACTCCACCGACTCGACGAACGTCTCGCCGGCGGCGCGACCGCCGTCGATGCCGAACGAGAACACCGCCCCGGGCCCGGCGGGGAGGTACTTCTTCGCCAGGTCGTGGTGCGGGTGCGCCGGCAGGCCCGCGTACGACACCCACGCCACGCGCGGGTGCGCTTCGAGGTACTCGGCCACGGCGCGGGCGTTGGCGACGTGCGCGTCCATCCGCTGGGGCAGGGTCTCGACTCCTTGCAGCAGCAGGAAAGCCGAGTGCGGTGAGAGGACCGCGCCGATGTCCCGCAGCTGCTCCGCGCGAAGCCGTGTGCAGAAGGCGTACTCGCCGAAGTTCTCCCAGTACTTGAGGCCGCCGTAGCTCTCGACGGTCTCGGTCATCCGGGGGAATTTCCCGTTGCCCCAGTTGAACTTCCCCGACTCGACGACGATCCCGCCGAGCGTTGTCCCGTGGCCGCCGAGGAACTTCGTCGCCGAGTGCAGCACGATGTCCGCGCCGTGTTCCACCGGGCGGCAGAGGTACGGCGTCGCCAGCGTCGCGTCGACCACCAGCGGGATGTCGTGGGAGTGCGCCAGGTCCGCCAGCGCGGCGAGGTCCGCGATGCCGCCGCCGGGGTTGCCGATCACCTCGGTGTAGAGCAGCCGGGTCCGGTCGGTGATCGCCGCGGCGTAGTCGTCGATTCCGCCGCTGACGAACGTCGTCTCCACGCCGAACCGCCGGAGGGTGCCGGTGAGCTGGGTGACCGTGCCGCCGTAGAGGCCGCTCGCCGACACGATGTGGTCGCCCGCCTCGGCGAGCGCGCTGAAGGTGAGGAACTCCGCGGCCTGGCCGCTGCCCGTGGCGACCCCGCCGATCGCGCCTTCGAGGCTGGCGATCCGCTCCTCGAACGCCGCCACGGTCGGGTTCCCGATCCGGCTGTAGATGTTGCCGTACTTCTGCAGTGCGAACAGGTTCGCCGCGTCGGCCGCGTCCTCGAAGACGAAGCTCGTGGTCTGGTAGATCGGCACGGCACGGGCGCCGGTCGCCGGGTCGGGCGTGCCGCCCGCGTGCAGTGCGCGGGTCCGGAAGCCCCAGGTGCGTTCACTCATCGGTCCTCACCGTAACCGTCCTCCCCTTCGGTCGGCCACGCCTCCCAGGTGGTGGGCGTGGCCATTTCGTGCTGCCGAGGTTAGCACGCTTTGGCATTCCGTGCGCTACACTCGAACGTATGAAATGTGCCGTGTGTGGCAAGCCGCTGCCACCTCGTCGCGGCGCTGGCCGAAATCGCCAGTACTGCGACGCCACGTGCCGGAGCGCTGCCCGCCGGCAGCGAACGCACGTAAAGAATGACTTGACAACAGCCGGTCGTCAATCCACTCTTGACACCGTGCCGGACAAACCCTTGGCCGCGGTCGCCTCGGCGTTGCGGAAGGTCCGCGACGCCGAGGCGACACTGCGGGACACCGTGGACGCGGCCAGGGCGGCCGGGCACACCTGGCAGGAGATCGGTGACCTGCTGGGCACCAGCCGGCAGGCCGCTTTCCAGCGGTTCGGCCGGCCGGTCGATCCGGCGACGGGTGCGTCGATGACGGAACTGAAGCGGCCCGACGCGATTCACCGCGCCGAGGAGCTCGTGGTCGAGCTCATCGGGTGCCGGTGGCACGAGGTGCGCCGGGACTTCGACGACCGCATGCTCGCCTCGGTCGGCGAGGACGAGCTGCGGCTCGCCTGGACGCAGCTGGCCGGATCGGTCGGACGCTACGAGCGGATGGGAGAGCCGTACGCGCGGTCGGCGGGGGACTACACGATCGTCCACCTGCCACTGGCCTTCGAGGCCGGCGAGCGGACCGTGCAGGTGACCTACCGCGAGGACGGTCAGGTGGCCGGGCTGTGGATCCGGCCGGCCGAACAGATGTGAGCGCAGTTGCGAACAGGGGGAACGATGAAAACAGCAATCGCAGGCGTGATCGCGGTCCTGGTACCGCTGGTGGCCCCGGCCGCCCACGCCGCCGAAGTACCCACGGCGGGACAGCAGCTCGAATGGGTCGTCGACGCCACCGGGCGGGTCCCGGTGGCCGATACCGAGCTGCGGCAACACATCGCGCAGGTCCTGTTGACCGCGGCGGGCGGGAGCGCGGGTATCAACGCCGCGCTGACCGGGCTCGGCCGGCTCGAAGTGAAGCGAGTCGTCACCGAGGCTCCCGACCACATCGAGGCGGCGGTCCACGGGTCGGCGGACGACTACCTGCTGGCCCTCCACGTCGACCAGACCGGGCTGATCGACGGGCTGCGGGCGACCCCGGACGACCCGGTGCCGTCGTCGTGGCCGGAGCTGGACGCCCAGCTCGCGGCGCTCGGCGGCCGCGTCTCGTTCGGCGCGTCGGAGATCCTGCCGGACGGCCGCTGCCGTGACGTGCACGGCGTACAGGACAACGTGCAACGGCCTCTGGGCTCGGCGTTCAAGCTCTACGTCCTCGGGGCGCTCGGCAAGGCGGTGGCGGAGCACAAGGCGTCCTGGACCGAGCAGCTCGCGATCCGCGACGACTGGAAGAGCCTGCCCTCGGGTGTGTTGCAGAACCAGCCGGCCGGCACGCGGCTCCCGCTGTCGGAGTACGCCGACAAGATGATCTCGATCAGCGACAACACCGCCACCGACCACCTGATCCGCAGGCTCGGGCGCGACGCAGTGCAGCGGCAGCTCATCGCGTTCGGCAACCAGCGGCCGTCGGCGAACATCCCGTTCCTGACGACGAAGGCGTTGTTCGAGCTCAAGGCCACGCAGTACCCGGCCCGCGCCGATGCCTACCTGGCCCTGCCGCGTTGGGCGCGTCCCGCGGCGGTCGCCGGCCTCGAGCGGCTCCCGCTCACCGGCCTCACCTCATGGTCCGAACCAGAGAAGATCGACGAGCTCGAGTGGTTCGCCTCGCCGGACGACATCTGCCGGGCGTTCTCCGGGCTGCAGAAGGAAAACCAGCCGGAGATCGGGCACGCGTTGTCGCTCAACGACGGCGGGCTCGGCCTCGACAAGGCGAAGTTCCCGGAGGTCTGGTTCAAGGGCGGCAGTGAACCCGGTGTGCTGACCCTGAACTACCTGGCCCGCACCGCCGACGGCCGTTCACTGGTCACCAGCGTCATGGTGTCCGATCCGGTGGCGCCACTGGACGAAGGTCACGTCTCGGCACGGGGAATCGCTGTTGCGAAGGGGGCGGTGGCGCTGTTGGCCGATACGCTGCGCCGGTGACGGTGCGCTGGAGTCTGACGGTCGATTGCGCGGAGCCCCGCGTGCTCGCGAGGTTCTGGGCGGTGGCCCTCGGCTACATCGAGCGGCCGCCGCCGGCCGGGTTCGCCAGCTGGGAAGCGTGGTTCACCGACTTCGGTGTGCCCGAGGAGGAATGGGACGACGGCGCGTACCTGACCGACCCGGAAGGCGTTCTCCCGAGCTTGAGCTTCCTCAAGGTTCCCGAGCACAAGGTCGTGAAGAACCGGGTGCACCTGGACATCCAGGCGGGTGGCGGCCGCGAGGTCGACGGGGAGATGCGCTGGGAGCGGGTCGTGGAGGCGGTCGCCCGTCTCACGGCGGCGGGTGCGACGGTGCTGCACGAGTACGAAACGGGTGGCCGGCCGGATCACATCGTGATGGCGGACCCGGAGGGCAACGAGTTCTGCGTGCTCTGAGCTGGTGGTACCGACGGTCCGGGCTCGCGCGGTGGTCGACGGGCGGAACGCTGCTCGGTGTCGCGTGAGCCGAGGCGACGGTTCTGCGTGGGCGTGGCTAGCCGATCAGTTCCTCGTGGCGGGTCGGGCTGCCGCTGTGCCAGGGCAGGACGTGGCCGAAGCGGATCAGCTCGCCGTACGTCGACGGGTCGAGGTCGTCGAGGACCAGATCGAGCACCGCCTGCGCGGCCTGTTCCGGGGTCTGGGCCTGGCTGAAGTCGGCGAACCACGGGCGTGACGCGCGGGTGTCCACCAAGCCGGGGCAGACCGCCGCGACCAGGGTGCCGTCGGCGAGGTCGCGCTCCCGGCGGTCCGCGGCCACGGCGCGCATGGCGGCGACCTGGGCGACCTTCGAGGGCACGTTGATCCACTCCGGCCAGCCGAGCTCCTGGGCCCGGCCGGCGTGGATCGCAGCGCGCCAATCCTCGACGGCCCGCTCGACGTTGTCGAGTGGCACGCCGTCGAACCGGGGCCGGAGGGCCTCGGGCAGGTGGCCGAGGGTGCCCAGCGAACTGGCGACGACGAGCAGCCTGCCGCCCGGGCGCAGGATCGGGCCGAACGAGCGCAGCACCGCGTAGGTGCCGCCGTTGGCGACGTCGAGGAAGACGTCGGCCTGCTCGGCCTGGGGCCGCCCGGGGTCGAGCGGGCCGACCGCGTTGGACAGCACGAAGTCCACCTTGCCGAGGTCGGTGGCGAAGCGGGCGACGGCGTCGGCGTCGGAGACGTCGAGGACACGGCCCTCGACGCGGCTGCGCGTCGAGGGGTCCGCGACGACGCGTTCGGCGGCGGCTGCGACGCGTCCGGCGTCGCGACCGGTGAGGAGTACGAGGTCTTCCGGAAGGAGGTGGGTGGCGAGTCCTTGGGCGAGAGCGAATCCGAGGCCCTGGTTGGCTCCGGTCACCACGGCGGTGCGTGTCATACCTGCACGCTACGTTCGGCACGATCATGCGCCCAGCGAGAATCAGGCAAGCCTGGTATGCGTGAACGTCATGGACTTCGGTGACGTCTCCCTGGTGGCCCTCCGCGTGTTCCGGGAGGTCGCCGACCGGGGCACGCTCACGGCGGCCGCGGCGGCACTGGGCTACACGCAGTCCGCGGTGTCGCGGCAGATCGCCTCGCTCGAACGCGTGGCCGGAACACCGGTGCTGGAACGGCGTCCCGGCGGGGTTCGCCTGACTGTCGCCGGGAACGTCGTGCTGCGCCGGGCGATCGCGGTGCTGGACCAGATCGACGCCGCGGGGCGCGAGCTGGCCGGGCTGCCCGCCGACGGCGGGAGCGTGCGGCTCGGCTGGTTCCCCAGCGCCGGCGCCGTCCTGGTGCCGCGTGCCGTGGCGGAACTGCGGCGTACTCACCCGGCGGTGCGCGTCACCACCCGGGAAGGCACGACGCCGGTCCTGGTGCGCGCGCTGCGTGCGGGTGCGGTGGACCTGGCGGTGCTGGGTTCGGTGCCACCGTTCCGGCCGCCGGACTCCGAAACCCCGGCGTTGCGCCTCAAGACGCTCGCCGAGCGCACGCTGTGCCTCGCCGTGCCCGCGGGGCACCCGCTGGCCGGCGCGGACGCGGTCGACGTCGCCGACCTGCGCGGGCAGCGCTGGATCGCGGGGCCGTCGGCGGGAGAGGACACGCTGATGGGCGTGTGGCCCGGACTCGACGAGCGGCCGGAGATCGCGCACACCGCCCGGGACTGGCTCGCCAAGCTGAACCTGGTGGCGGCCGGGTGCGGCCTGACGACGTTGCCCGCTTCGCTGGCCGAGGCCGTGCCGCCGGGGGTGCGGGTGGTGACGGTGCGGGGCGGGCCGTCGGAACGGCGCCGCGTGGTGCTGGCCCGGCTGCCGGGCCCGCTCTCCGAACCGGCGGCGCTGCTGGCCGAGGCCCTGCGCCGGGCGGCCGCCGGGGTGCCGGACCGCGCCGAGGACTGAGACGGCGGGACGACTGGGAGGCGATGACCGAGATCACGCCAGGTGGCGTGGCGTTCGTGTCACATCGGTGGTCACCGCGGGGTCTACTGCTACGAACGCCGGCGCGAAAGGATCGGGACACGGTGGACGCACTGACCGAGCGGTTCGAACACGAGCGCCCCCGGCTGCGGGCGGTCGCCTACCGGATGCTCGGCTCGGCGAGCGAGGCCGACGACGCCGTCCAGGAGGCCTGGCTGCGGTTCGACCGCACCGACACCGGTGACGTGGAGAACGTCGGCGCGTGGCTGACCACCGTCGTCGTACGGGTGTGCCTCTCGATGCTCCGCACCCGGCGCAACCACCGCGAAGAGCCGCTGGACCAGCAGCCGGAGCCGGACGCGGACGTCCGCGACCCCGAGCAGGAGGCCGAACTGGCCGACTCGGTCGGGCTGGCCCTGCTGGTGGTGCTCGACTCGCTCGGGCCGGCCGAGCGGGTCGCGTTCGTGCTGCACGACATGTTCGCGGTGCCGTTCGACGACATCGCGCCGATGATCGACAAGACTCCGGCCGCAACACGACAGCTCGCCAGCCGCGCCCGTCGCCGGATCAAGGGCGGTGCCGCGGCGGACGCGGACGTGTCCCGGCGGCGCAAGGTCGTCGAAGCCTTCCTGGCCGCTTCGCGCGGTGGCGACTTCGAGGCGCTGCTGTCCCTGCTCGATCCGGACGTCGTCCTGCACGCCGACCGTTTCGTCGGCCCGAGCCGGGCACCGGTCATGCTGCGCGGGGTCGCCAGCGTCCGCAAGGGAGCGCTGCTGGCGTCCACGCGGGCTCGCGCCAGCGGACTGGCGCTCGTCGACGGCGTCCCCGGTCTGCTGATGGTGCGCGGCGGACGGCTGTCGGTCGTCCTGTCCTTCACCGTCGTCAACGACCGGATCACCGGCATCGAGGTCATCGCGGACCCGGAGCGGCTGCGTGGGCTGGAGGTCGCCGTCCTCGACTGACGGGTCAGCCCAAGGCCGAGCGAAGGCGGCCTTCGCGCTCCGACGGCGTCTGACGTGGGCAGCTCACGCACTTCGGGTTGCCGGCTTCGTAGATCAGGCAGCACGAGGCACGGCGGACAGCGGGTGTGCGGCCGACGCGGATAAAGCGCGGCTTCGGCAGGCCGAGGCCGATCGCTGCCACCAGCGGCTCGGCCAGGGTCATCGCGCGCTCCGGATCCGGCGTCCAGAGGAGCCGATTGGCGATCGAGTCGGTGGCGATCGCGCCCAGCGCGCGTTCGCGGGCGCCGGTGACGGTGACGATCGTCGTGATCGCGGTGCCGAGCGCCCCGGCGAACGCCGTGCCCAGCTCGGGCAGCCCACCGGACAGAGGGCGGGTCGAGCGGGCGCCGAGGAAGCGGCCGTCAGCGACGAGATCCAGCTTGATCGCCGCGAGCGCCGGGTCGACGAGGATCCCGGCGACCAGGCCTTCGAGTGCGGGCGCAACGAGCACCGAGGAGAGCGAATACCACCAGATCGTGCCGAGGACCTCGGGCCGCGCGCAGCCGTAGAGCTTCGCCGCGCCGCCGATCCGGGCCCGCACCCACTCCGGATCCGCGAGCAGGGTCGCGGGGGCGGTCCAGTCGGGCTTCACGCCTCCACCCTCCCAGACGCGCCCGACCGACGCGGGGAGGGCGCTGGAGGGCCTGGACACAGTTTTGCGGACGTGGAGCACCTGAAGGCACGAGAGGAGGGAGGGCGGGAACCGCAGCTCGCGGCGGTGGTGAGAGGGGGCGGCAGGTAGTGGCGGTAAGGGTGAGGGGACCGCCGTCCGCGGCGCCGAGGGCGGCGAGCGCCTGTTCGCGGCGGCGGCACGGCCTGCGCATAGGCCCGTCCAAGCACCGCCACAGAACCACCGCGTCACAGGCGCCGGTACGTCGAGACCGCGAACGACACCGTGACCTCCTGTGCCTCGGTCAGCGCTTCGAGACGCTCCCGGCGGCCGTCGCGGTCCAGGTGGTGGCCTGCCGGGCCCATCTCCACCGCCTGGCGTACCTGCTGCGGGGTCAGCTCCACCGTCCGGCGGACCTCCGTGCGGCCCGTACGGGCGAAGTACTCGCCGAGGGTGCCGTCGAGGCGCTCCTCCTTGCGGTCGTCCACCGTCAGGACCAGGTCGCCCAGCTCGCGGAGGTGGTCCGGGGTCGGCGAGGCGACCGTCAGCAGCCCGCCGGGGCGGAGGACGCGGTGGAACTCCGGGCCGTTGCGTGGGGCGAAGACGTTCAGCAGGACCGACGCCACCTCGTCGCCTACCGGCCACGGCTCCCACAGGTTCCACACCGCCGCGCCCAGGCGGGGGTGGGCGCGGGCCGCGCGGCGGAGGGCCACCGCCGAGACGTCCAGCGCCAGGCCGGTCGCTGCCGGGGCCGCGGACAGGACGTGGGCCAGGTAGTAACCCGTGCCCGCGCCCGCGTCGATCACCAGGCCGTCGGCGTCCGCGCAGACCCGCGCCAGTTCGTCGGCGAGGGCGCGGTACACGCCCGACTCGAGGAAGTCCGCGCGCGCCGCAACCATCGGCGCGGTGTCCGCCGTACCGGCTGGGATTCGCGCGTGCAACAAGTTCACGTAACCCTGTCGCGCTAGATCGAAAGAGTGGCGGTTGCTGCAACGCAGTGTGCGGTCGGTTAGCCCGATCGGGTCGCCGCACACCGAACATCGCAACGCTTCCACGACCCGGGGTGGCAGTGGGTCATTCCCGCGGTCGGCTGAAGTCATGGGGATATTCGACCACGAGGTTTCGCAACCGGACACTTCAGCACAGGTCCTGGGAAACCTGGACGTAACAACGTGGCGCGGACAGTTCACGCGGGTGAAACCTGACGAGCCGTCCCGTGAAACACCGCGCGCCAAAACTGCCTTCGCATGAACCCAGGGCACGGGAGGACGATGTGCTGAACGCAGGAGACACCGCATGGGTACTGGCCAGCGCCGCGCTGGTCATGCTCATGACACCGGGACTGGCCTTCTTCTACGGCGGCATGGTCCGCGCGAAGAGCGTCTTGAACATGCTGATGATGAACTTCATCGCGCTGGCCGTGGTGGGGGTGTTGTGGGCTCTGTACGGCTTCTCGATGTCGTTCTCCAACGACGCCTTCGGCGGCCTGGTCGGTAACTTCGACCTCGCCGGGCTCGGCAACACCGTCGGCAAGCTCGCCGGCTTCGTGACGGCCGCCACCAGTTCCTCGCCCGAGGTCGCGTGGCCGGGCTCGGACGCGCTGCCGGTGCTCGCTTTCGTGATGTTCCAGCTGATGTTCGCGATCATCACGCCCGCGCTGATCTCCGGCGCCATCGCCGACCGCGCGAAGTTCTGGGGCTGGACGCTGTTCGTCGTCATCTGGGTGACGGTCGTGTACTTCCCGGTCGCGCACTGGGTGTTCTCGTTCAACGGCTTCATCGGCGCGGACGCCGTCGGCGGCTGGATCGCCAACAACCTCAAGGCACTCGACTTCGCCGGTGGTACCGCGGTCCACATCAACGCCGGTGCCGCGGGTCTCGCGCTGGCGATCGTGCTCGGCAAGCGCAAGGGCTGGCCGAAGGACACCGGCCGCCCGCACAACGTGCCGTTCGTCCTGCTCGGCGCCAGCCTGCTGTGGTTCGGCTGGTACGGCTTCAACGCGGGTTCGGCGCTGGCCGCCAACGACCTCGCCGCGGTCGCCTTCACCAACACCACCGTCGCCACCGCCGCCGCCGTCCTCGGCTGGCTGCTGGTCGAGCAGCTCAAGTTCGGCAAGCCCACCACCCTCGGCGCGGCTTCCGGCGCGGTCGCCGGCCTGGTCGCCATCACCCCGGCGTGTGGTTTCGTGAGCCCGCTCGGGGCCATCGCGATCGGCGTCATCGCCGGTGCTCTCTGCGCCCTGGCCGTCTCGCTCAAGTTCCGCTTCGGCTTCGACGACTCGCTCGACGTCGTGGGCGTCCACCTGGTCGGCGGCATCGTCGGCACCCTGCTGATCGGCTTCTTCGGCACCACCAGCGTGAACTCGCTCGGCGCCGACGGCCTGTTCTACGGCGGTGGCTTCACCCAGCTGGGTAGGCAGGCCGCGGCGGCGGGCGCGGTGCTGGTGTACTCCTTCGTGCTGACCTTCATCATCGGCTTCGCGATCAAGAAGGCCGGCGGCTTCCGGGTCAGCACGGAGGACGAGGTCACCGGCATCGACGAGGCCCAGCACGCGGAGAGCGCGTACGACTTCACCGGGTTGTCCGGCGGCGGCCTCGGCTCGCCGTCCACCATCCCGGTCAAGTCCACTCCGGCCGCGAAACTCGAGGAGAGCAAGGCATGAAGCTCATCACGGCGATTGTGAAGCCGTTCACGCTGGACGACGTCCGCTCCGCGCTGGAGCAGCTGGGCGTGCTGGGCATGACGGTGAGCGAAGTCCAGGGTTACGGCCGCCAGAAGGGTCACACCGAGGTCTACCGCGGCGCGGAGTACTCGGTGGACTTCGTGGCCAAGCTGAAGATCGAGGTCGTCACCGACGACACCAACGTGGAGAAGGTGCTCGACGCCATCACCACGGCCGCGCACACCGGCAAGATCGGCGACGGCAAGCTGTGGGTGACGCCGGTCGAGACGGTCATCCGGGTACGGACCGGCGAGCGCGGCACGGACGCTCTATAGGCGTCTGGGATGGCCGACGGGGGCGAACTGGTCAAGGCCACCGAGCGACTGCTCGAGGGCAGGCACGGGAGGCTGGGGGCGTCCGCGTTGCGGGCGGCCCTGGTCGACCTCTACGAGTTCTGGCTGGGCAGGGGAGCTTCGGCGGCCGGCGTCGACACCGCGGAACCGGGTGTCGCGCTGGTCGCCGTGGGCGGGCTCGGCCGCCGGGAGCTGGTGCCGTTCTCCGATCTCGACCTGCTGCTGGTGCACAACGGCAACAGCAGGGTCGGCGAGATCGCGGACGCGCTCTGGTATCCCTTGTGGGACGCGAAAGTCGGGCTCGACCACTCGGTCCGCACGCCCGGCGAAGCGCTGAAGGTCGCTTCGGAGGATCTTCGTACGGCGATGGGCCTGCTCGACGCCCGGCACCTCGCCGGGGACGCCGAGCTGAGCGGCCGCCTCGTCACGGCGGCGCGGGACCAGTGGCGCCGCACCGCACGCAAGCAGATCCCCGATCTGACGGCGTCGGTGCGGCAGCGCTGGACCCGCAGCGGTGAGATCGCGCAGTCCGCCGAACCCGATCTCAAGCACGGGCGGGGCGGGCTGCGGGACTTCGCCGTCCTGGAAGCGCTGGCCGCGGCGCAGCTCACCGCCCGCCCGGGCGAGGAACTGCTGGAGGCCAAGGGACTCCTGCTCGACGTCCGGACCGAGCTGCGGCGCGAGATCCGGCGCGAGCGGGACGTCCTGTCCGCGCCGGAGGCCGAGCTGGTGGCCGCCGAGCTCGGCTTCGGTGACCGTTTCACCTTGGCGCGCAAGCTGTCCGGCGCGGGACGCACGATCGCGTACGCGCTGGACGTCGCGCTCCGGTCCACTGTGGAACCACCGAAGGCGCGGTTCGGGCGGCGGCCGTCGCGCACCCCGCTCGCCGAAGGCGTGGTGCTGCACGGGAACGAGGTCTCGCTGGCCCGTGACGCCGTGCCGGCGAAGGACCCGGCGCTGCTGCTGCGGGTCGCCGCGGCGTCGGCGCGCACCGGAAAGCCGATCGCGCTCGGCACCCTGAAGGCACTGGCCGAGTCCGCGCCCGAGCTGCGCGCGCCGTGGCCCGCCGAGGCGTTGAACGCCCTCGTCGAGCTGCTGGGCGCGGGGGAGGGCCTGGTCGACGCCGTCGAGTCGCTCGACCGGACCGGTCTGTGGTCCCGGCTGTTCCCCGAGTGGGGCGCGGTCCGCGATCTGCCGCCGCGGTCGCCGGTGCACCAGTGGACGGTCGACCGGCACCTCGTGCGCACCTGCGTCGAGGCGGCCAAGCTGACCACCACGGTGCCGCGGCCGGACCTGCTGCTGGTCGGCGCGCTGCTGCACGACATCGGCAAGGGCCGCGACGCCGACCACTCCGAGCTGGGCGCCAAGATCTCCGCCCAGGTCGCGGCCCGGCTCGGGCTCGACACGGGTGACGCCGCGACGGTCTCGGCGATGGTCCGCCACCACCTGCTGCTGCCGCACACCGCCACGCGGCGCGACATCAGCGAGCCGGCCACCGTGGCGCGGGTGGTGAAGACCCTGGACGGCGACCTCGTCCTGGTCGAGCTGCTGCACGCGCTCACCCAGGCCGACTCGCTGGCCACCGGGCCCGGGGTCTGGACGGACTGGAAGGCCCGGCTGCTCGCCGAGCTGGTCACCGGGTGTGAGGAAGTGCTGCGCGGCAAGGGGTTCACCGCACCCGAGCCGATGGACTCCGAACAGCGCGAGCTCGTCGCGCAGGCCGTCGCCTCGGGAAACGGCGAGGTCCGGATCAGCACGCAGGGCAAGGTCGTCACGGTGCTGCTGGCCGTGCCGGCCCGCGCGGAGCTGCTGGCCCCGGCGGCCGGTGTGCTGGCGCTGAACTCGATGGAGGTGCACTCGGCGATCCTGCGCGGCCATGACGGCGGGCGCGCCGGGATCTTCACAGCGTCACCGAAGTTCGGTTCACTGCCGGAGGTGACGCTGCTGCGCGAGCAGTTCGCCCGCGCGGTCGCCGGTACTTTGCCGCTGACGCAACGACTGGCGGCGAAGGAACGCGACTACGGCTCACCCGACGCGGCGTCGGTCGCGCCGAAGGTGTTGTGGTTCGACGACGAGACGAGCGGCCCCGATACGGTGGTCCTCGAACTCCGGGCGGCCGACCGGATCGGCCTGCTGTTCCGCGTCGCCGGGGCGTTGCGCCGCTGCGACGCGGAAGTCCGCTGGGCCAAGGTGGCGACGCTGGGCGGCGCGGTGGTCGACTCGTTCGCGGTGACGCCCCGCAGCGGCCGCATCGAGCCGGGCTGGCGCCGCGAGGTCGAGCAGGCGGTAATGGCCGCGGCTTCCTGAACGAGTGGTGCCTGAGCCGGGCCGTCACCCGGCTCAGGCACCCTCACCCCAGCACGACCGCGGGCTCGCCGAACCACGTGGCCAGCGCGTTTTCCAAACCCGGGCCGCCGTTCCAGACCACGTAACCATCGGGCCGGACGAGCTGCGGCCCGGCACCGGGACGGGTCTCGACGCGGTCGGCCCACCCCGGCGGCAGCTCCGCGCCGACCAGGACCGCACGACCGTCCGATGTGGACGGCACGTCGACCGCGCGGCCGGAAACACCCGGGTAGGTCACACCGATGCCCGAGATCTCCGCCGCGAGCGTGCGGTGGGCCTCCTGGACGGCGATCAGGCCCGTGACGATCTCCCGGACGGCCACCGCGTCGGGGTCGGGCACCCCGAGCACCGCCTGCGCGCGGGTGCTGACCAGCACGCGGGCGGCGACCGGGTGCCGCTCGTCGTGGTAGCTGTCGAGCAGACCGCCGGGAGCGTGGCCGCGGACGTGCGCGGCCAGCTTCCAGCCGAGGTTCACCGCGTCCTGCAGGCCCAGGTTGAGTCCCTGGCCGCCGACCGGCAGGTGGATGTGCGCGGCGTCGCCCGCGAACAGCACCCGGCCGTGGCGGTAGCGCTCCAGCTGCCGGGACGCGTCGCCGAACCGGGACGCCCAGAGCACCTCGCCCACCTCGAACCCCGGCCCGTGCAGGGCGGTCAGCGCCCGCTGCAACTCGCCGGCCGTGACGGGCTCGTCGCGGCCGAGCCGCTGCTGCTCCTCGCCGACGACGACCAGGCGGTGCCGGCCACCGGCGAGCGGCAGCAGGAACCCCGAGGCCTGGGACGGCAGCCGCCACTCGTCGGCGTAGCCGTCGGGCTTCCCGGTGAGCGTGAGATCGGCGACGACCAGCGAAATCCGCGCCGAGCGGCCGGGGAACGCGGCGCCCAGCAGCGTCCGGACGGTGCTGTGGCCGCCGTCGGCCGCCACCAGCCACCCCGCCCGGTACTCCTGGCCGCCCGCGGTGACCGTGACGCCCTCGTCGTCCTGCACCACCGCGGTGACGGCCGCGTCGCGCAGCACCGGCGTGCGCAGCCGCGCTTCGATCGCCGCCGCGACGTGCACCTGCTCGACGCCGAGCTGGTACGGGAAGCGGGACGGCAGGTCGGTGTAGTCGATCGGGATGTTCGAGAAGTGCCCGCCGGGCAGCCGGGCCTCGATGTGCGGTTCGATCGCGGCGAGCAGGCCGCGGTCGGCGAGCACCTCGACCGACCGGGGCTGCAGGCCGAGTGCCTTCGACTGCGTCGTCGGGCGGGCGTCGCGCTCCAGGACCAGCACGTCGAGCCCGGCGCGCTCCAGTTCGAACGCGGTCAGCAGGCCGGTCGGGCCGGCGCCGGCGATCAGGACGTCAGGCATCCAGGTTCTCCTTCTTGAGGTACCAGACGTGCCAGACGATCAGGGCGGCCAGCATGGCGAACCACTGCACGGTGGTGACCAGCGAGATCAGGTCGATCGGCAAGGTGTAGACGAGCACGATGTGCACGATCGCGCTGGCCACCAGCACGCCGCCCCAGGCGGCCGTGTTGATCCGCAGGCCGCGCCGGAAGCGGGCGTCGGTGTCCCAGCGGGACGCCCACGCGTCCGCGCCCTCGGCACCGCGCTTGACCTCGGCGATCGTGCGGCCCAGCGTCAGCTGCGCCGGCCGCCCGATGAACACCGTGACCAGCATCCACGCACCGAACACGCCACCCAGTGCGGCTGTCCACCCTTCGCGGATCACCAGCGTGCGCGGGTCGTCGGAGAGCAGGCCCAGCACCACCGACAGCACCATGACGCTCAGCGTCACCAGGGCGACGAGGTCGACCTTGCGGTTGCGCGCGATCGTCCACAGCACGTACGGCGCGGCGACCAGGATGCCGGCCATCAGCGACCACCACTGGCTGACGCCCGCCGCGCGCAGGCCGTAGAACAGCGCCATCGGCACGATCACTTCGAACACGACGTTCAGCACGTTGGCGCGGATGACCCGGCGCAGGCCGGCGTCGGGCTCGGACTTCTGTTCGATCATCATGCGGGTTCCCCAGTGGTTTCGGGTGCGGTCGCCCGCACGTAGAGGTCGGCGAGTTCACGGCCGATGCGCGTGAGCTCGGCTGGTTCGGGTACGGCGGCGGCCGCGGTGGCGACGACGGCGTCGAGGCCGCTGGTGAGCGCCAGTGCCGCGGTCCGCGGGTCGAAACGGCCGAAGGCGCCGGCCGCCTGTCCGGTGCGGAAGTGCTCCTCGAACAACGCGAGCCGCCCGTTGACGGCGTCGCTCTGCGAGCCGGCGTTCTTCACCAGGTCGATCAGTGCCCGGATCGCGGCGGGGTGCTCCCCGACGAGCGCGACGTTGGCTTCGACGAAGGCGCGCAGCTGCGCGACGTGCCCGACGGCGGCGTCGATGCGCGGCTGCATGAACGCCCCGGTGACCCGTTCGATCTCGGTGATGCACACCGCGAGCAGGTCGTCCTTGCCCGCGAAGTGGTAGCTGATCATGCCGGTGCTCGACAGACCCGCGTGCTTCGCGATCCGGCTGAACGACGCCTTGGCGTAACCGTCCTCGGCGATCACTTCGATCGCCGCCCGCACGATCTGGGCCCGCCTGCCGGACTCGGTGAACGTTCTTGCTCGCATGAGCAAAAGTTAGCTCAAGCGAGCAAAAATGACAAGTCACCTGGTCAAGGGCTGGAGAAAGGGGAGTGGATCAGGCGATGGCGGTGCCGTCGACGAGCGGGCTGGGAGGTTGAGCGGGCCGTTTTGGCCACAGCTTCCCGAAGGATGCGGTGGATCTTGTAACAGCCGGTGTCTCGCCACCGAGATCTTCCGCATGGCCGGGACGAAAATCCAAGCAGCGGAGCACACTGTCGGCGACATCTTCACCGACGACTACCACTTCACGATCCCTCGTTATCAGCGCCCATACGCGTGGACGACCGACCAGGCGGGGGAGATGTTCGACGACCTTCTCGCCGCTTCTCGCGCCAAGGACTCGCTCACCGAAGCCGATCCCTACTTCCTTGGCAGCATCGTGCTGGTCAAAGCGGAAAAGCAAGCACTGGCCGAGGTGGTCGACGGGCAGCAGCGTCTCACCACTCTCACGGTGCTGCTGAGCGTTCTCCGCGACTGCGTCTCGCCACCCTTTGCCGCTTCACTGGAGAAGCGGATCTTCCAGAAGGGAGATCCGATCAAGCAGACCGCGGATCAACCTCGTCTCCGTCTGCGAAACCAGGACCAGGGCTTCTTCGAGAAGTACATTCAGGAACGAGAAGGCAACGCTCTGCTTGCGTCCTTGGTGGACGTGCGACCCGACAGCCAGGCACGCTTGGTCGAGAACGCACTCCAGCTCAAGGCTCGGTTGAGCGAACTGGAGATGGTGGAGCGCGAGCGTCTGGTCTCGTTCATCGACCAGCACACGTACCTGGTCGTGGTGTCGACTGCCGATTTCGAGTCGGCCTACCGCATCTTCTCGGTGCTCAACGAGCGCGGCTTGGATCTCACGCACACCGACATCCTCAAGGCGGAGATCATCGGCCGCATCGTGGAAGTCGACCAGGACGCCTATACCACCAAGTGGGCCCGGGAAGAGGACGATCTCGGTCGCAGCGACTTCGGCGATCTCTTCTCTCACATCCGCATGGTGTACGCGAAGACGAAAGCTCGTGAGTCGATCTTGAAGGAGTTCCGCGCGTCGGTCCTGCAGCGCGTGTCGGATGGCAAGAAGTTCATCGACGACGTGCTGGTTCCGTACTCGGACGCCTTCGAGGCGGTCACGCGTGCGAGCTACGCCGGAGGCCCCGACGAGGAAGCGATCAACAGACTCCTGGGCTGGCTGAAACAGCTGGACAACACCGACTGGATCCCTCCGGCCATCAGCTACTTCAGTCGTCCGACCGCCGATTCCGCAGAACTTCTCCGCTTCCTGGTCGACCTCGAAAGACTCGCGGCGAGCATGCTCGTCCGCCGGGTGGACATCACTCGCCGGATCGAGCGTTACGGACGCGTCCTGGACTGGATGGAAAAGGAACGCGACCTCTATGCGGACGAGTCCCCGCTCCAGTTGTCCGCTGACGAACGAGCGGCGACCGTCGAGAGGCTCAACGCCGAGATCTACACAGTCACACGGATTCGTCAGTACGTGCTGTTACGCCTCGATTCTGCGCTGTCGGACGGTGGGAAGAGCTACGAACACTCCCCACTGATCAGTGTGGAACACGTTTTACCCCAATCGCCCGCAGCAGACAGCACATGGACTACGGAGTTCACTCCGCAGGAGCGGTTGTATTGGGTTCACCGCCTGGCGAACCTCGTCCTGCTTTCGAGGCGGAAGAATTCCCAAGCCGGCAACCTCGAGTTCGAAGTGAAGAAGACCAAGTACTTCGAGAAGACGAGCTGGCCGCCGTTCGTCCTGACCGGACAAGTGCTCGACAGCCCCGAGTGGACTCCGGCCGTCCTCGAAGGGCGACAGGAGACTCTGCTGAAGGTCCTCGGCGATCTCTGGCGGCTGAACCCCGATAGCTCTACGGCTTCCTAGGCGATGGCGGTGCCGTCGACGACCTTGTTGCGGCCCGCGTCCTTGGCCCGGTAGAGGGCCTTGTCCGCGGCCTGCAGCAGGCGGTCGACGGCCGTGCCGCCGTCGGGGTAGGTCGCTACGCCGATCGAGGCCGACAGGGCGTCGATGAGGCGCACCTGGTTGCCGTCCTCGTACTCGACTTCCAGCGCCGCGATGGCCGCGCGGATGCGTTCCGCCACCGCGAGCACGGCGGCCGGGCCGATGTCCGGGAGCAGGACGACGAACTCCTCGCCGCCGAAGCGGCCGACCGAGTCGTAGTCGCGGACGGCGTTCTTGATCGTGGTCGCGATGGCCCGCAGGACCGTGTCGCCCGCGAGGTGGCCGTGCTGGTCGTTGATCAGCTTGAAGTGGTCCAGGTCGATCATCAGGATGCCGAAGCTGCTCTGCGTGCTGCGCTGCGCCCTGGCCAGCTCGCGCGACGCCAGCAGGTGCCAGCCGGTCGTGTTGAACAGGCCCGTCTTCTCGTCGGTCGTCGCGGCGATCTCGAGCTGCTTGATCAGCACCGCCCGGTGCAGCACCAGCAGCGGCGGCACGATGGCGATCGCCAGTGCGGGCAGCGTCGCCAGCGTCAACGCCGTGAGCAGGCCGAGGCACAGCGTCGCGACCTCGAGGAGGTTGTCGCCGAGGCCACCGAAGAACGCCTTCACCGTGCGCTTGGTGATCGTCAGCGCCGGGACGATCGTGATCGCGGAGACCAGGAAGTACGCCACCGCGGCCAGCGTGATCGCCGTGACGCCGCGCCAGCCGGACGTCAGCGCCGAGTACATGTCCGGCACGCCGAGGCGGTGCAGGACGAACTCGGCCGAGTAGCAGGTGACGACGACCAGCGTCGCGTTCAGCGCGGTCCGGAACGGCGGGACGCGCTTCATCCGCGCGAGGCTGCGCGTCGCCAGGTGCACGTACAGGACGACGACCAGGGCGGCGACGAGCGCGGGCGGCAGGAGCAGCACGCCGGCGAACGTCCAGACCGACGTCAGGTTGATGTGCGGGGTGTCGGACACCAGCCGCCGGACGCGCTCGATCTGCCGGCCCAGCTCGGCCTGCAGCACGCCGAGCACGGCCAGGACGGCGAGGACGACCAGGTCCCAGAGCCGCACGGGCACCGCGACGGCGGTCCAGACGGTGGCCACGAGCGCCACCGACTCGACCAGGAAGACGTAGGAGATCAGTGACCCGCGCTGCCGCCAGAGGGTCCAGTGACCAGGACTCAGCATCCCCCGAACGCGACCCGCACGGGGTTCGGCCGGATGGGCGCCGTCCATACTCAAGGCGGTGCAACTCCCGTGGGTGATCCGACGATCCGCTTCCACCCCATCACACCGGGCGGCCGCGATCGATGATTGCCACACGATCGGACCAGTGAGGGGAGGCCGCCGCCATGCGCAACCGCGAATCCTGAGCCCCCCGCGTCCCGATGTCCGCCGTGGATCGCCGGAGGGAGGCCGTCGTGCGCAACCGCGAATCCTGAGCCACCGCAGTTCTGTCCGTCCCGCGCGAGAGGAGAGCTGCCGTGCGTAACCGCGAGTCCTGATCCCGTGCCACCCGCCCGCGACGCCTGGAGGGAGAGCCCTGTGCGTAACCGCGAGTCCTGACTTCAAGTCCACCTGCCGTGACGCCTGAAAGGGGAGCCCTGTGCGTAACCGCGAGTCCTGACTTCAAGCCCACCTGCTGCAACGCCTGGAGGGAGCTCTATGCGTAACCGCGAGTCCTGAACCCAAGCCCACCCGCCGCGACGCCTGAAAGGGGAGCCCCGTGCGCAATCGCGAGTCCTGAACCCACGCCGCACACCGTCCGTCCCGGTACGAGAGGGGATCGTCACCATGCGCAACCGTGAATCCTGAAGTGACGCGGGCCCGGGTGGGGCCGCTCAGGCGGTCGCGCCGCCGTCGACCACCAGGTCGTGGCCGACCGTGAACCCCGCCTCGTCCGAAGCCAGCCACAGCACCGCTGCGGCCACTTCGGCGGTGGCACCCACCCGGCCCAGCGGAATCGCGGACTTGAGCCGCTCGGCGCGGTCCGCATCCGTCTCGCCGGGCCGCAACGACATCTCGGTGTCCGTCGCACCCGGGCTGACGGCGTTCACGCGGACGCCCTCGGCGATGTGGTCGCGCGCCGCGGTGCGGGTCAGCACGCTCACCGCGGCCTTCGACGCGGCGTAGGCCGCCATGCCGGGGAGCCGGCCGTGCGAGCCGATGTTCGACGCCATGTTGACGATCGCGCCACCGCCGTGCGCCCGCATGTGGGCGATTTCGTGCTTCATGCACAGCCAGGTGCCGGTGAGGTTGGTGCCGACCACCGCGTCGAAGACGTCCTCGCGCAGATCGCCGGTGGCCGCCGGTTCGCCGAGGATGCCGGCGTTGTTGAACGCGACGTCCAGTGCGCCGTGCCGCGCGACGACCGTCTCGACCATGCGCGCGACGTCCGCGGAGTCGGTGACGTCCGCGACGATCGCGCTGGCCGAGCTACCGATCTCCTGTACCGCCGAGGCGAGCCGCTGCTCGTCGCGCCCGGCGACGACCACGGTCGCGCCTTCGTCGGCGAACGCGCGTGCCGTCGCCCGTCCGATGCCCGAGCTGCCGCCCGTCACCAGGACGACCTTGCCTGCGAACCGTGCCCCCATTGAGTGCCTTCTTTCTGGTCCGATCATTCTTGAATGAGTACGCGCATCGCCTGCGAGACGGCCGCCTTCAGCCGGCTCGCCGCGTCCGTGCCCTTGCCCAGGACACGCAGGCCCTGAAGCACGGTGAGCAGGAACCGGGCGAGGGTCGCCGGGTCGCTGTCGCCGGGTAGTTCGTCCTGGGCCTTCGCGCGTTCCAGCGCCATCGTGAGCGCCACCTCGAGGGTGTCCCAGCTGCGCTCGACGACTCGCGCGACCTCCGGATCGCGGGGGAGGAGCTCGATGGCCGCGTTGACGACGAAGCAGCCGATGGGACCCGCTTCGCCCAGGATGTCCGCCACGTAGCCGTCGAGGAGCCCGCGCACGGCGGGCACCCCGGGGCCGGGCCGGGAAAGCTCGGCCATGACACGCGCGTCCGTCTGCTCGGCGTAGCGCTTCAATGCCGTGACGTAGAGGTCGTGCTTCGTGCCGAACGTCGCGTACAGGCTCGCCTTCGCAACGCCGAGGTGTGTGACGAGGTCGCTGACCGACGTCGCCTCGTAGCCCTGTCGCCGGAAGAGCGCCAAGGCGGCGTCACAGGCTTCGTCGACGTCGAACTCCTTGACCCGGGACATGATCAAAACCCTAGCGTCATCGAGAACGATCGGTCAAATATGCAGGCGGCGGTGTGTCGTGTCCGGTGACGCCGTGTGCGGTGGCACTATGGCTGCTCTGACCGGCCTGAGGGGGTGCGCGATGCAGGATCCGCCACAGCTGACACTGCCGCCGACGGTCGTCGCCACCCATCTGCGTGCGTGCGCCGAGGAACTCGCCGCGGGCCTGCGCTGCGGCGGCCCGGGCGCCACCACGGCCGAGCTCACCGACGTCGTCGCGCAGCTGGTCGCCGGGCAGGAGGCCATCTCCCACGCGCTGGCCGGGCTCGCCCGCCGCGTCGAGACCGGTTCGGAGGCGCTCGCCGCGGCACCGCCGCTGGACGTCGAGGTGGTCGCCGAGGTGCTGCGCGAGGCGGCCATCGCGGCCCGCTGCTCGGCCGAGGCGCTCGACGAGGTCACCCCGTCGTTCGAATGCGTGAGCGAATCCGTCGCGCCCGACACCCGTTTGTAGCTGTCGTCCCGCAAGCTCGCCCGCCTAGCCTGGAGCTGCGGAGGTGGCTCCTATGCGGGCGGTGTGGACGGGCACGATCGGGTTCGGCAGTTACGCCATTCCGGTGAAGGCGTACAGCGCGACCGAGGAGCACGAGATCCCGCTGCACCAGGTGCACCGCACCGACGGCGGCCGCGTCCGGGTCAAGCGCGTCTGCGAGGTCGACGGCGCCGAGGTGCCGCCCGAGCAGATGGTCCGCGGCTATCCGGTCCCCGGTGGTGACGTCGTGCTGCTGTCGGACCACGAGCTCGCGTCACTGCCGATGCCCGGCCGCACGATCGACATCCGCGGCTTCGCGCCGCTGGCCGACGTCGACCCGATCTGGTTCGCGAAGAGCTACTTCCTCGAGCCCGAGCCGGCCGGGACGAAGCCGTACGTGCTGTTCAGCGAGGCCCTGCAGCAGTCGGGCCGGATCGCGCTGGTCACGGTGGCGCTGCGCCGCCGTGAGGTGCTCGGCGCGCTGCGGGTGCGCGACCAGGTGCTCGTCCTGGAAACGATGTTGTGGCCGGACGAGGTGCGCACGCCGGACTTCCCGTTCCGGCACGCCGACGTCGACATCCGGCCCGGCGAGCTGCGGCGCGCGGTGAGCCTGGTCGAGGAGCTGACCGGCGAGTTCGACCCCGGCCGCTACCCCGACCGTTACCGCGAGGCCCTCGACGCGTTGATCCGGTCGAAGATCGACGGCGCCGAGGTCGTCCAGCCGACGGCCGCCGAGCAGTCCGAGGGCGTCACCCGGTTGCTGGCGGCGTTGCAGGAGAGCGCGGCCGAGGCGGAGGACGAGCGCACCGCGGCCGTCACGAAGGCGCGCGCTGCCGCGGCTCGCGCGGCGAAGGCGCGTACGACGGCGAAGCGGGCTGCGTCGCGCAGCCGCTCGAAGACGTCTTGAGTAGTACTACCCATGGGTAATTGAGGGTTCTCCCACTGCTGGTGGCCGCCGCGCCGCGGCAGACTTCCTCCTGCCAGCGGATGCCGGAACCGCTGGTGAGGGGGTCGGGACGGCCCCTGGGGAGGTGTGCCGTCCAGACACCAGGGGTTCCGGGGCGGGCCGAGGGAGGAGCGGTCCGTTCCCGGGACCCGCACCGCGGGGAGGCGGTGCGAAAAGGGGGTGTCTTGAAGGCTGCCGCGGAGGGGACGAGGGGTCTCCGCGGCAGCTTTCAAGCGTCCGCCACGCGCATCATCAGTTCCGACGCCAGCCTCAGCAGCTGCCGCTCGGTCGGGGACAGCGTCGACTCCATGGCCGCCGCCAGCCAGCGTTCCCGCTGGATGCTGTACTCCCGCAGCACCGCCAGGCCGGCCGGGGTGATGCGGATCAGCGAGCGGCGCCCGTCGTCCGGGTCGGGGGTGCGGGTGACCAGCTCGCGTTCGGTCACCCACGCCAGGATCCGGGTCAGCGACTGCGGCTGCAGCCGTTCCGCCGCCGCCAGCTCCGACGGCGTGTGCGTGCCCGCCCGGTACAGCCTGCTCAGCACCGCCAGCACCGCCGGGCCCGGGCCGCCCAGGTCGCGCTCGGCACGCATCCGCCAGTTCAACCGCCCGACGCCCTCGCGCACCTGCCGCGCCAGGTCGGCCAGCTCGGGGTCCGCGCTGACCGGTGACGCGACGTCGGAATCGGGGTGCATGCGCCCAGATTAGGCGGTTCCGCGCACCAACCGGGCGTAGCGGCCGTCGCGCGCCAGCAGCTCCTCGTGCGTCCCCCGCTCCACGATCCGGCCCTCGTGCAGCACCACGATCTGGTCGGCGTGCTCCACAGTGGACAGCCGGTGCGCGATCGTCAGCGTCGTGCGGCCGGTGGCGAGGCGGTCCAGCTCGGCCTGCACCGACCGCTCGGTGCGGTTGTCGAGCGCGCTGGTCGCCTCGTCGAGGATCAGCACCGGCGGGTTGCGCAGCAGGATCCGCGCGATCGCCATCCGCTGCTTCTCGCCGCCGGAGAAGCGGTACCCGCGCTGGCCGACGACCGTGTCGTACCCCTCGGGCAGCCCGGCCAGGGTGTCGTGGATGTGCGCGGCCTTCGCGGCCGCTTCGATCTCCTCGTCGGTCGCGTCCGGCTTCGCGAAGCGCAGGTTCTCCCGCACGGTGTCGTGGAACAGGTAGGTCTCCTGCGACACCATCCCGACGCCCGCGGCCAGCGACGCCAGGGTGACGTCGCGGATGTCGGTGCCGTCGATCTCCACCGAGCCGGACGTCACCTTGTACAGCCGCGCCACGAGGTACGCGAGCGTCGTCTTGCCCGAGCCGGTCGAGCCGACGAGCGCCGTGGTCGTCCCCGCCGGGACGTCGAGGTCGATGTCCTTCAGCGTGAGCGGGCCGTCTTCGTCGTAGCGGAAGGAGACGCCGCGCATCGAGACGTCGCCGCGCCGCACGTCCAGCACGCCGGCGTCCGGCTTGTCGCTGATCTCGACGCGCAGGTCGAGCACCTCGAAGATCCGGCCGAACAGGGCCTTGGACGTCGCCACGTTCTGCCCGATCGTCTGCATCGCGCTGGCCGGCGCGACCAGCCGGTTGAGCATGCTGGTGAACGCCACGACGGTGCCGAGCGAGATCGGCGACGCGCCGCCCGCGAGGGCCAGCCCGGCGATCCAGTAGACCAGCGCCGGGATGACCGTGAGGCTCATCGCCCGCGACGCGGTCTGCCACCGCCCGGCCAGCGCGGCGGCGCGCTCCAGCGACGCGATCTCGCGCGATTCGTCGCCGAAGCGCTCCCGCATCGCCCGCTCGTTGCCCATCGTCTTGGCGAGCAGGACGCCGGTGACCGAAAGGGACTCCTCGACCATCGTCGTCAGCCGGGCCATCCGCCGGGTCCGGCCGCGGGCCAGCGTTCGCCGCTTCTTGCCCAGCCGGAGCGTGAACAGCAGGAACAGCGGGACGACGATCAGCGACAGCGCCGCGAGCTGCCAGTCCAGCGCGATCAGGGCGACCGTGATGGCGATCGTCGTGGTGGCGTTCTGCACCATCGACCCGGCGGTCGTGGTAATGACGTTGTCGACACCGCCGATGTCGTTGAACACCCGCGAGAGGACTTCGCCGCTCTTCGTCCGGGTGAAGAAGCCGAGCGACATCCGCTGCAGGTGGCCGTAGACCGACACGCGCAGCTCGTTCATCACGCGCTGGCCGATGGTGTTGGACAGCCCGGTCGTCGCGACGCCGAGCGAGCCGCTGCCGACCGCGCAGACGATCATCCCCGCCGCCAGGAGGCTGATCAGCAGCGTGTCGCGGTGCGGGAGCGCGTCGTCGAGGATCTCGCGAAGGAGGAACGGCGAGACGACGCCGAGCCCGGCCTGCAGGACGATCAGCGCGAACAGTGCGGCGAGGGGCCCGCGGTGCGGGCGGAAGAGGCCGGCGATCCGCCGCAGCGGGACCGGTTCGTCGGCGTCGGAGGCCGGTTCGGCGAGCGACGGCCGGGCTCTGGTCGCAGAAGTCATACGCACATGTTTACCGAATCCGTCTCGGTCGACCAGTGAATTTCGGAAGTTAAAGCCAATTTTAGGGACGGCTCGTGCGCAAGGTAGTACGCCTATGTGTACTAATCGCGTGCGCGACTTTCGCGTACCCGCGAGGTGGGAGACCCGGAGCGACTACTCTGGGAGAGGCCGGCCTGGTCCGGCGCGCCACTCTCGACCCAGCTGGAGCGTGCACACCCGTGTTCGACACCCTGTCCGATCGGCTCACCGCCGCCCTTCAGACGCTCACGCGCAAGGGCAGGCTGTCCGACGCCGACATCGACGCCACCGCGCGCGAGATCCGCATCGCGCTGCTGGAGGCGGACGTCGCCCTCGGCGTGGTCAAGACCTTCATCGCGAGGATCAAGGAACGGGCGAAGGGCGCCGAGGTCTCCCAGGCGCTCAACCCCGCGCAGCAGGTCGTCAAGATCGTCAACGAGGAGCTCGTCGGGATCCTCGGCGGCGAGACCCGGCGGCTCAACCTAGCGAAGACCCCGCCGACCGTGATCATGCTCGCCGGCCTTCAAGGCGCCGGTAAGACGACGCTGGCCGGCAAGCTCGCGATGTGGCTGAAGAAGCAGGGCCACGCGCCGCTGCTGGTCGCCTGCGACCTCCAGCGCCCCAACGCCGTCACGCAGCTGCAGGTGGTCGGGGAGCGCGCCGGCGTCACGACCTTCGCGCCCGAGCCGGGCAACGGCGTCGGCGACCCGGTCGACGTCGCCCGCCGCGCCATCGCCGAGGCGAAGCACGCGCAGTACGACGTGGTCGTCGTCGACACCGCGGGCCGCCTGGGCGTCGACGAAGAGCTGATGAAGCAGGCCGCGGACATCCGCGACGCCGTGCAGCCGGACGAGACGCTGTTCGTCGTCGACGCGATGATCGGCCAGGACGCCGTGACCACGGCCGAGGCGTTCCGCGACGGCGTCGGCTTCACCGGTGTCGTGCTCACCAAGCTCGACGGTGACGCCCGCGGTGGTGCCGCGCTGTCGGTCCGCGAGGTCACCGGCCAGCCGATCCTCTTCGCCTCCAACGGCGAGAAGCTCGAGGACTTCGACACCTTCCACCCGGACCGGATGGCGTCGCGGATCCTCGGCATGGGCGACATGCTGACCCTGATCGAGCAGGCCGAGCAGGCCTTCGACCAGGACCAGGCCGAGAAGGCCGCCGCGAAGCTGTCCAGCGGCCAGCTCACCCTGGAGGACTTCCTCGAGCAGATGCTCGCGGTCCGCAAGATGGGCCCGATCGGCAACCTGCTCGGCATGCTGCCCGGTGCCGGCCAGATGAAGGACCAGCTGGCCCAGGTCGACGACAAGCACCTGGACAAGCTGCAGGCGATCATCCGCGGCATGACCCCGGCCGAGCGCGACGACCCGAAGATGATCAACGGCTCGCGCCGCCTGCGCATCGCCAACGGCTCCGGCGTCTCCGTGCGCGAGGTCAACGACCTGGTCAACCGGTTCTTCGAGGCCCGCAAGATGATGGCCCAGATGGCCGGCCGGTTCGGCTTCGGCGGCGGGGGCGGCGGCTCCAAGTCGCGCAAGGGCAAGAAGGGCAAGAAGGGCCGCGGCCCCACGCAGCCCAAGGTCCGCGGCGGCTTCCCCGGCGGCATGCCGATGCTGCCCCCGGGTGGTCAGCTGCCGGGCGGCATGCCCGACCTGTCCAAGCTCGGCGGGATGAACGACGTCCCGGGCTTCGACCCGTCGAAGTTCAAGCTGCCGAAGAACCCCAAGGACAATTGAGCACCGCGCTCCACGCCGCCGGGGTGATCCTGCCCGGCGGCGAGTCCGGGGAACTCTGGATCACCGGCGGCCGGATCTCGTTCGAGCCGGTGCCCGGCGCCGAGACGCTCGCCCGTGACGTCTTCCTGGTGCCCGGGCTGGTCGACGCGCACTGCCACCCCGGCATCGGCGTCGGCGGGCCCGTTTCGCTCGAAGAGGCCGAGGCCCAGGCCGTCACCGACCGCGACGCGGGCACGCTGCTGATCCGCGACTGCGGCCTGCCGATCGACGTCCGGCCGTTGCAGCGGCGGGCCGACCTGCCGACGATCATCCGCGCCGGGCAGCACCTCGCGCTGACCAAGCGCTACATCCCGGGCCTGGGCATCGAGCTGGACGATCCTTCGCAGCTGCCGGCCGCCGTCGCCGAGCAGGCGAAGGACGGCGACGGCTGGGTCAAGCTGGTCGGCGACTGGATCGACCGCGGTGTGGGCGACCTCGCGCCGCTGTGGCCGGACGACGTCCTCGCCGAAGCCGTCGAGGTCGCGCACGAGCACGGCGCCCGCGTCACGGCGCACGTGTTCGGCGAGGCCGCGCTGCCGGGACTGATCGCGTCCGGCATCGACTGCCTGGAGCACGGCACCGGCCTGAGCGCCAACCAGCTGTCCGAGCTGGCCCGCCACGACGTCGCGCTGGTGCCGACGCTGATCAACATCGAGAACTTCCCGGGCATCGCGGACAAGGCCGGCAGGTACCCGGCGTACGCGGACCACATGCGCGCGCTGCACGCCGGCGTCGGCGAGATGGTCGCCGCGGCCATCGAAGCGGGCGTCCGCGTCTTCGCGGGCAGCGACGCGGGCGGCATGGTCGAGCACGGCAGGCTCGTCGACGAGATCGAGGCGCTGCACGGCGCGGGCATGACCCGGGAGCAGGCCCTCGCGAGCGCGTCCTGGGCCGCCCGCGACTGGCTCGGCCACCCCGGCATCGCCGACGGCGCGCCCGCGGACCTGCTCGTCTACGCGAGCGATCCGCGCGAGGACCTGGGCGTTCTGCGGCACCCGGAGCACATCGTGCTCGGCGGCGTCGTGTACGCGTGACCCCCGCCGTTTTCCTTGCGGGAGCGGCACTTTAGCGTTGGACCTGTGACGGACGACGACGGCGCACGGCGCGTACTGGGGGCGCATTGGTGTTTCGTGGCGTTCTTCGCCGGGATCGCCGGCTACTACCTGATCAACCTGATCATCGCGGCGGCGGTCAACCGCAACGTCGGCGAGTTCGACCCTCTCGAGCTGCGGGACATCGGCCCGCTCCTGCTGCTGGCCTTCGTGCCCAACCTGCTGCTCGGCCTCGGCCCGGCCGCCGGCTCCTGGCTCTGGGGCCACGGCCTGCGCGCCGACTTCGGGCTCACGCCGACCTGGCGCGACGTCCGGATCGGCCTCGCCTGCGGCGCCCTCGCGCTCGTCGTCGGCTACGGGCTCAACCTGGTGCTGATCGCGGTCTACGGCGCCGACGACGTCTCCGACAGCCCGCTCACCGACCTCGCCGACACCTTCGACGGCGACACGGTCTGGCTCGTGCTGGCCGCGGTGATCGTCATCGCCGGCGCCCCACTGACCGAGGAGCTGCTGGTCCGCGGCACGCTCTGGAAAGCCCTGTCGTTCCACCGGATCCCGCCCTGGGCGGTGCTCGTGCTCACCGCGCTCGTGTTCGCCCAGCTGCACGGCGAGCCGACGCGCACGATCGCGCTGTTCGGCCAGGGCATCGCGATCGGGCTGGCCCGGCACCTGTCCGGCCGGGTGAGCGCCGGGGTGATCGCGCACGCGGCCAACAACCTGCCGCCCGCGGTGCTGCTGTTCGTCGCGCACTGAGACACGCACTGAGTGCTTGCGAAGATCGTGGACAGTAGTTGGACGGATACTGTGCGATCACATTCCGGCCGCTAGGCTCGGGGCAGGAGCCGAGCGACCCGCGGAGGGCAGGCGTGACCACTTCCCAGCCTCGGGAGCCCCTTCCCGACGCACTGCCGCCCCCCGACGACCCTGCTGTGCCCGCCGGGCCCGAAGCGTTCCTGGCGCCGGCGCCCGCGCACCGCTGGGGGTTCGGGGCGTTCCTGCTCGTCGAAGTGGTCCTGCTGGCCTCGGCCGCGTTCGTGTCCGTGCTGGTCGGCGACACCGGCCCCGGCCCGCTGCCGATCCGCGTCGTGCTGCTGGGCACGATGCTGCCGACGATGATCGCGGCCGCCGTCGCGGTGCTGGTCACCTACGTGCGCGGCAACGGGCCGATCGTCGACCTGCGGATCGAGTGGCGCTGGGCCGACGTGCGCGTCGGCTTCAAGTACGGCTGCATCGGCCTGGTCTTCACGACCGTCGCCGCCTACCTCTGGACGCGGCTGGTCGGCGACGCCAACGCGACGTCCGCGATCAGCGCCCTGGTCGAGGACCGGCAGATGTCGGTGTCGGCGGCCGTGGTGATGTTCGTCTACCTCTGGCTGCTCGGCCCGATCTGCGAGGAGGTCATCTACCGCGGCCTGCTCTGGGGCGCGGCCGAACGGCTGCAGTGGCGCAGCGAGCGCTGGGGCCGCGTCGCCGCGTTCCTGCTCTCGACGGCGGTCTTCGCGGCCAGCCACCTCGAGCCGCTGCGGACCACCCTGCTGCTGGTCATCGCGGTGCCGATCGGGCTGGCGCGGCTCGTCACCGGGCGGCTGCCGGCGAGCATCGTCGCGCACCAGGTGAACAACTTCCTCCCGGCGCTCACCATCCTGCTCGGGGCGCTGGGCGTGGCCTCTTTCTGAGGCCACTTTCAGGGGCGCCGGACCCCGTCTGGCAGAATGGTGCACTGCCTGCTTCCGCCGGACCCTCTCACCGCGCGAAAGCTGTGACCTTCGGGTGCCCGCTTCCGTGTCCCCACTCGGACCGCGTGCGCCCACCCCAGCACCAGAGAGATTTGAGGAGTACCCACACCCGTGGCCGTCAAGATCAAGCTGCAGCGCCTCGGCAAGATCCGTGCGCCGTACTACCGCATCATCGTCGCCGACGCGCGCACCCGCCGGGACGGCAAGGCCATCGAGACGATCGGCAAGTACCACCCGAAGGAGGAGCCGAGCCTCATCGAGGTCGTCTCCGAGCGTGCCCAGTACTGGCTGGGTGTCGGCGCGCAGCCGACCGAGCCGGTCCAGCGTCTCCTCGAGATCACCGGTGACTGGCAGAAGTACAAGGGCCTGCCGGGCACCGAGGGCACCCTGAAGGTCGCCGAGCCGAAGTCGTCCAAGCAGGACCTGTTCAACGCCGCACTGGCCGCGGCCGGCGAGGAGCCCTCCACCGAGGCCACCACGCCGAAGAAGAAGTCCGCCCCCAAGAAGGCCGAGGCCGAGAAGGCCGAAGCCACCGAGGGTGAGAAGGCCGAGTGAGCTTTCTGGCTGACTCCCTCGAGCACCTGGTGCGCGGGATCGTCGACAACCCGGACGAGGTCCGGGTCGAGCTGCTGACCACGCGCCGTGGCCGCACGCTCGAGGTGCACGTGCACCCCGACGACCTCGGCAAGGTGATCGGCCGGGGCGGACGCACCGCGACCGCCCTGCGCACCGTCATGGGCGGCATCGGTGGCCGCGGCGTCCGCGTGGACGTCGTCGACACCGACCGCTGATCCAGACCTTTCAGAGAACGGTCAGATGGACGTCGTAGCAGGCCGCATCGCCAAGGCGCACGGAATCCGCGGGGAACTCGCGGTGGACGTGCGCACGGATTCGCCGGAAGAGCGGTTCAAGGTCGGTGCGGTCGTCACGACGAAGCTGCGCGACGGCAGCAAAAGGGATCTCACCATCGCAGCCGCCCGCGAACACAGCGGGCGGCTGCTGGTGCGTTTCGAGGAGGTCCTGACCCGCGACGTCGCCGAGACGCTGCGCGGCGCCCTCCTGCTCGTCGACACCGACGCGCTGCCGCCGACGACCGACCCCGACGAGTTCTACGACCACGAGCTGGCCGGCCTGCGGGCCGAGCTGCTCGACGGGACCGTCGTCGGCAAGGTCGTCGAGGTCGTCCACTCGCCCGCGGGCGAGCTCCTCGAGCTCGACGTCGACGGCCGTGACGTGCTGGTCCCGTTCGTCCGGGCGATCGTCCCCACGGTGGACGTCGCGGGCGGGCGTGTCGTGCTGGACCCGCCGGAAGGGCTTCTGGACGCCGAATGAGGAAGGCTCTCTGCGTGGCCGCCGCTCTGCTGGTTGCCACGTTCGCCGCACCGCCCGCGCAGGCCGCGAGCCCGGTCTACGGCGACTTCTCGATGATGTTCCAGCGCAGCGCCGGCCAGTTCGCGCCGCCGGGGGAGAAGGCCTACCAGTGGGCGTGGTCGCCGCAGTCGGCCACCGAATCGCGGATCTCCTGGGGTGACCCGGTCGCCTGGCCCCCGTCGTACGCGGAGCACTTCGTCCGCGACGGCGACTGGGTGCTGCTCGACGGCTGGGACGACAACGGTACGTACTACACCGAACGCGTCACCAGCGAGTCGATCTGCCAGAGCGGCAGCTGCACACCGCTGCCCCCACACGGGGGACGGCAGCACTACGTCCGGTGGACCGTGCCGCCCTCCGACTACCAGCTGAGCGCCGAGGGCACCGTCACCGAGCGGGGCAGCGGCCGGAGCTTCCGGTTCAAGCACGTCCAGACCTGGCACGCGCCCGCGCCGTGCGGCTCGGCGAAGTTCGGCACGCGGACGTGCATCACGCAGAGCGAGTCCTGGTCGTCCGACCAGAACCTGCCCGCCGGCTCGCCGATCCGCGAGACGCTGCGCCGGGACATCAGGATCGCGCAGGGGCTCGGCATGGCCTTCACGATCGACCAGCAGGTCGAGTCGCCCTGGCACGCCGAGGCCACCGAATACTGGAACTGGTGACCGCTTGCGGATCGACGTCGTCACGATCTTCCCCGAGTACCTCGACCCCTTGCGCGCCGCGCTGCTGGGCCGGGCGATCGACCGCGGCCTGATCGAGGTCGGCGTGCACGACCTGCGCGAATGGACCCACGACGTCCACCGCGCGGTCGACGACGCGCCGTACGGCGGCGGCCCCGGCATGGTCATGAAGCCGCAGATCTGGGGCCCGGCGCTGGACGACGTCTGCCGTCCGGAGACCCGGCTGGTCGTGCCGACGCCGGCCGGGCGGCCCTTCACGCAGGAGCTCGCGCACGCGTACGCCGAGGAGAAGCACCTGGTCTTCGCGTGTGGCCGGTACGAGGGCATCGACCAGCGCGTCGTCGACGACGCCGCCCGACGGATGCCGGTGGACGAGGTGTCGATCGGCGACTACGTCCTGGTCGGCGGCGAGGCGGCGGTGCTCGTCATGGTCGAGGCCGTCGTCCGGCTGCTGCCCGGGGTGCTCGGCAACGTCCGCTCGGCCGCCGAGGACTCGTTCTCCGACGGCCTGCTCGAGGGGCCCAGCTACACGCGTCCCGAGGTCTGGCGGGACCTGGCCGTGCCCGACGTGCTGCGGTCCGGCAACCACGCCCTGATCGACCGCTGGCGGCGCGACCAGGCCCTGGAGCGCACCGCCCGCCGGCGCCCCGATCTTCTGGCCCGGCTGCCGGAAGGTAGCCTCGACAAGCACGATCGCGGGGTCCTGGAGGGCTTGGATCCCGAGCAGGCGCGGGGGCCGGTGCTTCCGCCGGAACCCGGTCTGTAATACTTGACAGGTTGGCGTGAGTGGACTTCCTCGTTCACGAGCCCGCCATCAGCCCCCTGGGTCGCCCGCAGCGGCATCGTTGCGCGCCCGGGGACTTGTACGCAAGCCATACGAAGACGAGGACGGACCACCGATGAACACCCTGGACGCGCTGGACAAGCAGTCGCTGCGTTCCGACATCCCGGCCTTCCGCCCGGGCGACACGCTCAAGGTGCACGTCCGCGTCATCGAGGGCAACCGTGAGCGCAACCAGGTCTTCCAGGGCGTCGTGATCCGCCGTCAGGGCGGCGGCATCCGGGAGACCTTCACCGTGCGCAAGGTCTCCTTCGGTGTCGGCGTGGAGCGCACCTTCCCGGTGCACTCGCCGAACGTGGCCGAGGTCGAGGTCCACAAGCGCGGCGACGTGCGGCGCGCGAAGCTGTACTACTTGCGCGACCTGCGCGGCAAGAAGGCCAAGATCAAGGAGCGCCGCGAGAACCGCGAGACGGCTTCGGCTAACTGAGCCATCACCCGGTACCGGTAGCCTGACGACGTGGCCGAACCCGTGTCCCAGAACGCTCCTGAGGATGACCCCGATCGCTCCGAGGAGGACCAGCCCCGCCGGTCCCGCTCCGAGGAGCGCGGGGGCTCCCGCCGCAGGCGCGCCAAGCCCGCCAAGAAACGGTCGTTCTGGAAGGAACTGCCGATCCTGCTCGTGATCGCTCTGGTGCTCACGATCTTGATCCAGACATTCCTCGCGAAGGTCTTCATGATCCCCTCGGGGTCCATGGAAGCCACGCTCCACGGGTGCCCCGGCTGCACCGGTGACCGGATCCTGGTGGACCGGGTCACCTACGACTTCACCGAGCCCGGGCCGGGCGACGTCGTCGTCTTCAAGGGCCCGCCGGCGTGGGTCAACAACGAGATCCCGCCGCAGGAGTCGAGCAACATCGTGGTCCGCGGTCTCCGCGGCCTCGGTTCGCTGGTCGGGTTCGCCCCGCCGGACGAGCGCGACTTCGTCAAGCGCGTGATCGCGGTCGGCGGCCAGACCGTCCAGTGCTGCGACCCGCAGGGCCGGGTCGTCGTGGACGGCAAGGCGCTCGACGAGCCGTACGTCCACTGGGAGGACCCGTCCGACCAGGCGGAGAAGCCCTTCGAGCCGGTCAAGGTCCCCGCGGGGATGGTCTGGGTCATGGGCGACAACCGCAACAACTCCGACGACTCCCGGTTCCAGGGCGGCGGCGGCGTGAACGGCGCGGTCCCGGTGGGCAACATCATCGGCAAGGCGCGGATCATCGTCCTGCCGCCGGGCCGGTGGGGCGGGATCACCGACCACAACCCGCAGGAAACGGCCCAGCCGGTCGCGCTCGGCGCGCCGGCGTGGCAGAGCGGTGTTCCGCTCGGCGCCGGGATCGCGGGCGCGTGGCCCACGCTGTTCCTCGGGCGCAAGCTCAAGTCCGGACTGCGCCGGGCGGCCGGGCGGAAGAGCTAGCCACCCGGACGTGCCGGCAGACGGGTGATGCAGCCTTGACAGTTCCCGTTCCCCTCACCGCGGCCGAGCCGATCCGGCCGCCGCGGGCCGTGGTGCGCGGCGACCTCTTCTGGGGTCTGCAGGGCGCACTCGACCGCCGTGGCCTCGGCCCGGTCGCCGGTGTGGACGAAGCCGGCGCCGGGGCGTGCGCGGGGCCGCTGGTGGTCGCCGCCTGCGTCCTCAAGCAGGGTGACGCGGCGAAGCTCACCGAGCTGACGGACTCCAAGCTGATGACGGCCAAGGCGCGGGACCGGGTCTACGACCTGGTCCTGGCCCGGGCCGTCGACTATTCGGTGATCGTCATCCCGCACGAGGAGATCGACCTCTACGGCATTCGGGTGATGAACTTCGAGGGCATGCGCCGCGCCGCGGCGGCCCTGCGTGTGTCGCCGGGTTACGTCCTCACCGACGGGTTCCGCATTCCCGGGTTGACCGCCCCGAACGCAGCCGTGATCAAGGGCGACCGGACGGTGGCGTGCATCGCGGGCGCTTCCGTGTTGGCGAAGGTGACACGAGACCGCATCATGGCCGGTCACCACGACGAGCTGCCGCACTACGGATTCGACGTGCACAAGGGTTACAGCACGTCGGACCACCTGGCGGCGCTGCGCGAACACGGTCCCAGCGACGTCCACCGCTGGTCGTACACGAACGTCGCCACGGCGGCGATCGCGCACGGCATGCGCCCCGCGCGGCCGGTCGTGCTGACCTACGCCGCACTGGAGAAAGCCATGGAGAAGGACGCCGGCGCCGGGCTGGCCGCCGTCCTCGACGAAGCTCTCGACCCACAACTCAGCCTGCCGCTGCATGCCCCGGGCGCCGGCGTAGGTCACAATGAACGCTCCGCCGGCGGAGCAGGAGCACGATCCCGAGGAGGGGCGCGGATTTCATGAGCGCAGAGGATCTCGAGAAGTACGAGACCGAGATGGAGCTCTCGCTGTACCGCGAGTACCGCGACATCGTCGGCCAGTTCTCGTACGTGGTGGAGACCGAGCGGCGGTTCTACCTGGCCAACGCGGTGGACGTCCAGGTCCGCGACGGCGGTGGCGAGGTGTACTTCGAGGTCCGCATGTCCGACGCGTGGGTCTGGGACATGTACCGCCCCGCCCGGTTCGTCAAGCACGTGCGGGTGATCACCTTCAAGGACGTCAACGTCGAGGAGCTCGACAAGCCGGACCTCCGGCTTCCCGAGGACGGCCCGTTCTCGGGCTGAGCAAGCTCGTCGAACCGGCGAAACCGCGCTGAACCGGCGCGGTTTCGCCGGTTTTGTCGTCTCCGGGCCCGGCGTCGATAGCACACCGCACCGACATTTCCGGTCCCACGACGTCTCCCGGCCGGGAAGTTGTCCACATCCCCCCGGTTGTCCACAACCCGGCGATCCGGGTCTGGTGACCCCGCCCCGCACCCTGGCACCGTCGATGGCGCACGCACCGTGATCACCGGGACCGCCTCGGTGACCGCAACGGCGCGGCGAGGGGACGAAACACGATGACGGGCACCGATCAGCTCGCGAGACACCGCCGCGACTTCGGCACCTGGGGCGAGGACCTGGCCGCCCGGCACCTGCAGGACCGCGGCCTGGTCCTGCTCGCTCGCAACTGGCGCTGCCGCGAGGGCGAGCTCGACCTCGTCCTGACCGACCGCACGCGCGTCGTCTTCTGCGAGGTGAAGACCCGCTCGGGCACGGAGTTCGGGCTGCCGTCCGAGACGGTCACCGACGAGAAGGCGGGCCGGGTCCGCCGCGCGGCGCAACGCTGGCTGCGCGAGTTCCGCATCGGCTGGTGCCCGGTCCGCTACGACGTCGTGACGATCCTCGCCGAGGCCGGCACCCGCCCGCGGTTGCAGCACATCGAGGCGGCGTTCTGATGCCGATCGCCAAGTCCTGGTCGGTCGCCCTGCTGGGCATCGACGGCCGTGTCATCGAGATCGAGGCCGACCTCGGCGGCGGGCTGAGCCGCGTCACCCTCGTCGGCCTGCCGGACGCCGGGCTGCGCGAGGCGAAGGACCGCGTCCGCTCGGCCGTGCGCAACTCCGGGCAGCCCTGGCCCGACGGCAAGGTGACGCTGGGCCTGTCCCCGGCGAACCTGCCGAAGGTCGGCTCGGCCTACGACCTCGGCATCGCGGCGGCCGTGCTCGCGGCGACGGGCGCCGTCCCGGCGACCCGGCTGCTCGGGACGGTCCTGCTCGGCGAGCTCGCCCTGGACGGCCGGGTCCGCGCGGTCCGCGGCGTCCTCCCCGGCCTGCTGGCGGCGCGCACGGCCGGGTACGAACGGGCCGTCGTCCCCGCGGAATCCCTCGTCGAGGCCGCGCTGGTCGACGGCATCGAGGTGGGCGGCGTGACCCACCTGCGCGACCTGGTGGGGTGGCTGAAGGGCGAAACCGGCCTGGTCGCCCCGGAACCGCCCGCCCCGGCGACGCCACCGCAGGTTCCGGACCTCGCCGACGTCGTCGGCCAGCCGGAGGCGCGCTGGGCCCTGGAGGTCGCCGCGGCGGGCGGGCACCACCTGCTGCTCACCGGCCCGCCGGGCGTGGGCAAGACGATGCTCGCGAAGCGGCTGCCCGGCTTGCTGCCGCCACTGTCGCCCGACGAGTCCTTGGAAGTCACGGCGGTCCACTCGGTCGACGGCTCGCTGTCGAAGTCGTCGCCGCTGGTCACGGTGCCGCCGTTCGTGGCACCGCACCACTCGATCTCGGTACCGGCCCTGATCGGCGGCGGCAGTGGGCTCGCGGTGCCCGGCGCGATCAGCCGCGCCCACCGCGGGGTCCTCTTCCTGGACGAGGTCTGCGAATTCGGCAGTCAGCGCCTGGAGTCGCTGCGGACGGTGCTGGAGGAGGGCGAGGTCCGCATCGCCAGGGTGAAGGGCGCGATCACCTACCCGGCGCGGTTCCAGCTCGTGCTGGCGTCGAACCCGTGCCCGTGCGCCCCGCCGAAGGAGGCTGACTGCGTCTGCTCACCGATGGCCCGCCGCCGCTACCTCGGCCGCCTGTCGGGCCCGCTGCTGGATCGTGTGGACCTCCGAGTCCGCCTCCGTCCGTTGAGCGCGATCAGCGCCCACGACACGGGAACGGCGGAGTCCTCGGAAACGGTCCGCACCCGGGTACTGGAAGCCCGCGCCCGCGCGGCCCACCGCTGGCACGACCACGGCTGGCGCGCGAACTCGGAGGTCCCGGGCCCGTCCTTGCGGCGCGAGTTCGCCCTCCCGGCCGAGTCGACGGTCCTCCTGGACCGCGCGATGGACCGCGGGGCCCTGAGCGGCCGAGGCGCGGACCGCTGCCTGCGTATCGCGTGGACCCTCGCCGACCTGGACGGGGAGCCCCGCCCCGGAGCCGAACAGGTGGGCGCGGCCTTGGACTTCCGAGAGCGGGTGGCGGCGTGAGCCTCAACGAGCAGCCCGACGTGGCTTACGCGATCGATCGTCCAGCGCCGCCGCAAACCGAGAGCGGCGGCTCACGGCCTGCCGAGGAGGTCGACCCGAGCGGCTCGCCCCTGCCCCTCGGAGAGCGGGAAGGTGGTGTGGGCCCTGACGAACTGCACCGAGCCCGCGCCTACCTGCTGCGTGTCGCCGAGCCACCGGTACCAGCGCTCGTTGCCTTCGTGGCGGAACACGGGCCGGTGGATGCCGCCGCCCGGGTGCGGCGGGGTGACTGCCCGAGCGACGTCGTGAAGGCCACCGAAGCCCGCCGGGCGTACGACTTCGTCGCCCAGGACTTCGCGCGGGCCGCGGCGGCCGGGGCGCGGCTCGTCGTACCCGAGGACGACGAGTGGCCCGCCTGGCCACTTCTCTCCCTCGACCTCGCCGCCCGGCGCGGGGTCGCGGAGGCCGTGCCGCCGTTGGCGCTGTGGGTCAGCGGCGACGTCCCGCTCGGCACCGTGGCCGACCGCGCCGTCGCGGTGGTGGGGGCCCGGGCCTCGACCAATTACGGCGCGCACTACGCCGCCGAGTTCTCCCACGGGCTCGCCACCCGGGGTGTGCCGGTCTTCTCCGGGGCGGCCTACGGCATCGACGGCATCGCCCACCGGGGTGCGCTCGCCGCGTCCGGGGTCACCGTCGCGGTGCTGGGCTGCGCCCTCGACGCGGGTTATCCCGCGGGCCACGTCGCGCTACTCGACCGGATCGCCCGCAGCGGCGGCGCGGTCGTCAGCGAATACCCACCCGGCACCCCGCCGGCGCGGCACCGGTTCCTGGTCCGCAACCGGCTCATCGCCGCCCTCACCGAAGGCACCCTGGTGGTCGAGGCCGGGCGGCGCAGCGGCGCCCGCAACACCGCGAGCACCGCCGGGGCCCTGGGCAAGGTGGTGATGGCACTGCCGGGGCCCGCCTCCTCCGGCATGTCGGCCGGCTGCCACGCGCTGATCCGCGAGTCCCGGGCGACTCTGGTTTCGACGGTCGACGAAATCCTCGAGAGCGTGGGCCTCTTCGGCGTCGCGGAGGCGAGTGCCCCGACCCGGCCGAAACGCCCGACCGACCGGCTGGGCCCCGACGCCCTGCGCACGTACGAGGCACTGGCCGTGCGCAGGGACCGGTCGGACGCCGAGATCGCGACCGAGTCCGGCGTGCCGCTGCGGACGGTGCGGGCGCTGCTCCCGGAACTGGAAATCGATGGATTCGCGGTACGCGGCGAGGCGGGTTGGCGACGACGGAGGCAAAGCGCGTGAGCACCACGGATTCCTGGCGAAATCGTCGAATGTGTTCGGCCGGTCCGGTGGGCCCGCGTGGCGATCCTTGACCGGCGGCGGATGTTCGCGCAGCGTGACGTCCATGCCGCCGCCACCCCGCTCCCGCCGGCCGGACCTGCGCGGGCTCCGGGCCACGCTGCCCGAGCCGGTACAGGCCGTCATCGCCGGTTACGAACGGCACCTCGGGCTCGAGCGCGGCCTGTCCGCGCACACCGTCCGCGCGTACGTCGGTGACGCCGTGTCGCTCCTCGGGTTCGTCACCGAGGCCGGGGGCGCACTCGCGGATCTGGACCTCGCCCGGCTGCGGGCGTGGCTCGCCGCGCAGCAGACCGGTGGTGCCGGCCGCACCACGCTCGCCCGGCGGGCCGCCTCGGCCCGGACGTTCACCGCCTGGGCGCACCGCGCCGAGCACCTCGCCACCGATCCCGGCGGCAGGCTCGCCGCCCCGCGGGCGCACCGCACCCTGCCGGGGGTGCTGCGGGCCGGGCAGGCGGGAGAGGTCATGCGCGCGTCGGCGGCCGGCGCGGCCGAACGCGATCCGATCGCACTGCGTGATCGCGCGATCGTCGAGCTGCTCTACGCCACGGGCATCCGGGTGTCCGAGTTGTGCGGGTTGGACGTCGGCGGCGCCGACTTCTCCCGTCGTGTCGTGACCGTGCTCGGCAAGGGCGGGAAGGAGCGGGTGGTCCCGTTCGGCGTCCCGGCCGCCGGGGCGCTGGGCGACTGGATCGAGGAGGGGCGTCCGAAGATCCTCGCCGAAAGCGCCGGTGGGGGCGTCGAGCCCGCGCTCTTCCTCGGCGTCCGGGGAAAACGCGTCGACCCGCGCGCGGTGCGCCGCGTGGTCCACGACGCCGTCACGGCGGTGCCCGGAACGCCGGACATGGGTCCGCACGGCCTGCGTCATTCGGCGGCGACGCATCTGCTCGAAGGGGGTGCCGATCTCAGGAGCGTTCAGGAACTGCTTGGTCACGCTACGCTCGCCACAACGCAGCTCTACACTCATGTAACCGTCGACCGGTTGAAAGCGATCCATGACCGAGCGCATCCCAGGGCCTGAAGCGGCCGCGGGAGCCTCGCTGGGGTCGTCACCAGCAGGCCTGGCGGCGCACGCGCATCCGCACGAGCACGGAGACGACACTGAGCCGCACGCCGAGGACGACTGTGCAATGACCGCAGGACCGCACGTCACCGAAGCCGCCGGGGTGAACACCCGCGGTGACGCTGACGCGCCCGCGGAATCTCGGGCCGCTTACGACGTCGACGCCGGGATCGCGGCGCTGTGGCAGCAGTTCGCCGACAGCCCGGACCAGGTGTCGCGCGACCGGCTCGTGCTGCACTACGCCCCGCTGGTCAAGTACGTCGCCGGCCGGGTCGGCACCGGGCTGCCCACCCACGTTGACGTCGGCGACCTCGTGCAGTCCGGCATCTTCGGGCTGGTCGACGCGATCGAGAAGTTCGATCCCGAGCGCGGCCTGCGCTTCGAGACCTACGCGATGCAGCGCATCCGCGGCGCGATCCTCGACGACCTCCGTTCGCAGGACTGGGTTCCCCGTGCGATCCGTGCGAAGGCGAAGGAAGCCGAGCGCGCGATGGAGCGCCTGGGCGCCCGCCTGCACCGCACCCCGACCGACGCCGAACTGGCCGTCGAGCTCGGCATCGGCCTCGACGACCTGCGCGACTTCTACGGCCAGATGCAGCTCACCAGTGTCGTCGCGCTCGAGGACCTGGTGGCCGCGGGCAAGGACAGCGGCTCGCTGGTCGACACGCTGCCCGACGACGACGCGGTCGACCCGGTCGCGGTGCTCGTCGACCAGGACAACCGCCGCCAGCTCGCGCAGGCGATCGGGCAGCTCAACGAGCGCGACAAGATCGTGGTGAGCCTCTACTACTTCGAGAGCCTGACCCTCGCCGAGATCGGGAAGGTTCTCGGCGTCACGGAGTCGCGGGTCAGCCAGCTGCACACCCGCGCGGTCATGCGGCTGCGCGCCAAGCTGGTCGAGCAGACCGGCGGCTGATCACGACCCGCCGGCCCACGGCTTGAGCCGGTACTCGCCGACCTCACCGGTCAGCGACAGCGGATCGACGTACTCCTCGCCCCGGCGCACACCCCAGTGCAGGCAGGCGGCGACCGCGCAGCCGGGATGCCCGGCGAGGACGGTGCCGAGCACCTGGCCGCGAAACACTTGGTCACCCGCGGCCACCCTCGGCGAGACGGGCTCGTAGGTGGTGCGCAGGCCGCCGTCGTGGTCCACGGAAATCACCGGCCGCCCGGCGACGATCCCGGCGAACACGACCACACCCGCATCGGCCGCCAGAACCTCCTGCCCGGCCACGGCGGCGAGGTCGACCCCGCGGTGGCCGGCGCCGTACGGCGTTTCCGGCGCGTCGAAGTACTTGGTAACCACCGGAACGGGTGAAAGTGGCCAGGAAAGCCGCGGCTGAGGCACGGTCCGGGCCCCGGATGACGGAGGGAAGTTGGAGCCAGTCGGTTCCGGCTCGGCTCCCCACAACCCGGTCGAAGCTGCGCCGGTCGCCCCGCGCACGGTAGGCTCGGTTGCCGCGAGGCCGGGGTAGGCCGAGAGGAAGCCGGTGCTGGTCGCTTCGGCAGCGAGTAGCACGGGGTCCGGAAAGGCGAGGCTGGTCGCATCCGCCCCGAGTGCTGCCGTGCTCGCGAGGTCGGGGCCAGTCGATTCCGCCCCGAGCGCCGCCGTGCTAGCGGGGCCGGGGCCAGTCGCTTCCACCGTGAGCAGCGCAGCGCTCGCGAGGTCGGGATTGGTCCTTTCCGTCGTGAGCGCCGCGGCATTTGCGAGGTCGGGGTTGGCCGCTTCCGCCGTTAGCGCTGCGGCACCCGCCAGCAGGTCGGGGCCGGCCGTTTCCGCCGTGAGCACTGCGGCACCCGCCAGATCGGAGCTGGTCCCTTCCGCCCTGAGTGCCGCAGCGCTCGCGAAGCCGGGGGCTGCCCTCGCCGCCGCGTGTGGCGTGGCCTCCGCGGCGGCAGCGCCGGTGGCCACCGCATCGGCGAAAGGTGGGCCGGTCGCGAGCAGTGCAGCCCTCGCCGGGCCAGGGCTGGTTCCTTCAGCCGCGAGCACCACAGCCCCTGCGAAAACCGCTGTGACCAGGGCGAGCAGCCCCGTGGCGCGACCCCGCGCCCGATGTCCGTACCGTCTGATCGACTCCACTCGTCCACCCTGCGGCAGCCTCGGACGTCATGGGGCCCGATGTCCGAATCTGTGGACAACTCACCCGGATGTGGACAACCCGGCCCGGCCGTGGCCGCCGGTGGGGGAGGGGCTGGTGGCAGGGGGTAGAATCTTTTCCGCGGTCCGCGTGAGCGGGCTGACTTCGCGTGCACGTGCGCGTTCCCCGGCCTTGGAACACCTTGCCGGGCGAGTCGCACGGTGTCCGGCGGTCCCTGAGGTCCTTCGCTTCAGGGTCCGGACACCGGCACGAGCACCAGGGCGAGCGGCCTCCCGGCCGTGAGCGACAAAACCGAGTAGCGCGGCGGGTCCCAGGGCTCCGGCGCGCACGACACAGAAGAGGTTGATTCCGGCAATGGCCGTCGTCACCATGAAGCAGCTGCTCGACAGCGGCGTGCACTTCGGGCACCAGACCCGTCGGTGGAACCCGAAGATGAAGCGCTACATCTTCACCGAGCGCAACGGCATCTACATCATCGACCTGCAGCAGACGCTGACGTACATCGACCGTGCGTACGAGTTCATCAAGGAAACCGTCGCGCACGGCGGCACGATCATGTTCGTCGGCACGAAGAAGCAGGCTCAGGAAGCCATCGCGGCCGAAGCCTCGCGCGTGGGCATGCCCTACGTGAACCAGCGCTGGCTCGGCGGCATGCTGACCAACTTCCAGACCGTGCACAAGCGTCTCCTCCGCCTGAAGGAGCTCGAGTCGCGGGAGCAGACCGGCGGCTTCGAAGGTCTCACCAAGCGCGAGATCCTGACGCTGACCCGCGAGAAGGACAAGCTCGAGAAGACCCTCGGCGGTATCCGCGACATGGCCAAGGTGCCGAGCATCGTGTGGATCGTCGACACGAAGAAGGAGCACATCGCCGTCGGCGAGGCTCGCAAGCTGAACATCCCGGTCGTCGCGATCCTGGACACCAACTGCGACCCGGACGAGGTCGACTACCCGATCCCGGGCAACGACGACGCCATCCGGTCGGCCGCGCTGCTGACCAAGGTCGTCGCCGAGGCCGCGGCCGCCGGTCTCATGCAGCGCTCCAGCCGCAACGGTGCGTCCGCCGACTCCAAGCCGGAGCCGGGTGTCGCCACCGACGAGCCGCTGGCCGAGTGGGAGAAGGAGCTGCTCGCCGGCTCCGAGACCGCCGCCGCCGACGCGACCGAGGCCGCCGCGGCCGTGGACGCTCCGGTCGAGACGCCGGCCGAGGCCCCCGCCGAGCAGGCGACCGCATCCTCCTGACGCACCACCGTCCGTGCGGCCGGGCCGGCTCCCGGCCCGGCCGCTCGGACGTAGCTCCCCCCAAGGATTTCACGTACCTGAAAAGGACGGATTTAGCAGAATGGCGAACTACACCGCCGCTGACGTGAAGCGCCTGCGCGAGATGACCGGCGCCGGCTTCATGGACTGCAAGAAGGCGATGGAGGAGAACGACGGCGACTTCGACAAGGCCGTCGAGTTCCTCCGGATCAAGGGCGCCAAGGACGTCGGCAAGCGCGCCGAGCGCGCCACCGCCGAGGGCCTCGTCGCCGGCGACGGCGGCGTCCTGATCGAGCTCGACTCCGAGACCGACTTCGTCGCGAAGAACGCCGAGTTCCAGGCGCTCGCCGCGAAGATCGTCGAGGTCGCGAAGACCCTCAAGACCAGCGACGTGGACGCCCTCAAGGGCGCCGAGCTGGACGGCAAGACGGTCAACGAGGTCGTGCAGGAGCTGTCCGCCCGCATCGGCGAGAAGCTCGAGCTGCGCCGCGTCGTGGCCTTCGAGGGCCAGACCACGAACTACCTGCACCGCCGCGGCTCGGACCTGCCGCCGGCCGTCGGTGTGCTCATCGAGTTCACCGGTGACGACACCGAGGCCGCCCGCGCCGCCGCCATGCAGGTCGCCGCGCTGCGCGCGAAGTACCTGACCCGCGACGAGGTGCCCGCCGAGATCGTCGAGAACGAGCGCTCCATCGCGGAGAAGACCGCTCGTGAAGAGGGCAAGCCGGAGCAGGCCCTCTCGAAGATCATCGAGGGCAAGGTCAACGCCTACTACAAGGACAACGTCCTGCTCGAGCAGCCGTCGGTCAAGGACAACAAGAAGACCGTCAAGGCCCTGCTCGACGCGGCCGGCGTGACGATCACGAAGTTCGCCCGCTTCGAGGTCGGCCAGGCCTGAGGCCAGGTCCGGGTATAGGTTTCACCCCCAGTGCCCCGTCTCCGTCCATCGGGGACGGGGCACTGGCGGGTCCAGAAGAAGAATTTTCGAGAGTCGAAGCGCCTAGGAGGCGACATAGATGGGTGACCGGGTCGAAGGTGGCTACCGGCGGGTGCTGCTGAAGCTGGGCGGCGAGATGTTCGGCGGTGGTTCGATCGGCGTCGATCCGGATGTCGTCCACTCGGTCGCGCAGCAGATCGCCGACGTCGCCCGCACCGGCGTCCAGGTCGCCGTCGTGATCGGCGGCGGCAACTACTTCCGCGGCGCCGAGCTGTCGCAGCGGGGCATGGACCGCGACCGCGCCGACTACATGGCGATGCTGGGCACCGTGATGAACTGCCTGGCGCTGCAGGACTTCCTGGAGAAGGAGGGCCTGCCCACCCGGGTGCAGACCGCGATCACGATGGGCCAGGTCGCCGAGCCGTACATCCCGCGCCGCGCCGAGCGGCACCTGGAGAAGGGCCGCGTCGTGATCTTCGGCGCCGGGGTCGGCATGCCGTACTTCTCCACCGACACCGCGGCCGCGCAGCGGGCCCTCGAGCTGGGCTGCGAGGCCGTGCTGATGGCCAAGGCCGTCGACGGCGTCTACACCGCGGACCCGAAGGCCGACCCGACCGCCGAGATGTTCCGCGAGATCACCCACCGCGAGGTCCTGGAGCGGGACCTCAAGGTCGCGGACGCGACGGCGTTCAGCCTCTGCATGGACAACAACATGCCGATCATCGTGTTCAACCTGCTCACCGAGGGGAACATCGCCCGCGCGGTGAGTGGTGAAAGAATCGGCACGTTGGTCAGCACCCCCGCCGACGGGGTGCCGGCCTAGACCTGCTGGGATCAGCAAGCGCCACACCATCACAACACCGGGAGTAGCCGTGATCGACGAGACCCTCCTCGACGCCGAGGAGAAGATGGAAAAAGCGGTGTCCGTCGCCAAGGACGACCTGACCTCGGTGCGCACTGGCCGGGCCACTTCGTCGATGTTCTCGCGCATCGTCGTCGAGTACTACGGCGCGCCGACCCCGCTGAACCAGTTGGCCAGCGTGAACGTGCCGGAAGCCCGGATGGCGCTGATCAAGCCCTACGACCAGACCCAGCTCGGCGCGATCGAGAAGGCCATCCGCGAGTCCGACCTCGGGGTCAACCCGAGCAACGACGGCCAGGTCATCCGGATCGTCATCCCGCAGCTCACCGAGGAGCGGCGCAAGGAGATGGTCAAGGTCGCGAAGGGCAAGGGTGAGGACGCGCGGGTGACCATCCGCAGCATCCGCCGCAAGGCCAAGGAAGAGCTCGACCGCATCGGCAAGGACGGCGAAGCGGGCGAGGACGAGGTCGTGCGCGCGGAGAAGGAACTGCAGAACCTCACCGACACGTACTCGCACAAGGTCGACGAGCTGGTCAAGCACAAGGAAGCCGAGCTGCTCGAGGTCTGATGGCACAGGTGAGCGAGGAACGCGAAGACCGGGTGGACGCCACCGGCGAAGAACCGGTGGCCGGTCCCGGGACGCCGGAACCGGCCACGCCCGGCGAGCCGGGATCGGCCCGGCCGAACGGGACGGCGCCGGGTTTGGCGCAGTCGAACGGGACCGGTGTGCCGACAGCGGCCACCTCGCCGGAATCCGCGCAGCCGACTGCGGCTGCCGGGTTCGGCTCTGCCGCGGCTGCCGCCTCGCCTTCGGCGGTGCCGGGCGGGGCTTCCGAGGCTGCTCCGGCGGCTGAGGCGAATGCGTCGGCTGCCACGCCTCAAGGCGAGAAGGCCTCCAAGGCGGGCCGGAACCTGCCCGCGGCGATCGGCGTCGGGCTGCTGCTCGGCGCCGCGATCATCGTCTCCCTGCTCACCGTGCGCTTCATCTTCATCGGGATCGTCGCGGTCGCGATCGCGGTCGGCACCTTCGAGTTCGCCGGGGTGCTGCGCCGGGTCGCCGACACCCGCGTCGCGATGATCCCGGTGCTCGTCGGCGGGCAGGCGATGATCTGGCTGGCCTGGCCGTTCGGCCGGGAAGGCGCGCTGACGGCGTTCGTCCTCACCGTGCTCGCCTGCCTGCTCTGGCGGCTGCCCGGTGGTGCGAAGGGCTACCTGCGCGACATCAGCGCGTCGGTGTTCGCGGCCGCCTACTTGCCGCTGTTCGGCGCCTTCGCGGCGATGCTCGTACCGCCGTCGGACGGCGTCGGCCGGGTTCTGACCTTCCTGATCGGCGTGGTCGCCTCGGACACCGGTGGGTACATCGCCGGCGTCCTCGGCGGGAAGCACCCGATGGCGCCCACCATCAGCCCGAAGAAGACCTGGGAAGGCTTCGGCGGTTCGCTGGTCGGCGGGGTCGTGGCCGGAGCGCTGACGCTCAGCCTGCTGCTCGACGGCCACGTCTGGCAGGGCGTGATCTTCGGGGTCGCGATCGTGCTGACCGCGACGCTGGGCGACCTCGTCGAGTCGCTGATCAAGCGCGACCTGGGCGTCAAGGACATGGGCACGCTGCTGCCCGGGCACGGCGGGATCATGGACCGCCTCGACTCGCTGCTGCCCTCGGCCGTGGTGTCCTGGCTGCTGCTTTCGGCGTTCGTACCGCTGGGCTGACCTGCGGTGGGAGGTTCCGCCTACCAGAGGTAGGGGATGGTTCGTGGACCACCGAAGTGTCCAGGGGTTTGACTCGGGGCATGCCCACCGAGATCCGCGCCCCGGCCAGGCTCGCGCTCGCCGCCGTCTGCCTGGGCTTCCTGATGATCACCCTCGACGCGACGATCGTGAACCTCGCGCTCCCGCCGATCGGTACCGACTTCGGCGAGCCGTCCACCGCCGCGCTGCAGTGGGTGGTCGACGCCTACACCGTGACGCTCGCCGCGTTCCTGCTCACCTGGGGCGCGGCCGGTGACCGGTGGCGGTCCCGCCGGGTTTTCGAAGCAGGCGTCGCCGTCTTCGTGGTCGCGAGCATCGGCTGCGCGCTCGCGGGTTCGGCCGCCTGGCTGATCACCGCGCGCGCCGTGCAGGGGGCCGGCGCCGCCGCGCTGCTGCCGTCGTCGCTGGCGCTGATCGTCCACCAGTTCCCGGACCCGAGGGAACGGGCCCGCGCGCTCGGTGTGTGGGGTGGGATGAGCGGTGTCGGCCTCGCCGCCGGCCCGGTGCTCGGCGGGCTCGCGGTCGGCCTGGCCGACTGGCGGCTGGTGTTCGCCGTGAACGTGCCGGTCGGGATCGTCGCGATCGTCCTGACGCGCCGGGCGGTCGCCGAACCGCCACGGCACGAGTCGACCCGGCTGGATCTGGCCGGGCAGCTGGCGGGCACGGCCGCGCTGGCCTGCCTCGTCGCCGGGTTCATCGAGTCCGGTCACGCGGGCTGGTCCGCACCGACGACGCTCGTGCTGATCGCCGGGGGAGTGGTGGCCGGAGCAGTCTTCGTCGTGGTGGAACGGCGGGTGCCGGATCCCGTGCTGCCGCTGGGCGTCCTGAAGATCCGGAACTTCGCGGTGGCGACCGGCATCGGCGGCCTGTTCAACTTCTGCCTCTACGGCACCCTGTTCGCCCTGGCGCTGTACCTGCAGCGGCAGTGGGGGCTGGGTGCGCTCGCCGCCGGTCTCGCGCTGGTGCCGGTGACGTTGGCGGTGGGACTCAACGCGTTCTTCAGCGGACGCCTGACCGGCCGCTTCGGCGCGCGCGTCCCGATGATCGCCGGCGCGCTGGCCGGATTCGCCGGTTCGGCGGGCTTCGCGCTGCTGCCCGCCGATCGCGCGCTGGTGCCGTTCGTCGTGGTCTCGGTGGTGTTCGGCTGCTGTTCGCTCGCGATGCCCGCGATGACGTCGCTGGCCATGAACTCGTTGCCGGGCAAGGCCGGGCTGGCGGCCGGCGTGCTCAACGCGTCGCGCCAGACCGGCGGGGCGATCGGGGTCGCGCTCGTGGGCGCGCTGCTGCCCGCCACCGGGATGTGGCTGGTGGCGGGCGGGTACGCGCTGGTCGTGGTGCTGGCGTCGCTCGGGCGTCAGTCGTCGTAGGGGTCGTCGACCTCGGCGCGGCCCCAGCCTTCGGCGATGCGGGAGTGGTCGATCACGGCGAACACCGCGCCCTCCGGGTCGGCGAGGATCGACATCCGGCCGAACGGGGTGTCGTACGGCTGGATCACCACGGTGCCGCCGTTCATGAGCGCCTCGCCCGCGACGGCGTCGACACCGCGTGCCGGGTCGATGTCGAAGTACACGAGCCAGTGCGGCGGGGTGTCGAGGCTGTACTCCGAGCCCATCACGTAGCGGTACAGCACCGGCTGGTGCTCGATGAGCCATTCGGCGTAGTCGAGCGATTCGCCGTCGCCGATCTGGTGGCTCGAGTACGTGAACAGCTTGGTGTAGAAGTGATCCGCCGCGACGCCGTCGTGGGTGTTGAGGTCGGCGCCGCTGAAGGTGTTCGGGATGCCGGTGACGAACTCCCAGTCCGGCGGGACCTCCCAGAACACCACCGGCGCGCCGCACGCGTCGTAGGCGTGCAGGATCGTTCCCCGCTGCGGGATCGGCATCGGGCCGAGCGTCAGCCGGCCGCCGAGGTGTTCCACCCATTCGGCCGCGCTCGCGGTGTGCGGCACGGAGATGTGCGGCATCCAGCCCAGCGGCGCGCCCTCGGCGGCGCGGTAGAGCCCGCCGACCGGGAGCTCGTTGAGCGTCGCGATCGCGTAACGCCCGTCGGACGTCGCGGGATCTCGTTGCGTGGCGTAGGTCCAGCCGAAGAGGGCGCCGTAGAATCTCTCCGCGATGGCCTGCTCGCGGCAGGCGAGCTCGATCCAGCACGGAATTCCGGCCGGGACCGGGGACGGGGTACTGGGCGGGCCGAATGCCATGAAGTGCTCCTCCCGAGACCCACCGAATTCTAGGCGTGATCCGTAAGGTTTCCGCCAAGATTTCGACGCCGGAAAATCACTGTCGGCGAAGTAGGCCCCGGAAGGAGCAGCGGTGCGGTTCTCGTCCCGGCGCGCGGAGGTCGTGCCGAGTCCGAACATCTGGTACTACCAGGCCGACTACGAGCTGGAGAACCGGGCGCAGGACAGCGGCGGCGAGATCTGGCGCGTGCTGCGTGAGGAGTGCGACTGGGCCGGGCTGGACGTGCTGGACGTCGGCTGCGGCGACGGGTTCCACTTGCCGCACTTCGCGCGCGAAGCGCGTTCGGTGCTCGGGATCGAACCGCACGAGCCGCTGGTACGGGACGCGCTGAAGCGGGTACGGGGCTTGGCGAACGTGGATGTGCGGCACGGCCGGGCCCAGCGGCTACCGGTCCGCAGCGCGAGCGTCGACGTCGTGCACGCGCGCACCGCGTACTTCTTCGGGCCCGGGTGCGAGCCCGGGCTGGCGGAGGCCGAGCGGGTGCTGCGGCCGGGCGGAGTGGTGCTGATCGTCGATCTCGACGTCACCAGCGAGCCCTACGGCGGCTGGATGCGCGCCGACCTACCCCAGTACGACCCGGCCGCGGTCGAAAGGTTCTTCGCCCGGGCCGGGTTCGGCTGCCGCCGCGTCGCCACCGAGTGGCGGTTTGCGACCGCCGCGGACCTCGAAGCGGTCCTGAAGATCGAATTCAGCAAACCGGTCGCCGAACAGGCGATCGCGAAGTCCTTGCAGCGTAACGGGAATCGGGAAACCGACCTGACGCTGCCGGTGGGCTACCGCGTGCACACGCGGGTCAAGCCCACCGGCCTCGTCCTGCCAGGTCACTCGGCGGTCTCTTCGGAGGGGGCCGAGGATTCGTCCTCGTCCTCGCCGAGGATGCCGTAGAGCGAGCGCCGGGCGTCGTTGAGCACCTCGGCCGCGCGGGCCTGCTGGCTCTCGGTGCCCGCGCGCATGATCTGCACGACGGCGGCGGCGAGGTTCTTGCCCGCCTTGGCGAGCCCGATCTCGGTCGGGTCGACGTCCTGCGCGATCTGCTCCCACGGCGGGGTGCTGTCCTGCTCCTCCGCGGCGGTGCGGCCGGCGTCGGTCAGCTCGAAGAGCTTCTTGCCGTGCTCGTCCTTGCTGATGACCAGGCCTTCGTCGGCCAGCAGCTGCAGCGTCGGGTAGACCGAGCCGGGGCTCGGCCGCCAGAAGCCGCCGGAGCGCTCGCCGATTTCGCGGATGATCTCGTAGCCGTGCCGGGGCTGCTCGGCGAGCAGCGCCAGGATCGCGGCGCGGACGTCACCGCGCCGGCTGCGACGGCCACCGTGGCCGCGCCGGCCCGGACCGTGGCCCCGGCCGCGTCCGCCTCCAGGGCCGAAGCCCGGGGGGAAGTCGCCGAAACCACCGAAGGGGGTGCGCCCGCGTTCACGGGCGAAGGGGTGATCTTGCGTGAAGGGGTGTCGTTGCCTACGCATGTCTGTGTTCCTTTCTCGAACTGTTGCGACACGCTCACGATATATCGGAAACAGTCGGATCGCAACCCGCTCGTAGTGACACCGCTCACGGCCTGCGAAGATCGGCGGCGTGCCCGACACCATCGACGACATCGACGCGCGGCTCCTCCTGGCGCTGGGCGCGGACCCGCGCTCGACAGCGGTCGCCCTGGCCGAGCGCCTGGGCCTGTCCCGCAACACGGTGCAGGCCCGGCTCGCCCGCCTGGACCAGCGCGGCGTGCTCGAGTCGTTCGAGCGCCGCATCAACCCGGCGCGGCTGGGCTACCCGCTGCGTGCGTTCGTCAACGCGCAGGTCGACCAGCGGCGCCTCGCCGAAATCGCCGACGCGCTGGCCGCGATCCCCGAGGTGACCGAGGTCTGCGGGCTGACCGGGGCGAGCGACCTGATGGTGCAGGTCGTCGCCGTCGACGCGGACGACCTCTACCGGATCGCCGGGCACATCCTCGCCTCGCCGGGGGTGGAGCGGACGAACATCTCGCTCGTCATGCGGGAGCTCGTCCCGTACCGGCTGAAGCCGCTGCTGGAGCGCGTGCATTCTGCCCAGCCGGAGACCTAGCCATCCTCTGGCGGCGTGCATTCTGCGCAGTCCGGATGGCGTCGGTTGTGCGATGCGTCTGCCAGTGCTGTCCTGGTGGCGTTTCCTGCACGAAAGGTGTCGACGATGACCCAGACCTCCCCGACCGCTCCGGCGACCGGCTCGGACGAGCTCGCCGCGATCGAACGGCGGGTGCTGTGGCTCGCCACCGCGATCGTGCACCAGGCCAACCGGGTGCGGCCCAACCCGTCCGGGCTCAAGGTCGGCGGGCACCAGGCGTCGTGCGCGTCACTGGTCTCGATCATGACGTCGCTGTGGTTCCGGCACCTGCGCCCCGAGGACCGCGTCTCGGTGAAGCCGCACGCCTCGCCGGTGCTCCACGCGATCAACTACCTGCTCGGCGAGCTGGACGAGGACTGGCTGCCGACGCTGCGCGAGTTCGGCGGGCTGCAGAGCTACCCGAGCCGCGCCAAGGACCCGGACCCGGTGGACTACTCGACCGGCTCGGTCGGCATCGGCGCGACCGCGCCGATCTGGGGCGCGCTGGCCCGCCGCTACCTGACGACACGAGGGCGTGACGCGGGCACCGGGCGGCAGTACTCCCTGGTCGGCGACGCCGAGCTGGACGAGGGCGCGATCTGGGAGGCGATCCTCGACCCGGCCGTGGCCGAGCTGGGTGAGATCGTCTGGATCGTCGACCTCAACCGCCAGTCGCTGGACCGCGTGGTGCCGAACATCGCGGCCGGGCGGCTGCAGGGCATGTTCGACGCGGCCGGCTGGCAGGTGCTGACCCTGAAGTACGGGCGGCTGCTGGAGGAGCTGTTCACCCGGCCCGGCGGCGCGGAGCTGCGCGAGCGCATCGACGCGATGCCGAACCCCGAGTACCAGCGGCTGCTGCGCTGCGATGCCGCCCAGCTGCGCGACCGGCTGCCGGCGGGCGACGACGCGCTCGCCGCCCTGGTGGCGTCACTCGACGACGAGACGCTGCTGGCCGCGATCCGGAACCTCGGCGGCCACGACCTCGGCTCCCTCGACGAGGTCTTCGCGTCCATTTCGGACAGCCGGCCGACGGTGATCTTCGCCTACACCGTCAAGGGCCGCGGCCTGCCGACCCAGGGGCACCCGCAGAACCACTCGTCGCTGCTGACCGTGGAGCAGATGGAGGAACTGGCCGGGTCGCTCGGTACCGACCTTTCAACGCCGTGGCAGGGCTTCGCGGACGGATCGTCCGAAGCTGCGTTGTGCGCCGAAGTTGCTTCGCGCCTTCGCCGTCCGGACGTCCCTGCTGTGCCCTCGGTGGACCTGCCGGTCGACATCGGCCGGACGCCGTCCGGGACCGCGACGACGCAGGCGGCGCTGGGACGCGTCCTGCTCGACCTGACGCGCGAAGCGCCCGAAGCGGCGAAGCGCGTCGTGACGGTCAGCCCCGACGTCAGCTCGACGACCAACCTCGGCGGCTGGGTCAACAAGGTCGGCGTCTGGTCGGCGATCGAGCGCCGCGACTGGTTCGAGGACGACCCCGAGACGATCATGCACTGGCGCGAGAAGCCCACCGGCCAGCACGTCGAGCTGGGAATCGCCGAGACGAACCTGGTCGGGCTGCTGGGCGAGCTCGGCGCCACCTGGAGCCGCTGGGGTGAGCCGCTGCTGCCGATCGGTGTCATGTACGACCCGTTCGTCGAACGTGCGTTGGAGCCGTGGTCGTTCGGGATCTACGCGGGCGGCCAGTCGATCCTCATCGGCACGCCGTCCGGCGTCACGCTGGCCCCGGAAGGCGGTGCGCACCAGTCGATCACCACGCCGTCCATCGGCATCGAGCAGCCCGGCTGCGTCAGCTACGAACCGGCGTTCGCGATCGACACCGAGTGGACGCTGCTGGCGGCGCTGGGCCGGCTGGGCAAGGCGGGCGGTACGTCGTCCTACTTCCGGCTCTCGACGCGCCCGGTCGACCAGACGCTGGCCGCCGTCCCGGCCGATCCCGCCGCGCGCGAACGCCGTCGCCGCCAGGTCGTGGCGGGTGCGTACCTGCTGCGCCGTGCCGAAGCGCCGGTGGTCACGCTCGCGGCGATGGGCGCGCTGGTGCCGGACACCCTGGCGGCCGCCGAGCGGCTCGCGCAGGTCGGCGTCGAGGCGGACGTTGTCTGCGTGACGAGCCCGGGCCTGCTGTTCGAGGCGACGCGGGCGCGGGCCGGGCAGGGGAGCGGCGACAGCTGGATCCTCGACCAGGTCTTCCCGGCGGCGCGGGCCCGGCCGCTGGTCACCGTCCTCGACGGCCACCCGCACACGCTGGCGTTCCTCGCCGGGATCAACCGCGTCCCGTCGGCGCCCCTGGGCGTCACCGGCTTCGGCCAGTCCGGGTCGCTGGAGGAGGTCTACCGCCACCACGGCATCGACACGGACTCGATCATCCGCGCGGCGCTGGACGTGGTGGCCTGAGAAAAGTCGCCTAGGCGAACGTGGCGCCGGCGAGCAGGGTGTCCATCTTGGCGTCCCAGCCCTCGAAGGACCCGTACTCGACGACGAGGATCTTGCTCGTCGGCAGCCACCACATCCGGACCTTGTTGTTCTGCGTCGCGTCCTCGCAGCTGACCTGCCAGGCGCCGTACTCGGCGTTCTTGGTCCCGACCGGCCGGAACCCGGAGTCGACGAGGTTGCTGCCGGTCGCCACCGAGGCCTCCCCGGGTGGCGACGCCGCGGTGATGCACGTCGGCACGTCGGTGCCGGTGTACCAGCCGAAGGGGCGTTTCGCGCTCGGCAGGTTGATGGGCGCGTTGGGGTCCGAAGTGGCTTCGCGCAGGTCCAGCAGCCGTGCTTCGCAGACCACGGTGCCTTCGGTGAGGCAGCCGTCGAGCAGGCCGTCCTGGCTGTGCGTGGTGTACTTCGCGCCCTTCGGCACCGTGACGTGCATGGTCCCGACGTCGATCCGGTCGCCCGCCGGGACGGCCGCGGTCACGGTCGGCACCGGCTGGGGCCGGCCGGCCGTCGACGTCGTGCAGGCGGCTGCGCCGAGCGCCACGACAACGGCCAGGACACTGTGCCGGAAGGAACGGCTCCGCACGGGCTCACCTCTTTCGTCCGCCCTTGGACTCACGAACGTCCCGCGCGGTTTCGCTGTGAATCCCGGTCAGATTAGGGCGGCCCGTTCAGTGGTGTTCACCCACCCGGGTCAGCGCAGTGCGGCGACCGCGCGGGCCAGGACGTCGGCGGGGCTGGGCTGGGTCGCCATCTCCGCGGCGACCTCCCGAGCCGCCGTCCGGAACCCGTCTTCGGTGAGCAGGCGCCCGACCAGCGTCCGCACGGTGGCGGCGTCCACGGTGGCCGGGTCGTGGCTGAGGCCGACACCCCGGTCGGCGACGCGCTGCGCCGAGAGCGGATTGTCCGCGAAGGACGGCAGCACGAGCTGCGGGACGCCGTAGGACAGCGGCGCGGCCGTGGTGCCCGACCCGCCGTGGTGCACGATCGCCGCGCAGGACGGCAGGAACGCCGACAGCGCGAGGTAG
>NZ_JBICSQ010000063.1:0-52884 GCF_043197175.1 Amycolatopsis sp. NPDC049252
CGTCATCCCGTGGCACGCGGCTTCCGCCTCCCCCCGTTCACGGGACGCGCCCGCAGCCGTCCCCCAGCCGGCTGCGGGCCGTCCCGCCCAGCAGAACGTGCCAGCGGCGCGAGGGCGGGGCAACCGGCTCGAAAACGTTTCGCACCTGGCCGAAACGTCGTGTGACGCTCAACCCTCGCCTCTCCCGCCGAAACCGCCCCGACCAGCGCTACCCTGCCCTCGAAAGGGGTGCGCCCGGCATGTTGGAAATTCACTTCACGGACGCGGACCTGGCGAAGCTGACCATCGCCGAGGACGCCGACCCGATGTGGGAGCTGCTGATGAGCAGCTACCGGATCCGGCGACCCGAGGGCGAGCCGTTCTTCGGCCGGTGGCGGCGGGGGTCACGCTCCGCGGTTCCCGAGTCGGGGCGGCTGCTCATGACCGCCGTCCCGCCGTACGGGTACTGCCCGGACTTCCTCACCCCGCCCGGCACTCGCACGGTCGGCGACGGGATCGCCGCGGTGCTCGAAACGCCGCAGCGGATCCTGGCCGCCGACGTGGCCGAGCTGGCCGCGCAGGGCACCCGCGTCCCGCCGTGGCTGCGGCGCGTCGGCGACGGCGACACGCGCGAGCTGCGCCGGCTGGGCACGGCCCTGCACGACTACTACCGGCAGTGCCTCGCGCCCGACTGGCCGGCGATCCGCCGCACCGTGGCCCGCGACCGCCGCCGGCTGCAGTCGAGCCTCGAGCGGGGCGGGCCCCAGCTGCTGCTCTCGACCCTGCACCCGGACATCACGTGGTGCCCGCCGGTGCTGCGGGTGCGGTTCCCGGTCGAGCAGAAGCTCCACCTGGGCGGCCGCGGGCTGCGGCTGCTGCCGACCTTCTTCGCCCACGGCATGCCGACGACGTACAAGGATCCCGGGCTCCCGCCGGTGCTCGTCTACTCGATCGGCCACACGAGCCTGGACAGCGACGCCGAACCCGGCCCGTCCCTGGCGGCGCTGCTCGGGCAGACCCGCGCCCGCGTCCTCATGACGGTGGCGATCACCCGCTGCAACACGAGCGAGCTCGCGGAGCTGACGGACATCTCCCTGGCCACGGCGAGCCAGCACGCGTCGATCCTGCGGGCCAGCGGGCTGATCACCAGCGCGCGGGTCGGCAAGTCGCAGATCCACGAGATCACACCGCTGGGCCTGGGGGTCATCCGGGCCGGCTGACTCTTTCTTGCATCTCAACCCCTTGACTTGACGTTTTCCTGCACGCAGGATGCGTTCTGTGCAGAACGAAGTCAAGACGACCGAGCTGGACCGGCGCATCGTCGGCGCCCTGCAGCTGAACGGGCGGGCCTCCTGGGGCGCCGTCGCGCGGCACGTGGGCGCCAGTGAGTCCACCGTGCTGCGCCGCGCCGCGCAGCTCACCGAGACCCGGCAGCTGCGGGTGATCGCGGTGCTCGACGTGCTGCGGTGCGGGCTCGGCGTACCCGTGCTCGCCCGGCTGCGGTGCCGGCCCGGGACGGCGGCCGGGGTCGCCGAAGCGCTCGCCGCGCGGCCCGAGGTGCGCTACGCGACCGTGCTGGCCGGTAGCGCCGACTGCTCGGCGGAGTTCGTCCTCCCGTCCTACGGCGACATCGCGCGGCTGCAGGGTGCCGGGTTGCCGGCGGCCGGGGACGTCCACGACGTGGAGACGTTCGCCGTGATGCGCACCTTCACCTCCAACCACGACTGGGACTCCGGCGAGCTGAGCCCGGAGGCCGTCGCCGACCTGCGCGGCGGTGACGTCCGGCCGTTCGAGGAGCAGCACTGGGAGCGCCCGCCCGAGCAGCTCGACGAGCTGGACCTGGCGATCTGCGCGGCCCTCGGCGAGGACGGCCGGCTGCCGTTCAAGGAGGTCTCACGCCAGGTCGGCACCAGCGAGTCCACCGTGGCCCGCCGGGTCGACTCCCTCGTGCGCCGCGGCTGCCTGCGCTTCCGCACGCTCGCCGAGCCCGCGATGTTCGGGTACGCGCTGGAGTTCATGCTCTGGCTCTCGGTCGTCCCCGGCGAGCTGGACCGCGCCGGGCAGCAGCTCGCCGCGCACCCGGGCACCAAGTACCTCTCGGCCACCACCGGCCGGTTCAACCTGGTGGGCCAGATCGTGCTGCGCCACTACGGCGAGCTGTACCGCCACACCACCGACGTCGTCGGCGCGCTGCCCGGGCTCCGGGAGGCCGACGTGACCCTGCAGGTTTCGACGCTCAAGCGCGCGTGGGCCCCGACCCCCGCCGCCAGCTTGGAGGACGCATGACCGGACAACCCTGGCTGTGGGACGAAAAGACCTGGCGCGGGCACGTCGAGCACGTCCGGGCGGGCCGCTCGCTGCGGCCCGAGTCGTGGCCCGGCGGCGCGAAGGTGGCCGTGGCGCTGTCGTTCGACTCCGACCACGAGACGCCCGCGTTGCGCGACGGCGACGTGCTGCCCGGCAAGATGGCCCAGGGTGAGTACGGCGCCCGCGTCGGTGTGCCGCGGCTGCTGCGGTTGCTCGAACGCTACTCCGCGCCGTCGTCCTTCTTCGTGCCCGCCGTGTCGGCGATGCTGCACGACGGCGAGGTCAAGTCCTATGTGGACAACGGACACGAGGTCGCGCTGCACGGCTGGATCCACGAACGCAACACCGCGCTGTCGGAGACCGAAGAGCGTGACCTCGCCTTCCGCGCAGCCGACGTCTTGGAGCGGCTCGCCGGTACCCGGCCGGTCGGCATCCGGACGCCGTCGTGGGACTTCTCCGCGCACACGCTCGCCATCACGCGCGAGCTGGGCCTGAAGTACGACTCGTCGCTGATGGCCGACGACGACTGTTACGAACTCCTCGAACACGGCGAACCCACCGGGGTCGTCGAACTGCCCGTGGAGTGGATCCGTGACGACGCGCCGTACTTCATGATGGACCGCTTCGCGTCACTGCGGCCCTACACGCCCCCGCGCGGAGTGCTCTCGATCTGGCGTGACGAGTTCGACGCGGCCTACGCCGACGGCGGCCTGTTCCAGCTCACCATGCACCCGCACATCATCGGGCACCGCTCGCGGATCGCGATCCTCACCGAGCTGCTCGACCACATCAGCGGCCACGACGGCGTCTGGTTCGCCACCCACGCGCAGATCGTCGACCACGTTCTCGGGGAGCGGCCATGACCACCGTCTCGTCCACTTCGGACATTTCCCACCGGTTGACGGCGCAGCAGCGCAAAGCGATCGTCGCCGGCGCCGTCGGCAACACCGTCGAATGGGTCGACTGGGCCGTCTACGCCACGTTCGCCCCGGTGTTCGCCGGCCAGTTCTTCGCCGGGGGCAACGAAACCACGGCGCTGCTGTCCACTTTGGCCGTGTTCGCCGTCGGGTTCGTCATGCGGCCCATCGGCGGCGCGGTGCTCGGCGCGTACGCCGATCGCCGCGGCCGCAAGAAGGGCCTGACGCTCACCATCTCACTGATGGCCGGGGCGTCGATCGTGATCGCGCTGTGCCCGACGTACACGCAGATCGGCGTGCTGGCGCCGCTCGTGCTGCTGCTGGCCCGGCTCGTGCAGGGCTTCTCCGCGGGCGGTGAGTTCGGGTCGTCGTCGGCGTTCCTCATCGAGTCGGCCGCGGCCGGGCGGCGCGCGTTCGCCGGGTCCTGGCAGCAGGTCTCGGTGGGCCTCGGCTCGCTGCTCGCGGCGTTGCTGGGCACGATCCTCAACTCGACGCTGTCCGACGCCGACCTGCACGGCTGGGGCTGGCGGCTGGCGTTCGGCGTCGCCGGGCTGCTCGGCCTCGTCGGCCTGTGGCTGCGGCAGTCGGTACACGAGACGGAAGCGTTCACCAAGGTCGCCGCGCAGCCGCGGCGGCGCAACCCGGTGGTCGCGATGGTCCGAGACCACCCGGGCGCCGCGCTGCGCGTCGCCGGCGTGACCATCGCCGGCACGCTGATCTACTACGTGTGGGTCACGTACATGCCGACGTACGCGCACCTGTCCACCGGCATCCCGCTCAAGACGGCGCTGCTGGCCAACACCCTCGCCATGGTCGTGTTCATCGTGCTGCTGCCGTTCGGCGGCCTGCTGTCGGACCGGCTCGGGCGCAAGCCGACGATGACGGCGTTCGCCGCCGGGTTCGTCGTGTTCGCCTGGCCCGCGTTCCACTTCCTGTCCAACGGGTTCTGGAGCGTGTTCGTCATCGAGCTGATCGGGCTCGTGCTGATCGTCGGGTACTCGGCGAACTGCGCGGTGATCATGGCCGAGCAGTTCCCGGCCGAGGTGCGCACCACCGGGATCGGGCTGCCGTACGCGCTGGCCGTGGCGATCTTCGGCGGGACCGCGCCGTACGTCACGACCTGGCTCAACGCGAACCACCTCGGCAACCTCGTGTGGGTCTACGTCGCGGCCGCCGCCGTGATCGGCGTCGCGGTGTACCTCACGATGCCCGAGACGAAGGGAAAGGAACTGTAGTGCGGAACGTGCTCGTGACCGGCGCCGGCGGCGGTATCGGCGCCGCGATCGCCGACCGGTTCGCCGCCGCCGGCGACCGCCTGGTGCTGGCCGACCTGCGCCTGGTCGAACTGTCCACAGTGGCCGGAAGGCTGCGCGCCGACCACGGCGTCGAGGTCGTCGAGCTGCCCGGGGACCTCGCGGACGCGGACCACGCTGCCGGGCTCGTGGCGCAGGCGGGCGCGGTGGACGTCCTGGTCAACGCCGTGGGCAGCTACCCCGCCACGCCGCTGCTGGAGATGACGGCGGCGACGTGGGACCGGGTCCAGGACGTGAACGTGCGGGCCGCGCTGCTGACGACCGTCGCGTTCGGACGCACCGGACGACCCGGCGCGGTGGTCAACATCTCCTCCGGTGCCGCCACCCGCGCCCGGCCGGGGGCGGCGCACTACGCGACGTCGAAGGCCGCGCTGGAGATGCTGACCAAGGCCTGCGCGGTCGAGCTCGGCGGGCTCGGCATCCGCGTCAACGCCGTCAGCCCCGGCTTCGTCACCGTGGACAGCGACGCGAACCCGGTCACCGAGGAGTACGCGGCGGCGGTGTCGGTGAACCCGCTCGGGCGCCGCGGGGAGCCGCGCGAGATCGCCGACGCCGTGTTCTGGCTCGCCGGGCCCGAAGCGGGCTGGATCACCGGCGCGATCCTGCGCGTCGACGGCGGTTCCACCGCGGGCGCGGCCGGGCTGCCCCTGCACTGGGCCGGCGGCACCGCCGTCCAAAACGGAGAGGAAGCACATGTCTGACCGGCGTTCGTACACCGTGGTCGGCGGCGGCGCGATCGGCGGGACGCTCGCCTTCCACCTCGCCCGCGCGGGGCACGCCGTGTCCGTTGTGGACACAGATGCCGCGCACGTGGCGGCGATCGTGGACCGTGGGCTCACCCTGCGCCGTCCCGACGGCGACGAAACGGTCGACCTGCCCGCGTTCGTGCCGGACGCCGCTCCCCCGGTGCTGGACCGTGTGCTGCTCGCCGTCAAGGCGCAGGCGACCGAGAACGTGCTGCAGTGGCTGGAGCCGCGGCTCGCGCGCGACGGGTTCGTCGTGTCCCTGCAGAACGGGCTGAACGAGGCGCTGATCGCGTCGTACGTCGGCGCGGAGCGGACGGTCGGGGCGTTCGTGAACCTGTTCGCCGACGTCGCCGAACCCGGCGTCGTGCGGGACGGCGGGCTGGGCGCGCTGGTCGTCGGCGAGCCGGACGGGCGGATCAGCGACCGCGTCGAGGAGGTCGTCGCCGACCTGCAGGCCTGGGGCCCGGCCAAGGCGACGGCGAACGTCGAGGGCTACCTGTGGGCGAAACTCGGGTTCGGCGCGATGCTGACGACGACGGCGCTGGCCGACGCGCCGATGGCCGACCTGATCGACCGGCACCGCCCGCTGATGCACGCGCTCGCGGCCGAGGTGCTCACGGCGGCCGGCGACCGGACCCTGGAGGCGTTCGACCAGTTCGACCCGGCCGCGTACCTGCCCGGCGCGGCCGGGCGCGAGGAGGCGACCGACCGGCTGGTCGCGTGGCTGCGGACGCAGCCGAAGGACCGCAGCGGCATCTGGCGCGACATCGCCGTCCGGCACCGGCCGGTCGAGGTGCACCACCACTACGCGCCCGTGCTCGAGGAGGCGGACGTACCGTTGCTGCGGGCGATGCTGGCGCGGCTGCGCGACGTCGAGTCCGGCGCCGTCGGGATGTCCGAGGACCACCTGAACGAACTGGAGCGAGGCCTATGATCCGGGAGCTGCACGAGTGGGTGCGGGCACACCGCGACGAGCTGCTGGCCGACGTCGCCGCTTACGTCGGCATCGAAACCCCCAGCGACGACAAGGAAAACCTCGCGCGCGGACTGTCCTGGGTGGACGGCTGGCTGCGCGAACGCCTAGGCGCGCCTTCGTCGGTGCGTGACGTCGACGGCGGCGTGCACGGCGATATCAAGGTCTACGACTTCGCCGGTGCCGGCACCCCGGTCCTGATCCTGGCCCACTACGACACGGTGTGGCCGCTCGGCACGCTCGCGGACTGGCCGTTCACCGTGGACGGCGACCGCGCGACCGGCCCGGGGATCTTCGACATGAAATCGGGCCTGGTCCACGCGGTGTGGGCGCTGCGCGCGCTGGACGCGGCCGGCCTCCCCCGCCCGGCCGTCCGGCTGGTCCTCAACGGCGACGAGGAGATCGGCAGCCCGGCGTCCCGCCCGGTGATCGAGGAGGCCGCCGCGGGCACGCGCGCGACGCTGGTGTTCGAGGCGAGCGCCGGCGGCGCGGTGAAGACCGCACGCAAGGGCGTGGGCCTGTTCCGCGTGCGCGCCACCGGCGTCGAGTCCCACGCCGGCCTGGACCCGACGAAGGGCGCGAGCGCGATCGACGAGCTGGCTCGGGCGATCCTGACCCTGCACGCCCTGTCCGACCCGGCCGCCGGCACGACGGTCAACGTCGGCGTGATCACCGGCGGGACCAGGCAGAACGTGATCGCGGGAGCGGCATCGGGCGAGATCGACGTCCGCGTATCGAGCGCGGCGGAGGCGGCTCGCATCGACGCGGGCCTGGCCGCCCTGACGGCCCACGACCCCCGGGCGACGGTCACCGTCGAGGGCGGCTGGAACCGCCCGGTGATGGAACGCTCGGACGCCGTCGCCGAGCTGTACGGCTTGGCCCGGTCCTTGGCGGCGGAGCTGGGCGTCACCCTGGAGGAGTGCTCGGTGGGCGGCGCCAGCGACGGCAACTTCGTGGCGGCGCTGGGCCACCCGGTCCTCGACGGCTTCGGCGCGGTCGGCGACGGCGCGCACGCACGGCACGAGCACATCAGCGTGGCGGGCATGCTGGAGCGCACGGCCCTGGCGGCCGCGGTGCTGCACCGGCTTGCCGGAAAGCCGGTGGCACCAGGCGGTCCGGCGGAATAGGCTTCCCCCGCGGGCAGCGGCATGGAGGAGATCGGCGGCAGATCGCCCTGCTCGGGACCGGGACGGCGCGGGTTCGAATCCCGCCTCCATGTCCACCCCCGCACCTTGGAGTAGTTCAGCAGGAAGAACACCCGGCTGTTCTCCGGGAGGGCGCAGGTTCGAACCCTGCCTCCAAGTCTTGGCTTCAGGGGGAAACACATGGCGATGGGGTATGCCTACGGGCAGCTCGAGCGGGCGCTGCGCAGCGCGGCGTCCGCAACGGACGGTGCGGCGCGCGCCCGTGCGCGGGCGAAGGCCGGGCGGTGGCAGGACGTCCTGGCCGGGATGGCCGACGGCACGCTGCGGATCGGCTCGCGGACGCCGGTCGCCGGCACCCCGGCGTGGGTGACCCTCGAGGTCGCGCACGGCGGGTTCGCCACCGGCCGGTACGTCGCCGAAGTTCCGCTGGACCCGGCCGAAGCGGCCCTGCCCGCCGCCGGGCCGGGCAGCACGGACCGCGAGCGGCTCAACCTCTGGTACCTCACCGACGACGGCCTCGCCACGCTGCGCGCGGCGCTGGCCACCGAGTCCTACCGGGTCGAGGTCCCGGAGGACGCCGCGCTGCCGGTCGTCGCGTGGCTGCTGGACCACGGCCACCCCGAGGCCGCGCTGGACCTGGTCGCCGAGCTGCGCCCGCTGCTGCACCGGCTGCGCCTGGCGCCCCGGCCGGGTGCGACGCCGCGGCCGGCGGGGTCGCTGGTGCGGCTGAGCACGGTCGGCGAGGTCCAGGCGTCCCTGCGCGCGACCGGCACGAAGCCCGCGATCGCGGCGATGCTCGAGACGCTGCGGGTGTGGCACCCGCTCTTCGATCGGCTGATCGCGCTGTGGTGCGACACCGTCGACGGTGACCTGCCGCGGTTGACCGAGGACGGCTCGGTGAGCGGTGGCTGGCCTTGCCGTGCGTGGCCGGCCGGCTGGGCGGAGCGCCGTGCGCAGTGGCTCGCCGACCACACGGCCGCGAGCGCGCGGCACACCGCGTCCACCGCTCACCTGCACCCGAAGAGCAACTTCGCGCGGCTGCACCGCGCGCTGCCGGCGTGCGAACACGACAGTGCGGAGCTGACCGGCCGGGACGTCGGCTGGATCCGCCGCGCCCTGGCGAACACCGTCACCAAGCACGGTGCGCCGGGGTCGGAGGCGCGCGCGGCGTTGCGTGCGGCGCAGGCGTCGGTCGCGGCGCGGCCGACGTACGCCGAGCTGGCGGCCGTGCTGGCCGAGCGGCTGGACCGCTACCCGGCCGAGGGCGGGCTCCCGGAGATCGACGTCGTCGTCGAGGACGCCCCGCCGCACCTCGTCGCGAAGGTCACCCGGGCGCTGGAAGCGCCGGTCGAGGAGCTGGTCGCGCGCGACGTGATCACCTCCGGCGACGTGCTGGCGACGGTCCTGCCGCAGATCACCGCGCAGCTGCTGGCGGCGAACCTGGAGGACGACACGCTCGCGGCGCTGTGCGCGCAGACGTACGCGGCGTTCCGGCGCCGTCGCGGGTTGCTGCTGCTCGACCTGGAGCACCAGGTCCGCATCGAGGAGCTGCCGTGGATCGGCGCGCTCGAACCGCTGCGCGGGCACCGCCCGGACGCCACCCGCGCGGCGCGCCACACGCTGACCCAGACGGTGCTGCTGGCGCTCGGGTCGTTCCCGCAGGCGATCCTGCCGAACACGCTGGTCCGCGAGCTGGGCGCGCTGGCGAAGCAGGCCGGAGCGCCGATGCCGCTGGTGGAGGAGGTCGCGGCGGACATCTTCACGGGCACGTTCACGGCGAAGTGGCGCACGGCGGCGGAACTCACGAGCCGCGTCATGGCCGGAACGCTCTACGCGCGTTACTACGACCTGCCGGCGACGTGGACGGCCGCCCCGCGCCCGCGCTGGTCCCGGGCCTTCGGCAAGCAGACCGCGGACGACTTCGCCGCGGCCTGCGTCGCCCGCGCGGAGGAGGCGCGGCCGGAGCGCGGATTCGGTTCCGTGGCCGCCAACGGCACGGTCCTCGAGCAGAGTCAGATCCTCACGACGCAGAACCTCGCCGTCCTGGTGGACACGCTGGCGCTGCGCCCCCGGCTCCACGCGTCCGCGCCCGAGCTGGCCGACGAGGTATTCACCTGGGTCGTCCGGCGCCTGGCGCTGCGGGTCGACGACCACCACGCGGCCCGGCAGACGGTGAAGAACGCCGCCTACGCCTGGCGGCAGGCCGTGTTCTTCCTGAGCTTCTGCGACGAACCGGCCCAGCGCGCGGCGGTGGACCGGCTCGGCGAGCAGGTGGCGCGAGCGGGCCTGGCGGACCGCTTCGGCCCGGCGGTGGCGGGTCTCGAGCAGGTCGTGGCGGGTGGCCGTTTCACCGGGTCCGGCACCACGGCGGACGGTGCGGGACGGCGGTTCCTCGGCTGGACGACCGGCACGCACTGGTACCTGCCGGAGCGCCGCTGCCAGGTCCGTGAATGTCGCATTGAGGGACTCTGAGTCCCTCAATGCGACATTCACGGCTTTCAGGTGCTACGGGGTGCTCGCCAGGTCTTGGACCGTCTCCGCCGGTAGGCGGGTGCACCCCGCCGCGCCGGGGTTGAGCAGCAGGTCCGTGCCCGGGTTGGCCGCCAGCAACGCGGCCAGCTCGCCGGCACCGACCGCTCGCCAGCCCGCCGTGCGGACCCGGCCGCGGTGGGCCGGTGCCGTCGCCACCAGCAGGCACGGGACCCCGTCCGGCGACGGCGCGGTCAGGGGCGAGCCCGTCGCGTCCAGCGCCACCGCCGTGGTCGCCTGGCGGAACACCGCGGCCACCTGGTCGAACTCCACGTCACCCGCGGCCATAAGGCGGAGCACCGCGTCCAGGGGATCCGCCGGGCTGTCCGGGCTTGACGGCTCGTACTCCGGGTTCGGCTCGAAGCCGCCGATCGAGCCGTCCGCCAGGGCCAGCCAGCCGCCGACCACGTGGGTCCGGTCGGGCGCCGACGGCTGCGGCTCCCTCGCCGGGTCCACCAGCAGCACCCACTTCTCAGCCGTCATCACGCACCCCTCCCACCGCGGCCGTCAACCGGGCCGAGCGTTCCGACGCGGCCTTCTCCTGCTCCTGATAGCGTCGCACGCCCTCCGCGATCCGCCACCGGTAGAGCCACGCCAGGTTCGTCACGCGGAACCGCCGCATCAGCCACAGCGCCCGCCGGGTGGGCTCGGGATCGTCCACCGCGCCACGCACCGCCTCGCGCTTGACCTCCAGTGGCAGCTCCACATCGGCCAGTTCCCGGAGCACCGCGGCGACCTCACCGGCCCGCGTCTCGACGTCCGGCGAAGCTTGGACGGCGTCCATCGCGACCGTGACCAGACCCGGCCGTAGCGCATCGTGCCTGGCCAGGGCGTCGATGGCGTCCGCGGCCGCGCCGACGTCCAGGCCGTCGGCCACCCGGGCCGCGATCTCCAGGACGTCGTCCCGGGCGACGACGGTGTCCGTGACGCCGTGCAGCTGCAGCAGCGCGAACTCCTCCGCCAGCCCGGCCACGGCCGCCGCGTCGGCCGGGCTCAGCGACCGGTCGACCACAAACGGAGCCGCACCGGGCGGCGTCAAGGCGAGCAGTTCGGCTTGGACCTGAGTCACCAGAGCCTCGGGCACGACGGGCATGGGCAAACCGTCGCCTAGACACTCCACAATGGACTCCGCCAGTGAACGAGCCGTGTCCACTCCGGAATCACCAGGAACGAGCGGTCGATAAACCAGACCGTCCCGCCAGTCACCCTTGCCCGCGCTCGGGAAGAAGTCCCGAATGGACGGACCGACCGGCCGCCACTTGCCCGACGCGGCATCGAACCGCCGGTCGACGACGTGCGTGACGCCGGTGAACGCCGCCACCTGCGCCAGCACCGAGGTCCACAGCAGACCGGGGTTCTCGTGCGACGCCACGGAGTCCGCGACGAGATCCAGCCGCAGAACCGGCAGACCCGAGCGAAGCCGCCCGACGATCTCGGCGACCGCGGGATCGATCCGCAGCCGCGTCGAGGCGAACGAGATTTCGACGTGCCCGCTGCCGCCGCCACGGATCTTCACCGGGACACGCGCCAGGACGTCGTGCGCGAGCGCCTCACCCAGATGCCCGGCCAACGCCTTCGCGACGGCACCCGCGCCGGCCCCGGAAAGGCTGATGGCGGGCAACGGACCGTCGCCGGTGTCGGCGACGAGCACCGCCTCCGCCAGTTCGCGCGCGCCGGCGGCGAGATCCGTCTCCCGGTGCCCGAGGTGCCGGTCGACGACCGCGCGGATGACGCCGGGCTGTTCGTGCTGCGCCAGCACCGGCCCGGCGTCGCGCAGCGCGAGGGTGGTCGCGACGGCCTCGCGCACGACCTCCAGGGTCCGGGCGCGATCGGCCAGCGGCACCAGCCCGGCGGTGGGCTCCGACCGGGCGTAGTTCCAGTCCTTCGCCAGTGCCTCGGTCAGCTCCGCGACCACCGCGCCGGTGTCGGCGGGCTTCCCGAACGTTGTCCAGTGGCCGCCGCGGACGACGGCGGTGAACGCGTCGTCGGTCGCGCCGAACAGCGGCGCGGAGGGCTCGTCGTCGTCCCGGCGGTTGGCGAGTACCGAGTCGGTTGCCGCGTGCACCGGCAGGCCGGAAGCCGCGTGGAAGTCGAACGCGACCCCGCCCGGCCCCGGGCGGCGTCCGGCCGCGCAGGGGAAGAGCGTCACCGATTCCGGTTGCGCGGTACCAAAAGACGACGTGACCAGACGGGCGAGCGTGGCACCGTCGACGAACACGGCGCGCGAAACACCGTCCACCTGGGCGAAGATCTTGACCCGGGTCTCCTCGCCGTGCCCGGTGACGAGGAACGTCCTGCCCTGAGCCAGTTCCTCCGCCCACGGCGCGCGGACCAGGACGCCGCCCTCGCCCGGCCCGCGACCGCGCAACGACGGCTGCGCGCCGGACGCGAACTCGCGCATCTCGTCCGGCGCGGCTTCCACGATGAGGTTCTCCCCCGTGGTCTGCGACAGCCAGGCCTGCACCTTCGCCGCCTCGTCCGGCTCGAGGAAGCTCACCCCGCGCACCTCGCCGGAGGCGTCCCGCAGCGAAGTCGCCGTGAGCGCGTCGAATTCGACGGTCGTCCCCGGCTGATCGGCCAGTTCGCCGGTGAACCCCCGCAGCTCGCCGAAGGTCGCGAAATGGCCCCCATCCGTCACTGTCGTGAAGCCGCGGGTGACGCCGGTCGCCTGCCCCAGGGCCGCCGACGGCCGGCCGAACAGCGCGGGCTCGGTCGGTGCGTGCACCTGCAGCGGCCCGCCCAGCTCGGACAACGCCCGCCGGAAGTCGTGGGCGACGCCGCCCGGGCCGTCGAGCTTGCCGGTGCTGCAGGCGATGAGCGTGATCGACGGCCGCGCGGACCCGGCCGCCTGCGCGAACGGTTTCGACGCGGTGAGCACCTTGGCGAAGGTCGCGCCGTCGACCCGCACGGTGCGCCCGCTCAGCAGCGTGAGCTTCACCGACCGCGGCCGGCCGTGAGCCATGACGAACAGCGAGCCGGGGTTCCACGGCGCCGGGCTCTTCGACGCCCACTCGCCGAACGCGCGGCCGTCCAGGTCCGGTTTCGCGCCGTCCCGCAGCAGGGCCGTGGTCCGCTCCGGCGTCGCGCCTTCGGGCAAGGATCCGACGGTGTCGGAATGGTCGTCCGCCCAGTCGCGTTCGATGTCGGCGGTGTGTTCGGCGGCGGGCAGGAACGACACCGCGACGATCCGGCCGGACCGGTCGGTGACCGGGCGGGCCTCGATCTGGGAAACGTCGAAGTCGTACGGCAGGCCGGTCCCGGTGTCGACGCCGGTGACGGTGTCCTGCGCCAGCACGGCGTCCACAGTGGACGGATCGAACGCGTCGACCTGCCGGTCCAGCTCCCGTTTGGCGTCCCACCACGCCTGCCGGGCGTCATCGGCCTGACGGCGAGCCTCGACGACCTCGTCGAGAGCCGCTTCACGACGGGAAATCTGGTCGGCGCGGTCGTTGCGGTGGTCGTCGAGCACGGCGGCGAGACGCTCGGCGCGGTCCTGCGCGGCACCACGAGCCCGGGTCAGCTCCGGCTGCGCCACCCGGATCGCGGCGGCCTGCTGCAGCGCCGAACCCCGCGTGGCGAGGAGACCCTGCTGCTCGGCCGAGCCGGGTTCGGCCGCCCCGGCCAGGGTGAGCGCCTGGTCGGCGACGTCGTTCAGGCGCGTGATCTCGGCGCTGCCCGCGCGAAGCCGCGCCCCGGCGTCACGGGCGTCGGCCTCCGCCGAGGCCAGCGCGTCCCGCAGCGCCTGGACGGCGTCCCCCGCAGTGTCGATACCGAGCGCCGGGCCGTCTTCGGTGAGCTTCCGCGAGCCTTCGCGCTGATCCAGCCACCGATCGTCGGCACCACGCTGGGCCTGGTCGACGGCCTCCTCGGCGGTGCGCCACGCCTCGGCCGCGTCCTTCACCGCGTCCTGGGCCTGGGTCAGGGTGTCCGGGAGCTTCGCCTTCAGGAGCGCCTCGACGTCGGCGTCGGTCATCCGGACCAGCGCCGACGACGGCACCTTCACCTCCACCGCCGCGGTCCGCCCGCCGCCGAGGTCGGCGACCACGCGGTACTCGACGTCGAAGCCGACCAGCCCGGTCCGGCCCTTCGGCTTGCCGGTCACCGACCGGTCGCCGGCGGACGTCGACGACGTCGGATCGGTGCTCGGGTCGGGTGAGCGGGTGTCGAGGCCGCCCCACGAATGCGCGTTCTGCCCGGGGTCGCTCACCCCGCCACCGCCGAGGTTGTGCTGCTGCTCGGAACTCGACGTCGTCTTCGCTTCGCCGGTGAAGGTCGCCGTCTCGGTCGCCGAGTGCTCGAGTTTGACGCTGTCGCTCAGTCCGGCGAGCTTCGGGTTGACGACCCGCGCGTACACCTTGACCGTGCCGTGGCCGTTGCGCAGCACCGCGGCTTCGTGCAGGTCAGGGACGTTCAGCGGCCCCTTGACCAGGTCCGGCAGGTTCGCCTGGAGCATCTCGTTGGTGACGGCGGACGCGAGCGTCGTGTTGCCGATCAGGCCGTCACGCGCCCCGGCGGTCCGCAGCGCCTGCCGGGCCGCGGCCCGCACCTCGGCGGCGCCGCGCAGGCCCTCGGTGGTCGCCGACGGCGGCAGCGCGCCGTGCCCACCGTCCTGCCAGGTCTTCAGGTCGGCGTCGGCGAAGGCCTTGACGTTCGTCGCCGCCGCGTTGTGGTCCTTCAGGGCGGACCCGGTGGTGATCTTCTGGTCGTCGGCGGCCGCCCGGACGACGAGATCGGCGTCCTGCGACGTGACCGGGAACGTCTTGTCGCCGCGGGTGACGACCAGCTCGAACTCCACCTTCGCGCGGTACCGCGCCGACGGGCCGCTCGAGGACGCCGTCTTCGAGGTGGTCTTGGTGCCGGTGGCCGTGGTCTGGTCGGTCTTCGTACGGGTCCCGGACACTCCCTTGTAGACACCGTCGTACCCGCTGACCTTCGCGTGGCTGTCGGAGAAGAGGCCACGCCCGGCGCCGCGGAACTGGCCGCCGTAGGACGAACCGTGGCCGGCGGTCTCCTTGGCCGTCGTGGTCGAGCTGGTCGCGTGGTCGATTTCGCTGCCGTCGTGTGCGACGTCCAGGAACTCGGTCTCGGTGATCTTCGCCTTGAGCAGCACCTGGTACGTGTCGGTCGTGACGACACCCGGGTCGTGCAGGACCAGGGGCACCCCGCCGTCGAGCGCACCGTCCACAAGGGACGTCACGCTCTCCGGTGCGGCCGTGTCCAGCATCCGCTGCAGGTTGTTCATCGAATCGTCCAAAACGGACTTCGGCAGCAGCCGGTCGCCGGTTTTGCCGAGCGCCGCGCGTGCGCTCCGGATGAGGCCGCTCAGGTCCGGCGCGTCCTCGACGACGGCCGCACCCAGCGCGCTGGACGTGCCGCCGACCAGCGCGGGCGCGGTGAGCGTGCCCGGCGCCGGGGTGCGCGGCTCGAGCGGCGGGAGCAGGCCCTGTTCGCGGGCCTGGTCCTCGGTCATCCGGACGAACACCGCCCCCGGCAGCTTGACGTCGGCGCCGGCGCGCGACTTCGCGCCGTTGACCACGCTCTCCTGCCGCGTCTCGGCGACGAGCCGCACGTCGGCGTCGTACTGCACCAGCACCGTCCGGCTGTCCGACGGCGCGCGGCGCACGTGGTCGACGCTCGCGCTCAGCTCGGAAGACGTGCCCTTGGTCCGGCTCCACGGGCTCCACTTGGCCGAGGTGTAGAGCTGGCCCTGGCCGTGCGGGTCGCCGCCGTCGGGGCGCACGGTCATGCCGAACTGGACGTTGCCCTCGACCGCCTGCTTGCGCGACTTCTCGTACCCCGCCTTGGTGCCGCCGGCGAACGTCGTGTCGCTGCCGCCCGCCTCGGACGTCATCACGAGCTTCGGGTTGCTGAGCCCGACGTTCATGCCGAGGCCGCCGACGCGATCGGCGACCCGGCGTTCGTACCGGAACCCGCCCGAGCGCGCGCCTTGCCGCAGGAAGCGCGGCAGGCCGGAGCGGAACGTCTGGGGCGTGAACATCCGGTCGATCCGCTTCCGCGCCTCGCCGCCGGGCAGGCCGAGCACACCGTCGCCGCCCGCGGCGCGTTCGAGCTGCCTGATCGCCTCATCCCGTAGGGTTTCGGTGTTCGCGACCGCTTCGACGTGCAGGAACTTCGGCGCCGGCGGCCGATCGGCACCGAGCAGGGCGTCCAGCCGGGGAGCGGTGTCCAAGTCGGTGGACGACGGTTTGCCGGGGGCGAACCGCGTCGGATCGGTCTTCGGCGCCGAGCCGTCGCTCACCCAGAGGTCGACCTGACCGGAGATCCTGGGCAGGCCGTCGCCGGTCTTGGCCACTGTGGACACCCGCGGCGTCTGCCGGAACGGCGATCCCGGTGTCAGCTTCTTCACCCACGGGCGGTGGCGGGTGTGGCTCGTGATCTCGACCTCGAACTCGACGTCGTGCTCGAAGACCTGCGCGTCGGGGCTGCCGCCGATCCCGGTGGTCGTGGTGGTGGTCGGGCCGCCGGCGTTCTTCCAGGTCGTGGTGTCGGAGTACTGCACCGGCGTGACGGTCGGGCTGATGCCGAGCGACGTCAGCGGCGTCGTCTTCGGGATCATCATCCGGCCTTCGAGGCCGACGCTCCAGCCCTTCTCCGTGGTCGTGCTGCTGCTCAGGGCCGGTGACGTCACGGTGCTGCCCTTGACCGAGCGGCCGGTGGCCTGGCCGAGGTGCCGGCCCGGGGACAGCTTCGCCTTGACCGTGACGCTCAGGTACTCGTCGGTGAACAGGCCGCGCCGCTTGAGCTGCGTCGACACGCCCGGCCCGAGCAGATCGTCCATCTTGGACCGCAGCGCGGCCGGCGAGAAGGTGGCGGTGAGCTTGCGGAGGTTGCTCAGGCGTTCGGCGGTGTCAGCGCCGGAGCCCTTGGAGACGTCGCGCTGGAACTTGTCGAAGCGGGGCAGGAACTTCGCGAAGCCCGGGCGTTCGCGCAGGGTGTTCTCGAGCTGCGCCTGGACCTGCGCCGCGGGGGTGAAGGTGCCCGCGCGGACGTGCCCGGCCGCCGCGGCCGCGGCGAGGTACGGCGGCTCGAACCGCTGCTCCCCCGGCGTCACCTTGTCGCGGGTGCCGTCCGGCACGGGCAGACCCTGCGCCTTGGCTTCCGGCAGTCCCATTCGGACATACGCGGTGGCCGGCACGGTGACGGTCTCACCACTCGACGTCGTCACCGCGAGATCGACGGTCACCTTGTACAGCCCGATGTCGCCCTTGGCGTTCAGGTTGGTCTTGCTGGTGACACTCGTGCCGCCCTGCGACGTCTGCGTGACCTTGGCCGACGCGCTCCCGCTGATCCCGGCGACCCCGCCGACGGCACCGGGGACGTAGGCACCGCCGCCGAAGATCCCGTTGATCTCACCACCGGACTTGGACGCGGCCGAGGTGCTCCCACCGGCGACGGAGGAGTCCGTGAGCTTCACCTCGGAGTCGCCGGGCACAGTTCCGAGCAGCTCGACGTCGGTCGGCTTCGCCCGCAGCTCCACGGCCTCGCGGTAGCTGCCGTGCGGGCTGAACAGGTCGTTCGACACCACCGGCGAGCCGGAAAGCGCGGTGCCGATGACCTGCCGCAGGCCACCGCCGCTGACGAAGTCGCGCAGCGCCGTGCGGCCCGGCGCGCCGAACTTCGTCACCGACGGGTGCAGCTTGCCGCTGACCTGGTCGAAAAACGCCTGCTCGTCGAGGAGCACGGCCTCCGGGGCGAGGAACTCGACCCGCTCGGCCCAGTCGTCCCGCGGGGTCGCGTCCGGGGTTTCGTGCGACTCCAGCCCGGCGAGGTCGGTCGGCACCAGGAGCCGGACGCTGCCGTCCACTTCGGACCCGGTCTGCCCGCCGGTCTGGGTGGTGACGGTGATCCGGTACTTCACCGGGACGTCGGCGTTCTGCAGGTCACCGGCCGAGCGGATCACCCGCTGCTCGGTACCGGTGTTCGTCGAGGTGTGCTCGATGGCGGGCGACGCGAGCTGCGCCGACACACCGATCGAGGCGTAGGGCCCGGCCGGGAACAGCCAGAACGCGGACGTCGTGATGCTGCCGGTCGTGGTGTCGGCGTGCGGGTCGCCGTGGGTGACCTCGTTCTTGTTCGTGACGTCGCCGGCGGCGGGCGTGGCGTCGGTGACCTGGTCGGCGGCGACCGAAGGCAGGTCCGGCACGGCCTGGACGCGGACCTCGAACCACTTCTCCCCCACCCGCACCATCGACGCCTTGCCCGAGCCGAGGAACGACTCGAACCCGCCGCCCTCGAGCGAGCCGGTGATGGCGTCGACGCCCTCGGGACGGCCATCGGCCAGCGGGCTCAGCAGCTGCTCGATCCGGGTGCCGACCTCCTCGGCGCCCCGGACGTCGACCGGGGCCAGCGCGCCGAGCGCACGGCCGTCGCGCGCGTACTCCGGCAGCCGGGCCCGCAGCGCCCGGGTGTCCGGGGTGTCGTCGACCAGGACGTCGTCGCGGTGCCCCGGGTCCCAGCCGGCGATCAGCTGGTCGAAGAACTCGGCGCGGTGCGGGGCGTGCTGTCGCAGGTGGTCCGGGTCCATGAAGTAGTACTTGGCGGTCTCGGCCATGTCCTCGTGGACGTTGGTCGCGCCGTACTTGCTGATCGGGCGTTCGCCGTCGAACGCCGGGTAGCCGTCGGCGTCCCAGTGTCCGGTGTGGACGTTGAACGCGGCCTGGTTGTCCTTCAGCGCCTTGAAGATCCGCTCGGCGGCTTTGCCGGACAGCTCGTTCTCGAGCCGGGCGAAGACGTCCGGGTGGTCTTGGGCCAGCCGCGTCACGAACTCCGAGCGGCGCGGCGACCGCGTCGCGAACCCGTCCGGGTCCAGCAGGTGGGACTTGAGGGCGGCCTTGAAGTCGGCGACGTCGTCGCGGATCTTCGGGTCGGCCGGCGGTTCGCCGCCGGCCCTGCGGTGCGGCGAGCCGTCCGGGTTCCAGCTGCCGACGTGCTTGCCGTAGTCGTCGAGGGCGTAGGAAAGCAGGCCGTGGGCGAGTTCGTGGGTGACCGTGCCCTCGATGCCGCGGTGACCGCCGCCGAACTCCTTGTTGATCACGCCCATCGCGTACAGGTTCACGGTCCCGTGCGAGGCGAGGTACTCCGCGCGGGCGGTCGGCGCGATCTGGCCGCGTTCGACGCCGAACGACACCGCCGCGAAGTGCTTGACCTCCTGCTCCGCGTGCGCCCGGCTCGAGTTCGCCCGGCGCTCGCCGAGGATCGGGGCGTAGTGCTTCAGGGCGTCGTCGATCGCGCGGGTCTCGTCGGCGGTGAACTCGCGGGGCTTGACGCGGGCCAGCACGGCCGGCTTGGCCTGCGGGTTCGTCTCGTGGACGGCGCGGACACCGTGGGCCGAGTCGAGGTCCGTTCCGCCGGGACCGGGGTCGTTGTCCCCGACCAGCACGGTCCCGTCGTGCACCGCGTCGTCGAAGAGCCTGGCCAGTTCCTGGTACTTCTGCTCGTACGGGGTCTTACCGCCGTCGCGGGGCTCGTTGGAGTAGGCGAACCGGTGCTCACCCGGCACCGGCACGTGATCGCCGTCCTTGACGGCCAGGCCGGTCAGCTTGTCGTACCCGTCCTGGACCTCGCCGGTGGTGTCGTTGACGAACTTCGCCTGCGGGCTGTAGGAGGAGAAATCGGCCTGGTAGTACTGGTGGAACTCGCGGAACAGGTCCCGCACGTCGGACGCGTTCGGCGTGCGGCCGTCCGGCGTCTTCGCCTTGTGGGCGAGCGTCTTGACGAAGTCGTGAACGTCCTTTGCGGACACGCCCAGGTCGCGGAAGTAGAAGCCGAACGGGTCCGAGTCGACGAACTGGCGGGCGATCTCGAAGTCACGCTGGGACGCCCACAGTCCTTCGTGGCGGTTCATCTGCCGGACCGCGCCGCGGTGTTCCGGCTCGCGGTCGTGGCTGACCTGCGCGTCGCCGTACTGGAGCTTGGAGTTCACCTTGTCGGCGTCGTGGAACAGGATAGCCTTCGCGATCGCGTCCCGGGAGACGAACCGGCCGGCGTCCTGGTGGCCCTGGGTGAGCTTGAGGTACTGGTTGAGCACCATCTGGGCGTGCTCGCCGAACGTGTTCGGCTTGGTCTGGCCGGGCGCCCGGTCCGGGCGGCCGTCGGCCTGCGGCTTGACGGTCTCGGCGAACTTGCGGGCCGTCTGCTCGTCCACACTGGACACCAGGCGGTCGAGGATCTTCTTGGCGGACTCCGGGTTCGGTGCCGCCAGCTCGTCGTGGATGGCCGAGGTGAGTTCGCGGCCCGCGGCCTGGTGCCGGGCGAACACCGCCGGGTCGTTCTTCTGGGTGTGGCCGAACGTGTGCTCGGCCTGCCAGCGGCCGAACTCGTTGGCGAACGGCGTGCCCTCGATGCCGTTGTCGGTCAGCTCCGTCTCGCGGGTGTCGAAGTCGGCCTTGATCCGGCGTTCGTCGGTGGCGATGGCCGAGCCGATCTCCGCCTGGGTCGCGAAGTCGGGCAGCCGGTCCATGAACGTGTCGGCGTCTTCGTGGGTGACGGGGTCGAACCGGGCGTTCCGCAGCAGGTCAGGGTGGCGCACCTCCGGGCCGACCGCGTTCATGAGGGTCTTCCGGAAACCGGCGTCGGCGAGCTTGCCCGCGTTCTTGCGGCCCAGCTCCTTCGTCAGGGCTTCGGCGACGTCCTTCTGCTTGGCCTGGAAGTGGGCGCGCAGGGCGTCGGCGTCGAGGCCGACCAGCGACGTCTTGGTGACCGGGTGCATCGCCTTCGGCACGACCTGGGCCTTGAGCTGCGCGGCGAAGACGTCCGGGGCGATGGTGACACTGGGCTTGGCGAGCAGCTTCTTGAGGTCGGGGTTCTTGGCGAGGTCGTCGGCGATCCCCTTGGTGAAGGCTTCGGCACGCCGGCCGCTCAGGTAGCCGCGTTTGCCCTGCGGGACCTGGTCGAGCTGAGTGCCTCGATCGCTCTTGAGCGCGTCGAAGTGCTCGCGCACGGTCTGGTGGACGATCTTCGCGACGTCCGGCCCGAACGTCCCGGTGTCACCGAGTTCGCCGGTCAGGCGGCCGGTGACGGCCTTGGTGACGACGTCCGCGGCCTTCGCCGAGACCTGCGGATCGGCGGTCATCGCGGCGCGGATGGTGTCGAGGGTGTCGCGCCGCGCGTTCGGGGTGGCCTCGGCCAAGACCTGGTTCGGGAGCTTGAGGCTGTCCTTGACCTCGCCGAGGATCGTGTCCTTCAGCTCCTGCGGGCCCACCGGGACGCCGTCGGGAGCGTGCTGCCGGACGGCGGTGTCGATCGCGGCGCCGATCCCGTCGGAAAGCTGCCCGACGGTGGCGCGGCCGGGACCGTGGGTGTTGAGGAAGACGTTCATGCCCTCGGTGCGGCGCGCCTTGCTGTCCGCGGCTTCCTTGGTGACGACGTCGGGAATGCTGTCGCCGGCCGGGCTGAAGAACAGGTCCGGCGAGTTCTTCCAGGTGTGGTAATGGTTTCCGAGCGTCTTGGCCAGGCCGCGCAGCGCGGCCGGGTCGTTGCGGAAGTACTTGCGTCCGTCCGGCGTCCAGCTGAACCACGGGTCGTTCTCGCGGCCGAGCGCGGCGGAGTCGAAGTCCGGGCTGATGCCGAGCCGGTGGTAGAGGTCGGCGAGATCCTCCTGCCGGCCCGCTACGTCCGGCATCTGGTGATCATGCCCGCCCGGGGTGTAGGTGACCAGCGAGCCCTTGAGCGCTTGCCGCTGGAGCGCGTCGAAGTCCTTGCCTCGCAGGCCGAACTGGTTCGTGTCACCGTTCTGGTCGACGTTCATCGAGAGGCTGTTGCCCTGGGACCGCGCCTCGACGGTGGCCTGTTCGCTGACCTTGGTGAAGGTGTCGAGCGGGACGAGGAACGACCGCAGGACCGGCTGCATCCCGGGTTTGCGATTGACGTCGTGCTCGTACTTCGCGGTCCACTGCAGGGCCCGCAACGGGCGGCCGCCGCCGACCCAGAAGATCTTCGAGCCCTCCTTGCCGTCGCCGCTGAACGGGTGGACGGTGCCGTCGGCGTCCTGGTGGACGTCCTTGAACTCCGAGCCGCGCGTGGCCGGTGTCAGGATCGCGGTGTAGAGGCGGACGTGGTGCTGCCCCTTGACCGTCTCGATCTCGAACTCGCCGCGGTGGACGACCTTGCGTCCCTCTTCGGTGCGCAGGACCGTGGAGCCGGGGTAGCTCACTTGTGGACGTCCGATGTGGACGTTCTCCTGGGTGCCGAGGTAGGTCGGCTTACCGTCGACGTCGGTCCGGACGATGTGGACCGGACGGCCGGTTTCCGGGCCGTGGCTGGTCCAGTTTCCCTTGGTGTCCAGTACGTGCACGTGGACGCCGGCGGCTTTGGCGAGCGCGTCGAGATTCGTCTCGTGGTTGTTCGCGTCGAGCGCTCCGGTGATGCGGGCGTGCTCGTGGGGTGCGTTGTCGTCGAGGCTGACGGCGACGGCCTCGCGGAAGTTGTCGTGCGACGTGTCTCCGCCGACGAGCACCGGCTCCAGGCCGTGCACGCCGAGGACGGTGTGCTGCGGCGGCGGCAGGACGCTGCGGTCGAGGACCTGTCCGGGGTGCGGGTCGTCGATCCGGACGGTGTTGACCGTGACGGGTGCCTTGGCCGGGCTTTGGTGGATCGACGGCTGCTGCGTGTGCCCTGACGGGGGTTCAGGACGTGGCGCGGGCGTGACGCCCGGGTCGCCGAGGGGGTGGTCGCGGATCGGCGCGGTGTCCGAGATCTCCTGGATCTTGGCGAGGTTCTGGTCGGTGAGCGTCGAGTCGGTCCAGGCGTCCGGGCCCATCACGCCGGGCTGGTCGACGCGGTGGAACAACAGGCGGTCGTCGTGGTAACCCTCACCGAGGCCGAGGTAGTGCATGACCTCGTGGGTGAGGCCGGTCTTGGCGTCGCGGACGTCCCAGTGCGTCTGGTCGGTCGGCCTGGTCCCGTCCACTGTGGAGTCGTGGACGTCAACCGGGACGCCGCGGCTGCGGTCGGTCTGCCAGTCGCCGTCGACCGTCCCTTGTGGAGTTTTCACGTCGACCGTGACGTGCAGCTTGTCACCGCCGGGCAGGTGGTTGTCCTGGTTGATCGTGGCGTCGAGGTGCTTCTGCAGGTCCTGCGCGAGCTGGGCGCGAGCCTCGGGCGTCACCGAGCCGGAATTCGACGTCAGGTCGAGCGGAACGGTGAAGTCCCGCACCCAGTCGCCGTTCGCGGTCTGGTAACGGCGGACGTCGTAGCGGATCTGGGTGATCGCGCCGTCGAGTTCGCCGTCCTTGAGGCCGGCACCCTCGAACTGCTGCGCGATCGATTTGGCGGGGTCGAAGCGCTCCGAGACCAGCCGCGCGGGCGGCGCGGTCTCACGACGGCTGGTGTCGGTGCCGCTTTGGACGTCTGAAGTGGACTGTCGATTGTGGACCTTGGGCGGCGCCTGGGCCGAGTTCTGGTGCCGGTGGTCGATCAGCGCGTCACGGGTCTTGACGGCCAGGTTGGCCAGCGCGCGAGCGTCCGGATCGGCCTTGGCCGCGGCGGTGAAGGCGGCGCGTTCGTCCTTGGGCAGCGTCTTGAGCAGATCGGGGCCGGCCAGCTTGGGCGGGTTGGGGCCGTTCGGCGTGATGCCGTGGAAGGCCATCTTCGCGGCGGTGCGCGCGAGGTTGGGGTCGACGGCGGTGTGCGCCGCGAGGTGGTGGGTGACCTGGTCGGTCCAGGTGGTCGGGTTGGCGTGGCTCTGGGTGAGCGTCGCGGGATCCGGGCCGGCCTTGGCGGCGATGCGGCTGCCGTCGGTGCGGACGGCGAGGCCGGTGTCGAACTTCGCGATGGCGGTGGGGTGCTCGCCGTACTTCCAGCCGGCGTTGCGCTGCGCGATGACGGAGTCGAGCAGGCCCTGGCCTTCCTTGGCGCCGTAGTCGAAGCGGCCGGTGTGGGGGTTCTTGGTGCCGAAGGTGGCGTCGTTCTCGAGCTTGGGCCCGGTGAGCCGGACGAAGGTGTTGGGCTCGGGGAAGTAGACGCTGCGCGGATCGACGCCGGCCATGGCGTCGCGCACGTCGAGGTCGAGCTGGGCGGCGGCGTTGGCGTTCGGTCCGTCCTGGTCGCGGACGCGGTAGCCACCGCTGAGGATTTCGGGCGGCCCGTCGGGGTTGTTCTTGACGGAGGCGTCGACGGCGTCGAAGAGCGGCCCGCGGTCGGTGGTGAAGCTGTCGACGTCGGCGTCACCGATGTGGAGGTAGACGTCCCCGGTGATCCGGCCGGTGAGTTCGGTGGTGACGGGATGCCGGACGATGCTTTCGCGGATGGCGCCGTACGGAATGGTCTTCTGGTCGTCGACGTCGGAGGTGGGGTGCCGCCAGGTGAACCCGACGACAGCGACGGGATACCGGCCGTCCCAGCTGCTCTGGAAGTTCCGGACGGCCTGGTCGACCTGCGCGGCGTCCCGGCCGTTGACCCCGATGACCAGCCCGAAGCGGCCGCGGTGGCTGTCACCGTCGAAGCCCTGCCCGTACTTCGCGGCGAGCGCGGCGAGGTCGACGTCCGGAGTGGCGGCCACGGTGGCGACGACGCCGATCGAGTCCTGGTTGTTGTTGTCTCGGTTGCCGATGTCGCCGAGGATGCCGGTCTCGCGGACGAAGGTGAAGGAGAAGTCCTTGCGGGCTTGGTGGAAGTCGGCCTTCCCACCGTCGGCTTGCGGAGCGACGGTGGTCTTGGCTTTGGGCGCGGCGGCCGGAGTGTGGCGGGAGGGCTTCTTCGGGCCGATGGTTTCGGTCCGAACCGGCTTGGCTTTGGTCGGACCCTGTCCGTTCGAGGAGGCTGCCGGATCCGAATCGTCCTTCTTCCCGGGGCCGGTCTTCGTGTCCTCGTCATTGGTGACCGTCGAAGCTTGGCCCGGGTCAGGTGGAGTCGTGCCCCTCGGGGGTGCGACGGGGTCGGTCTTGATGGGCTTGGCTGGCGCGACGGGCCCTGGCTTCTGGTCGGGCGTCGCCGGGATGCCGCCGGTTTTGCTGACTCCAGCCCCGGTAGCCGACTCGGGACCTGTCGTGGGGGTACCGGCCCCCGTGGCCGCCCGAGCTCCGGTGGCCGGTCCGGTCCCGGCGTTCGACCCGGGACCGGTTTTGGCGGCTTCCACCTCTGGTGTCGACCGCGGGCTCGCGTTGGCCGGCCCGGTCGCTGAGTCCGACTGCGGGCCTGAATTAGCGGCTCTCACCTCTGCCGTCGACCACGGGCCCGCATTGCTCGACCCGGTCGCTGAGTCCGACTGCGGGCCTGAAATAGCGGTCCCCACCTCTGCCGTCGACCACGGACCCACGTTGGTCGACCCGGTCGCCGTGTCCGACTGCGGGCCTGAATTAGCGGCTCCGACCTCTGCCGTCGACCACGTACCCACGTTGGCCGACCCGGTCCCCGGGTTCGACCCGGGATCTGATTTAGCGCTTCCCACCTCTGCTGTCGACTGCCGACCCACGTTGGCCGGCCCGGTCGCTGTGTGCGACTGGGAGTCTGTCTTGGCGGTGCCGAGCGCCGTGGCGGGGCCTGCGTTGGCCTTTCCCATCGTTGTGGCCGGATTGGCGTCAGCCTTGGCCGATGCGGACCCCACCGTCGGCTCGGGGCCGACCTTTGCCGTCTCAGTCCCTGGCGTCGGTTGGGGATCGGACCTGACCGGGCCGACCGCAGCGGTCGACCCGGGCTCGGCCTTGACCGGTCCGGTGCCGGCCGGTGACACGGAGCCATCCTTGGTCGGCCCGGTCCCGGTGTTCGACTCGGGGCCTGCCTTGGCGTCTCCGGTCTCAGGGGCCGTCGAGCTGGTGCCGGTCGCCGGTCCCGTGTTGGGCTGCTGCGGAGCAGAGGTCACTACGGAAACCCCGCCGACGCTTCCTGCCACCGGCGGCGGCGCCGGTGCGTTCGCGTCCGGCTGTGTGCGGTTCGCCGAACCTTGCTGGGAGAAGCCCGGCAGGCCCGTCTTGCCGCCGGCGCTGGTCGGCCCCTCCGAGGGACTGGCTCCCGACGTGTTGCCGGTCCCGGGCGGATTCGTAGAGGGTGCGTTCACGCTCGAGTTGCCGCCGACGGTCGGGTTCGTGCCGGCGGTGTTGGCACCCGAGTTGCCAACGGCCGTCGAGTTGGTGCCTGGGCCAGTACTCGGCGCACTGGTCCCCGAGCTTCCGGCGCTGGTGCCGGGATTCGTGATGGTCCCGGTGCCCGTCGAGTTCACACCGGCGGCGGTCTGCGGCGCCGGGCTCGACTCTTGGGGGCCGTTACCGGCGGCGGTAGCCGGGGCTTCGACGGGCGTCACAGCGCTTGAGCCGTTCGGCCCCAGACCGTCTGAAGTGCCGGGATTCGCCGAACCGTTCACGCTCGGACCAGTGCCCGCGTCCTGGCTCGCCGGGCCTGCCGAAGTTGAACCGGTTCCGGGGTTCGCCGAACCGTTCACGCTGGAACCGGTGCCCGCGTTCTGGCCGGCCGGGCCTGCAGAACCGGTGCCGGGACCTTGACTCGCCTGACCGGACCCCGGGGAACCGGCGCCTGGCCCTTGCGTCCCGGGTCCGGTACCGCTGCCGGGGTTGGCGGCACCAGGGGAAGGTGCGGTCGCACCCTGCTCGACCGCACCTCCCCCGGGGCCACCTTGCGCCGACGGGCTACCCGTGCTGGAACCCACCCCTCCGGTCGAACCTGGACCGCCGGTACCGGTCGAACTCGTTCCGGTTTCGACGCCGGAACCACTCGAACCAACGCCCGCGCCAGAGCCAACGCCTTGTCCCACGCCGGGTGTATCCGCGCCGGAAAGACCAGGCCCTGCGCCGGTCCCAGCCGAGCTGGTCCCGGCGGTTCCGGACTGACCGGGACTGGTGCTGGTACCACCCGTGCCGACGTCAGCTCCCGCTCCTCCGATGCCCGGCGCACCGTTTCCCGCACCGGAAGCCGACGGGCCCGAGCCTGCTCCGTTCGAACCCGGCGCATTTGCTCCCCCCGGAGCGGGTGTACCTGCGCTGGGCCCGGAGTTGTTCGAACCAGAGCCTCCCCCGGTCGAGCCAGGCCCGCCGGAACCAGCCGTGCCCGTCCCGGCCGAACCGGGTCCACCCGTGCCCGCCCCGCCTGGAGCCGGGTTGCCGGAGCCGGCCGCGCTGGCAACGGAATTCGTGCCGCCTGAGCCGGGTCCTCCGGTGCCTGTACCTGCACCGCCTGAAGCAGATCCAACGGAACCTGTTCCGGCGCCGGAGGTACCGTCGCTCCCTGCGCCTGTACCGGCCCCGTTCGAGCCTGGACCACCGGCTCCGGTGCCCGCACCAGAACCAGAACCCGCGCCATTCGATCCGGGATCACCCCCGCTCCCGGTACTCGTAGCAGCTCCGTTCGAGCCGGAACCACCAGCTCCAATGCCCACACCAGAACCCGCGCCATTCGCCCCGGAACCACCCCCGGCCCCAGTACCCGTACCGACTCCATTCGAGCCGGAACCACCGGTTCCCGTGCCCGCGCCGGCACCAGAACCCGCCCCGCCCGAACCGGGAGCACCGGTTTCCGCCCCCGAACCTGCCCCGTTCGAGCCAGATCCACCAGGCCCGGAGCCGGAACCCGGCGCCGGAGGTGCGTCGATCGGGCCGATGTTCGCCTTGTCGAACCCCACGTCGCCGACGTCCTTCGGCCCCGCGTCGCCGGGTCCCGGGCCTCCCCCGGTCAGCTTGTCGTGCAGCGACTCCCCCGCGTGGTGGGCTCCATGGGTCGCCGCGCCGCTGAGGCCTCCGTTCAACGCTCCCCAGCCCAGGCTGTCCAGGTCGCCGCCGAAGGCCGCGGCTCCGGTCAGGCCGACCACCACCTCCGTCGCGGCCTCGTTTCCTGCCTCGCCCCAGACGTTCTTCGAGAACTTCGTGCCGAACTTGCCGTCGATCTTCCCGAGACCGTTGCCCGCGAGATGCGCGAACGCGCCACCGACCGCGCCCAGGGCCGCCGACTGGCCGATGGACTTCCAGTCGAAGCCGTGGCGGTTGCCCTGGGCGATCTGGATGAACTGCGCCAGCATGTCTTCCGCGACCTCTTCGGCCGCTTCCTGCGCCGCCTCGCGGGCGATCCTGGCCAGCAGGCTCGTCAGGCGCTGGACGAGCGTGCGCTGCACCGTCACCACCGCGGTGCGGCCGGCCGCCATGATCTCCGGGACCAGGGGCGCAGTGAACGGATTCGTCAACGCCCACAGCACTTCCGCCGCCGTCACGGCGATCGAGATCAGCATGCCGTACTTGGCGTTCTCGACGTTCAGCGCCTGCTCCCGCAGAGACGCCGCCTGCGCCCGCGCGCGCTGGACGTAGTCCGCGCCCAGCGTGCTCAGGTTGCGCGAAAAACCGGCAAAGTTCTGCTGGACGTCGCCGCCGACGTTCGCCGTCACGTGTTGCGACAGCTGGTTGAAGCCCTGGCCCGCCGCCGCGATGTCGCGCGCCACCTGGTCCCACTCCGCGGCCAGCTCGCGCAGCTTGTCCTCGTCGCCCTGCGGCCAGGCGTCACCCGCGATGATGTAGAAGATCCAGTTCAGGCTGGGATCCACCATCAGGCTCATCGCGGGCTCCGAAACCTAGGCCGTCGGCGGCTTCGAGACGTCTTCCTGCAGCTGCAGGAAGTTCTTCTGCAGGTCGCGCGCCATGTCGAACGCGCCCTGGTCGGCGTCGCGGAACGAGCCCGCCATGTCGCCGATCGCGTCCGACGTGCCGTCGACGGCCTTCGCCCACAGCCGGACGCCGTCGCGGATCTCGCCCACCGCCTTGATGTGCGTCTGGGCGAACGCGTTGCCGTTCTTGTCGTTGCCCGCGGCCTCCGAGACGCGCCCGGAGCTGCCGAGGGCCTGGATGCGCTGCACCAGCGCCTCCAGCTCGGTCGCCTTCTCGCGGTAGCCGTTGCGGCCGGTGTCGAGCCCGTCGGCGTCGACGAAGAACTGGTCAGTCATCCTCGGTCCCTCCTTCGAAACCCGGCACGCGGGCGGCGAACAACGCTTCGACGTCGACCTTCCCGGCCATCAGCTCGTGCGCGGAGAACCCCGGCGGCAGCATCGGCGCGAGCTGTTCGGCTGACGCGTCGATCGCCTGCTGCCGCGCCTGCGCGATGGTCCGGACGATCACCCCGGCCAGCTCGGCCGGCGCCATCCGTTTGTACGCGCTGGTCGGGAACGTCAGCTCGGTGACCTCGCCGGTGCGGCCGACGGTCGCGGTCACCTCGCGGCGCGCGGACGTCGCCGTGCCGGTGGCCTCGTCGATCCGTTCCTTGGCCGCGGTCAGGTTTTCGCGCTGCCGCTGGTACGCGCCGAGCGCGTCCTCCAGCATCTTCTCGTACGGCGATGCCATGACTCCTCCTTCAGCCGACCGAAGCCAGTCCCTGCCCGAGGGCGAGGGGTTCGACGTCCGGCGGGCGGACGCCGCGCAGGTCCGCCGCGGCCAGCGTGCGGGACGCCGCCGTGGCCGACAGCGTGCGGGCGAGTTCGTGCGCGGCGTGCACCGTCCGTTCCGGCGCCGCCGCCAGCTCGTGCGCCAGCGCGTCGCGGACATCGTCCGGGACTTCGTGGCCGCCACGGACCAGCAGCCGCACGGCGATCTCGCCGAGTTCGTCCACTGTGTACTCCCCCAGCTCCCAGACCGCCGGGAACCGGTCGCGCAGCGACGGCACCAGCCCGGCCAGGGTGCGGACGCGGCGCGGCTCGCCGGTCAGCACGACGACCGGGTCCGCGGGCCGCCGTCCGACCGCTTCCGCCAGCGCTTCAAGCACTTCGTGGCCGGAAGTGTGCACAGTGGACTCCCAGTCACCGTCCAAATCGAGCACGAGCACGCCGCCGCTCGCGTCGTCCAACGCGGTGCGGACCAGGTGCTCGGCTTGCCCCGGCCAGCGCGGCATCAGGTCCTCGGCAACCGATCGTCGGACGAGCTGCCCGACGCCGACCAGGCCCAGTTCGGCGAGCCCGCGCGCGTACAGCCGCGCGAACTCCGCCCGGCCCGAGCCGCGCTCGCCGCTGAGCACGACGTTCGCCTCCTGGCCGAGCGGCTGACGTCCGTGCTTGAGCCCGCCGAGCCGGACCAGCAGGCGTTCGGCGTGCTCGCGCACCGTCTTCTGGCCGACGAGCTCGCGCAGCCGGTGCACGCTGTCCGCCGCGCCGACGGCGGCGGCCGGGTCGGTGCCCACCGACACCGCCGCCTGCGCGGCCGCGGGCAGGTTCGCCAGCTCGGCGCGCAGGTCCTCGGCCGTCAGGCGGTTGAGTTCCGAGTCCTTCGACGGCGGCTGCAGCGCGAGGCGCGACGCCTGGTTGTTCACCATGGCTTCGAACAGCTTCCGCGCGACGCGGCCGTTGCCGAACGTCGAGTTCTTCGGCACCCGCTCGAAGTACTCGCGCAGCGCCGTCATGGCGTCGTCGGTCAGCTCGTAGTAGTGCTTGCGGGTCAGGCCGAGGGTGATGGTGACCAGCTCGTCGACGCTGTAGTTCGGGAACTCGATGGTCCGCGTGAACCGCGACGCCAGACCGGGGTTGGACTCGAGGAAGACGTCCATCTGCTCGGAGTAGCCCGCGACGATCACGACGAGCGAGTCGCGCTGGTCCTCCATGATCTTCATCAGCGCGTCGATGGCCTCCTGGCCGAAGTCCGGCCCGGAGCCGCCCGAGCCGGCCGAGAGCGTGTACGCCTCGTCGATGAACAGCACGCCGCCGATGGCCTTCTCGACGACCTCGGTCGTCTTGATCGCCGTCGAGCCGATGTACTGGCCGACGAGGTCCTGCCGCGCGACCTCGACCATGTGCCCCTTGGACAGGATGCCCAGCTCGGCGAGGACGGTGCCGTAGAGGCGCGCGACCGTCGTCTTGCCGGTACCGGGAGGGCCCGCGAAGACGAGGTGACGGCTCATCGGCGGCATCGGCAACCCCATCCGCTCCCGCATCTGGGACATCCGGATGAGGTTGATCAGGCCGGTGACCTCCTTTTTCACCCCGGCCAGGCCGACCAGCGACTCCAGCTCGCCGAGCGGGCCGTCGAGCACCTCGCCCGAGGCCTCGCTGACGCTGGGCTCGGCCGGCGGCAGCGCCTCCGGCTCGGCGCTCGTCGCACCGTCACCTTCGCACTCGGTGAGCGTCACGTTCGCGCCGTCGTCGGCCGAGATGCCGTCACGCACGCGGCAGCGCGACGCCGTGAGCGTGGCGCCGGGCGCGACCACGACCTCGTCGGCGATCTCGCAGTCCTGCAGCTCGGCCGTGCCGGTGATCCGAAAGCCGGTGCCCCGCACGTGGAGGTCGGTGCCGGTCAGCCACGAGGATTCGGTGACCTCGAAGGCGGCGCCCCGGCCGGTCTCGACCGACGCGTCCATGACGTCCAATCGCGACTGTCCGGAAAGGACGATGCCGTGGCCGGCGAGCCGCAGCCCGGCGATCCGGACCGTCGCGGCGCCGGTGACGAGCACGCCGGTCTGCGTCGCGCCCCGCACGGTCGCGCGCTCGAAGTTCGGGGTGGCTTCGCCGTCGGCGAGGATCGTGACCGGCGAGTCCTCGAAGGTGCAGTCGACGAAACGCGGTGACGCGTTGCCGGTGACCTGCACGGCGTTGCGCTCCGCACCGGCGAACACGCATTCGCGCAGCATCGGCGCGGCCGACGCGGCGACGTGCACCGCCTGCATCGGCGCGGAGAGGAACCGGGAGTCCACAACGGACACCCGGCCTTCGCTGGTCAGGTACAGGTCGACGTTCGCGCTGTCGCGCACGGTCAGGCCGGTGATGGTGGCGCGGCCCTGCTGCTCGACGACCATCGCGGGCTTCTCGGCGCCGGTGATCTCGCACTGCTCGACCACCGCGACGGCCTCGCCGTTCACGCACACGCCGTTGCCCTTCGGCTGCCGCACCGCGCACCGGCGCAGCACGACCGAGCCGACCTCGGCGACGACGACGCCCGACGACGCCGTGCCGCTGATTTCGGTGTCCTCGATGGTGCTCTGCGACGCCGACGCGACGACGATCCCGGCGCCGGCAGTGCTGGTCACGGCGCAGCCGCGCAGGGCGAGGGAGCCTTGGAGGCGTGCGAGGAGCGTCGCCCAGGAGGCGCCGGTGACGCGGCAGCCGTCGAGGGCGGCCTCGCCGCGGACGACGTCGACCGCGACGAGCTTGTCGTCCTGCCCGGTGAGGGTGAAGCCGCGCAGCTGGACGGCTTCGGCGTTGGCCACGAGGACACTGCCCTCGCGGGCAACGATCTCGACGTCCCCTTCCGCGACCAGTGAGACCATGCGGTCCACGACGAGGTTCTCCTCGTAGCGTCCGGAGTGGACACTGATCGTGGCGCCCGGCTGGGCCTGCGCGAGCGCGGCGCCGATCGTGGGGTAGGCGCCTTCGCCGCCGACCGTGAGCACCTGTCGGTTCATCAGTTCCGCCTCTCCCTCACACCAGCCCCGGCACGACGCCGAACCGCCCGGCGGCCGCCGGGCCGATCGGTGCGCGGCCGTCGGTCTCGGCCCACATCTCGAGTTCGCGCCGCAGCGACTCGAGGGCCAGTTCGTCGAGCGAGATCCGGTCGGCGGCGACCTTGCCGGTCTCGTCGACCTCGCTCACGGTCAGTTCGCGCAACAGCACGAGCCCGCGCCCGGTGTCCGTCGGCTCGGTGATCTCGAGGACCTTGAAGCTGGTGCCAGGGACGAAGAGCGCGCGGTTGGCGACGCCTTCGGCCGGCTCCAGCAGCTTCGTCCGGCGGGCCGTGACCGACCAGACGAGGATGTCCGTGTCACCGTCCGATGTGGACATCGGGGTGGTCTGCGTGTGCAGGAAACCCCACTCGGTGAGGACTTTGCGGGTCCGGTAGAGCGCCCACTGCGCGGCGGTCGGGCTGGTCGCGAAGGACGCGGGCCCCCGGTGCGACGGCAGCCGCCCGAGCCCGGCGACGACACAGCGCGCGATCGGCACGTGCGGCCCGTTGCGCCCGGCGCGCAGGCCGGCGTCGATGGCCGTGCCCTTCGCCGAGAGGTAGAGCTGCACGGCGACGGCGTCGGTGAGGACGTCAGCCGGCGACGCGGCGAGCGCGCCCTGGAAGCCGGGGTGCTCGGAGAGGATCCGCGCGGCGGCGTTGGACATGAGGCCGTACTCGGCGCCGAGGGACTTGCGCAACCACTCACGTTCCTTATCGACTCCACGTTTGGGGAGAAGGGCGCTGGCCTCGGCTGTGGGGGTGGGCTGGAGCCGGGCGGGGGTGGTGCCGCCGCCCGCGACCTCGAGGGGCGAAGCCGCGGACGGCGGAGTCTTCGGTGCTTGGCTGAGCGGGGCGGGGGCTTCGGCGGCCGGGCCGCTGAGGACTCCGGCGGGCGGGACTGCGGGAGGAGGGGTCGCGGGACCGGCTGGTCCACCGACGACGCCAGCAGGCGGGACCGCGGGAGGCGGAGTCGCGGGAGCGGCTGGTCCGCCGATAGATCCGGCGGGCGGAATCGCGGGAGGCGGAGTCACGGAAGCGGCCTGGCCACCGGCGACACCGGCAGGCGGACCTGCGGGAAGCGGAGTCGCGGGAGCAGCCGGGCCACCGACAACGCCAGCAGGCGGACCTGCGGGAAGCGGAGTCGCGGGAGCAGCCGGGCCACCGGCGACGCCTGCAGGCGGGACCGCGAGAGGCGGAGTCACGCGAGCAGCCGGACCACCGACAACGCCAGCAGGCGGAACCGCGAGAAGCGGAGCTGCGGGGGCAGCTGGTCCGCTGATGGTCTCGGCGGGGGAAACCGCAGGAGTCGGGGGCGTAGGAGCAGCCTGCCTGCCGGCAAGCCCGGCGGGCGGAACAGCAGGAGGCGGGGTCGAAGCGCCTGCCGGACCACCCATGGCTCCGGCAGACGGAGCCGCAGGGGGCGGGGCGGCGGGCGCCGCCGGCGGAACCGCGGAGGCCGGGTCGGCGGGCAGGTCCGTGGCCACGCTGGCCGAGGGTGCCGCGGACCTGGCCGAGAGCACCGAACCGGCTACCGCTTCGCGAACACCGGCCAGGGGAACCGCCGGTGGGGGAAGGGGCGCTGGTGCAGGGGCCTCTTCGGCGATCTTCGCCGGGCCGTCGGGCGGTGGGATCGCGGCCGGGCCCGCCGGGGGCGGGGTGGCCGGGCCGCGGGAAGCAAATCGCGAATCAGGCTCGACACTGGCGCCGGTCGCCGGGCCATCCACGACAGTGTCGGTGGCCTGGCCATCGATGCCACCGCGAGTCGTTGAGCCGTCCCCGTCGGGGTCGGTGGCCAGGCCATCGATGCCGCTGCCAGTCGTTGACCCGTCCACGCCGGTGGAAGACGAGACGACCGCCGCAGCCGCAGCGGGGGTGGCCACGGCTTCCGGTGCGTTCGTGATCACCGGGCCGCCGATGCCCGCAGGCGGGGTTGCCGGCAGCGTGATCGGGCCGCCGGACACCGGCGAGCCCGCGGGGGGTGCGCTGATCGCCGGGCCCGAGACGGCCGACTCCGTGCCAGGCGCCGGCAGCCGGGGCGGGGCGGCCGTCGTGATCGTTGCCGCGATCACCGCTCCCGGGTCCAAGCGCTCCGAGATGCTCATCAGCGGGGCCTCCGCCGGGGCCGTGCCGCCCACCCGGGTCGGGGCCGCCGCCGGGGGAACAGCGGGCGCAGGCGTGGCCGATGGCGAAGCCGCCTCGATCTCCGCCAGCGCCCGGCGCGGGATCGTCGCCCGGGCCCGTTCCGCCAGCAGCGCCGCCGCGGGGAGGATTCTGCTGATGCGACGGGTGTGCTCGTCCAGCCTGGCCAGGACGTCCTCCGCCAGCAGGCGCATGCGCTCCACCGCGTCCGCGCCCTCTTCCGGGACGTCGTAGGTCAGGTTGTGCACCGACGTGTCCAGCGTGACCTCGCGCAGGGCCGCCACCGCCGGGCCGGCCGACGGCGGGCGCAGCAGCAGGCCGGACTGGACGACCTCCAGCACCGCGTCCGGCGAGTACCAGTACACCGCCGGCTCGATCTCCTTCAGACCCTCGATCGGCGCGCGGTGGTCCAGCAGCCGGGGCAGCGGCTGCCGCGGGACGTACGCCAGCTCGCGGGCGAAACTCGCCCAGCCGAGGCCGCCGTCGTAGAGCACCGTCCAGACGTCGAGGTCGTGCGGGGCGCCGATCGGGAGTCCACTGTAGAACCCGACTTCGCGGCCCAGCAGGTCGGCGAGCGCCTGGCCCAGGGTCGTCCCGGCGGGCACCGACATCGGGCCGTACTGGACGAAACGGGCCTTGTGGCGCACCGGCTCCGGCAGGCGCATCCACAGCCGCGCCGCGTCGTCCATCGTCAGGGGCGGGCAGCCCGGGCAGCCCAGGACGATCGTCATCGTGTCCGGCAGCGCCGGCAGGCCGCGGATCAGCGCCGAGCGGTGGTAGCCGAGCTGGCGGTCGAAGCCCACCGGGCGGATCCACAGGCCGCCCGGCAACGGCTCGGCGACGCCGCGGGAGCTCGTCGACGTCAGTTCGGCCGTGACGCCGGAATCCCAGGAGGGACGCGGGAAGCGCTTCGCCTCCCACTTCGGCGGACGTCCGGGCTGGAACCGGACCCAGCCGCTGCCGCGTCCACTGTGGACGAACAGGGCGCCGCCCGCGCTCGGGATCACCGAACCGTCCGGGGCCAGCACCGGGCGGCCGATCCGCTCGGCCAGCCACTGCCCGGCCAGCGCCGACGTCTCCCGCGACCGCCCGCCGATGACCAGACGCACTCCGCGACGCCGCCGCGGCAGCGCCTTGGCCACCGATTCCCACAGGGAGATCGGCGAGTCCACCGGCAGGTCGACGACGACGAGGTCGTGCTCGTCGTCGGCGGCGACGCCCAGCGCGAGCGCCTGCGCCTCCTCCGTCATCCCGGCCGCCGGGTGGACGACGAGGGCGTTGCCGACCGTCTGCTTGCCCAGATCGGTGTCCGGGCCGCCGCGGCGGCGCGTCAGCGAGAGATCCATGGTGACCCTCCCTTTCAGGCTCGGCGGACCGGGGGTGGCGCCTGGACGGCGTGCCCGGTGTGGTGGGCGATCAGGCCGAACACGAAGAACCCCAGCACGATCAGCACCGCCAGCGCCGCGCCGACCAGCAGGCCGGTCCAGGTGCGCTTGGCGGGCACGTCGAGGTGGCTCGCGTCGCCGAGCACGAGGGCCGAGGTCATCCGTCCAATCAGGAACGAATACGCCTCGACGTGGTCCTTCTGCGTCTGCACCATCTCTCAAAGCACCCCGTCTGTGTTCATGCCGTGAGACCGATGGCCCACGCGTACGTCCCGAACAGCTGCAGCAGGATCGGGAGGATCGCGACGGCGCTCAACGTCTCCAGCCAGTTGGCCAGGTGACCCCAGATCGGCAGCAGCCGCCGCGGCGGGGGCCGCAGCATCGCCAGCACCAGCAGGAAGAACACCAGCACCACCCCGGCCGCCGACGCGCCGCGCCAGTCCGGCGTGAGCGGTTCGATCAGCGAGAACGCCAGCAGCACCAGGCCGAGCGCGCCGGCGACGGACAGCGGCACCCGCTGCCACGCCCCGAGCAGGCTGCGCGAGCGCATCAGCACGGCCGCCGCGAGCAGCCCCGCCAGGATGCCGGGGAACAACCCCTGGCCGACCAGGAATGGGAACGAACAGGCGAACACCACCGCCGAGGCGACGCAGGCGATCGTCAGGTAGCCGTCGGCGTACGCGGTCTGCGCGACCATCTTCTCCGCCGGCGCCGGCTCGATGTCGTACTGCAGCTCGTCGGCCGTGCGCGGCAACTGCGGGCCGCGGATGCGGGCGAACCGGATGCCGATCCGGGGCGCGAACACCAGCAGTCCGATGAGGACGGCCGAGGCGAGCGCGGCCGACTGCACCGGCGAGAACTCCGGGCCGTAGTGCAGCCACAGCGTGATCGCGCCGGCGGCCCCGATGGCCACGACCGTGCCGAACGGGACGAACGGCGTGACCGGCGCCCACGCGGCCCGGCCGCCGAGCATCAGCCCGCCCGCCAGGCCGAAGGAGAGGCAACCGGACAGCATCGGCGCGGTCTGCAGGTCGAACGCCGGCCCGACGCCCGCGACGGCGACCGCGCCCGCCACGAACGCGAACCCGCAGCCGCCCAGGCCGAGCAGCGTGATCAGCCCTTCGTCGTCGGAACGGACACCCGAGCCGACGGCCGCCACGAGCAGTCCCAGCGCGACGACGGCCGAGCCGATCGCGGAAAGCCCTTGCGTGCCCGGATAAAGCAGCACTCGGGCCAGTACCAGCAGGGCCGCGACGGAGAAGCCGAGGAACAGGAACCGGTTGAACTCGGGCTTCCAGCGGCCGGCCTGGCGGCTGACGGCGGTGGCCATGCCGTCGGCGATGTCGTCGAAGTCCAGCTCCGGCAACGGGTCCAGCCGGGGACGGAGGTGGAACTCCTCCCCCTCCTGCCAGTCGAGCGACTCCGGCGTGCCCGCCGGGTCGAGCGGTGCCTCGCCGAGGCGCTGCAGGACCCACGAGTCGCCGAGCTCCTCACGGCCGCCGGTGTGCCGCAGCAGCACCGGCAGCAGGCTCGTCACCGGGATGCCCATCGGCACGGCCAGGTCGGCGCGACCCTGCGGCCCGTGCACGGTGATCCGGCACAGCTCGCCCTGCTGCATGGCGGTCAACGTCCGCTCCCTTCGAGAGTGCCGAATGTGCTGCCGACGAGCTGCTGGTCGGGACCGGGCACGAACCCGGTCTGGACGAGCTTCACACCGCGGCGGGTGACGACCTGGGCGCGCCCGGCCGGCAGCTTGCGCGGCGCGGCCTCGCCGAGGAACTTGCCTTCCTCCTTGGGGTAGGAGAAGACGACGCCGGGGCTGCCCAGCTCCCACAGCCGGCGGATCACCGGGTCGCTCAGCGCCCGCATCGCGCCCGACGTGCTGCGCGCGACGACCAGGTGCATACCGATGTAGGCGCCCTGCGCGAGCAGCGACAGCAGCGGCTCCAGCGGCGAGCCCATGCCGCCGGTGAGCAGCTGGTAGTCGTCGACGACGAGGAACAGCCGGGGGCCGGTCCACCAGTCGCGGCGCTTGAGCCGGTCGGCGGTGACGCTCTGGTCCGGCACGCGCGGCGACAGCGAAACGCCCGTCTGGGTCGCCAGTTCCTGCAGCGCCTCGGTCGTCGTCGCGTAACCGACGCGGTAGGCCTCGGGGACCTCGGCGTCGAGCTGGCGGCTCGGGTCGGCGAGCACGATCTTCGCCTCGCCCGGCCCGTACCGCGCCAGCACCGAGCGCAGCACCAGCCGCAGCATGTTGGTCTTGCCGGTCTCGTTGTCGCCGAACACCAGCAGGTGCGGGGTGGCGCGGAAGTCGTGCCACACGGGCAGCAGCCGCTGCTCGTCCTGGCCCAGCGCCAGCCGCAGGTCGCCGTCGGGGCGGGGCAGCTCGGACAGCGGGAGCGTCGAGGGCAGCAGCCGCACGGCCGGGGCGCGGCGGCCCGGCCAGAACGTGTGCACCTCTTCGGCGACGGCCTTGGTCGCCGCGGCGAGGTCGTCGGTGGCCGCGCTGCCGTCCATCCGGGGCAGGCCGGCCAGGAAGTGCAGGCCGTCCGGGGTGAGGCCGCGACCCGGCTGGCTCGGCACGGTCTTGGCCTTGCGCGAGCCGATCTCGGACTCCATCGGGTCGCCGAGGCGCAGCTCGAACCGGGTCTGCAGCAGGTCGCGCAGGTACGGCCGGATCTCCGACCAGCGCGTCGACGCGATCACGACGTGGATGCCGAACGACAGCCCGCGCGAGGCGAGCTCGCCGATCTTCTGCTCCAGCTCGGAGTAGTCGTTCTTCAGCGAGAACCAGCCGTCGACGACCAGGAAGACGTCGCCGAACGGGTCCTCGACCTGGCCGCGGCGGCGCAGCTGCCGGTAGACGTCCATCGACTCGACGCCGCGTTCGGAGAAGACGTTCTCGCGGTACTCCATGACCTGCGAGATCTCTTCGATGGTCCGCACCACGCGGTCGCGCTCGAGGCGGGTGGCGACCGAGCCGACGTGCGGCAGGCCGCTGATCGACATGATCCCGCCGCCGCCGAAGTCCAGCCCGTAGAACTGGACCTCCTCCGGCGTGTGCGTCATGGCCAGGGCCAGCACGAGGGTGCGCAGCAGGGTCGACTTGCCGGTCTGGGGGCCGCCGACGACGGCGACGTGCCCGGCCGCGCCGGACAGGTCGGCCGTCAGCAGCTCGCGGACCTGCTCGAACGGCCGGTCGATCATGCCCAGCGGCACGCGCAGGCGGCCCAGCTGGGCCGGGTCCTGCACGGTCATGCCGCGCACGGCGTCCGGCAGCACGCCCGGCAGGAGCGCGTCGAGACTCGGCGACTCGGCCAGCGGCGGCAGCCACACCTGGCGCGCCGCCGGGCCCGCACCGGTGAGCCGCTCGACGAACGCGTCGGCCAGGGTCGGGCCGCTCGGCGCGGTTTCGAGGACCTCCTGGGCGGTCTTCTCGGTCGCCGGGTCCGGTTCGTCGTCGCGGACGATGAACCGGGTCGGGCGGACCTGGGTGAAGAACGGGACGACCTCGGCGCCCGCCCGGGCGACGTCGCTGACGCCGTCACCACCGCCCGCCGGGACCGGGCCGGAGACGTAAGCGGCCTTGAACCGGACCAGGTTCGTGGTGTCGATCTTGAGGTAGCCGTTGCCCGGTTCGGACGGCAGCTCGTACGCGCTGCCGACGCCGATGACGCTGCGGGACTCCATCGAGGAGAACGTCCGCAGCGCGATCCGGTACGACAGGTGGCCTTCGACGCGGTGGATGCGGCCCTCGTCCAGCCGCTGCGAGGCGAGCAGCAGGTGGACGCCGAGGCTGCGGCCCAGCCGGCCGACCGAGACGAACAGCTCCATGAACTCCGGCTTGGCGCTCAGCAGCTCGGAGAACTCGTCGACGACCAGGAAGAGCGTCGGCATCGGCGGCAGCTGCTCGCCGGCCGCGCGGGCCTTCTCGTACTCGAACAGCGACGGGTGGCCGCTCGCGCGCAGCTGCTCCTGGCGGCGCACCATCTCGCCGTTGAGCGAGTCCTGCATCCGGTCGACCAGCGGCAGCTCGTCGGCGAGGTTGGTGATCATCGCCGAGGTGTGCGGCAGCCGGTCCATCCCGAGGAACGTCGCGCCGCCCTTGAAGTCGACGAGGACGAAGTTGAGGATCTCCGACGAGTGCGTCGCCGCGAGCCCGAGGACGAGCGTGCGCAGCAGCTCGGACTTGCCCGAGCCGGTGGCGCCGATGAGCATGCCGTGCGGGCCCATGCCACCCTGCGCGGACTCCTTGAGGTCCAGCTCGACGATCTCGCCGTCTTCGGTGACGCCGATCGGCACCGACATCCGCGCCCGCTGCACCGCGCGCGGGCGCCACTGGCCGGTGATGTCGAAGGTGTGGACGTCCCGGATGCCCAGCAGCGCGGTCAGCCCGAAGTCGCTTTCCAGCGGCTGCTCGGTGATCTCCAGGGTGCCGCTCGTGCGCTTCGGCGAAAGCAGTCGCGCGAGGCCCTCGATCTGCGTCACCGACAGCTCGTCGCGGACCGCCGAACCGACGCCGGTGCCGGCCGGGAACTCGACCCGATCGTCCTTTGTGGTCAGTCGCAGCACCTTGGGACCGCCGGGAAGCGCGCCGGTGACGTCCAGCAGCACGACGTTGCGCAGGCCCGCGCCCAGCAGCCGCGACGACTCGGGGATGGTGGCCAGGTGCGCGACGATCACCACGAACGGCTCGGTCGTGGTCGGGCCGACGGCCTTGTCGTGGTCGTCGCGGTCGGCGACGTCCGGGCCGAGGACGTCCAGCAGCTCGTCGTGGTCGGCGGCCAGCAGCCGCAGCGGGCCGGCCGGGTCGCGCAGGGTGGCGTGCTGGTTGTGCGGCAGCCACTTCACCCAGTCCCACTGCGACTGCGCGGCTTCGGTGGTGAGCACGGCGACGCGGAGTTCGTCCGGCGAGTGGAACACGACCAGCTGCGCGAGCATCGCCCGGACCAGGCCGACGGCGGCCTCGGGGTCGCCGTCGAACTCGACGCTGGTGAAGCTGCGCAGGCCGACCGCCGTCGGGATGCCCGACAGCGACCGGTAGGTCTCGGTGAAGCGGCGCAGGGAGATCGCCGAGAGCGGCTCGAGGTCCTCGATCGGCTTGGTGACCGGCGGGACCAGCTCGAGGGCCGACTGCTGCGAGCCCAGGCCGATGCGGACGCGGCCGAAGTCGTCGTGGCTGACGCGGCGCTCCCACAGGCGGCGGCCCAGCGACAGCGACCAGAGCGAGTCCGGCGACGGGTTGTTCCACGCCACGGCCCGGCGCTGCTGCTCGGCCGTCGCGCGGGCCCGGGTGCGGACCTGCGCGATGTAGCGCAGGTAGTCCCGGCGCTCGGCGCGCATCTTGCGCTTGCGCTCCCCCACCGCGCGGGTCAGCTGGCCGACGCTCATGGCCATCATGGACAGTCCCATGCCGCCGCCGAGCACGTACGTCATCGGCGAACTCCCGCCGACGCCGGAGAACGACAGCACCATGACCATCGACCCGATGCCCATCGGCAGCATCATGAGCAGGGAGTTGAAGTCCCGTGCCGCCGGTTCGGCGAGTACGGGCGGCTCCTGCAGCTCTTCCTGGCCTTCGGGCAGTTCGGGGCCGGACGCGCGCGGGCCGCGCTTGACGGTTTCCGTGCTCACTCCAGCACCCCCGACGGGCGGCTCGCGGACCGGCCCCAGGCGGAGTCGTCCTGGCTCAGGAGGTCCGCCATGGTGCGTTCTTCCTCTTCGGGCTCTTCGGGTTCCGGTTCGGGGGCCTCGGCTTCGGTCTCCATCGCCGGGCCGTCACCGCAGGTCGGCAGCTCGTCCGGGATGAACTCGCCGTCGCCGACCCTGATCCGCTGGTAGGTCCCGCGCGGCTCGTCTTCGGCGGGCCGCCACGGCTCGTCACTGCGCTCGACGAGGTCCGTGCCGGCGTCCTGTTCTTCCTCGGCGGGCGGCGCGAACGGCAGGAGGCCCGGCAGGAACTCGGCGGTGCCGACGTCCCAGGCGGAGGTGTCCTCGTGCGTGTCGACGGGCCGCACGACCTCGACGCGCACGTCATCGTCCGTTGCAGACTTCTCGACCGGGGCGGATCCCCAGCCGCTGACCGGGACGGCGGTCGCCCAGCCGCGCGGGGTGCCGGTGCCCGGGTCGGGTTCACCCGGGGTATCGGCGGTGGCCCAGGCCTCGGCTTGGCCACCCAGCAGGCCGGCGGAGTCCGGACGTTCCGCAGCGGCGCCGCTGTCGGGCGGGGTCGTCGGCGGCGGCATCATCGGCATGGCGCCGGCGGTGACCGGGTCGCCGGACGCGGTGGCTTCCGAGGTCCACGGGGTGTCGACGCCGCCGAGGAGACCGGCGGAGTCGGGACGGTCGCCGGTGGTCGGGACACCGCCGCCGACACCACCGGGCGGGGTCAGGGGCGTTCCGGCGGCCGGTGACGACCACGAGGCCGGAGACCCGCCGATGCCCTTGGCCGGGGTAACCGGCGCTCCGGCGGCCGGAGTCCCGGGCGTACCGGCCACCGGCGACGACCACGAAGCCGCACCCAGGGCCGGAGGCTCGCCGAGGCCACCGGCCGGGGCGACCGGCGCTCCGGCGGACGGCGGCTCGCCGACACCGCCGAGCGGGGTCACCGGCGAGCCAGGCTCCGGTGCCGACCAGGAGGCCGGAGTTTCGCCGTCAGGGGACGACCATGAAGCCGCGATGTCGCCGCCGACACCACCGGCCGAGGTCACCGGCGACGACCACGAGGCCGCGCCGAGCGCCGGGGTCTCGCCGACCGAGGTCGGGTCGCCGATGCCGGTGGGCGCGTCCGGGGTCCAGGGCGCGTTGACGCCCCCGAGCAGCCCCGCCGAATCCGGGCGTTCCGCGCTCGGCGGGTTCGCGCCACCGCCCATGCCGCCCGGCGGCATCATCGGCATGCCCGCGCCCGGGATCGCCTGCTGACCACCGTTCGACGACGGTTCGCCCGGCGCCCGCAGCTGGTTCGCGTCCAGTCCCTTGATCCCACCCGGGTCTACGGAACCGCTACCGAGGTCGCCGAGACCGCCCGCACCGCCGACGTCACCGGGCGGCGCCGACCAGGACGCCGACTCCAACGCGGGAGTCTCGCCGAACGAGCTCGGGTCGCCGAGACCGTCCGGCAACGCCGAATCCCACGGCGCGTCCACACCGCCCAGCAGACCGGCCGAGTCCGGACGTTCCGCGCTGGTGGGGTTCATCCCGCCGCCCATGCCACCCGGCGGCATCATCGGCATGCCCGCGCCCGGGATCGCCTGCTGACCACCGTTCGACGAGGAGAGGCCACCGGGCGCCTGCAGCTGACTCGGGTCGAGCCCCTTGATCCCACCCGGGTCCACCGCGTCCGCGCCACCGCCGATGTCACCGGCACCGCCGGCGCCGCCGACGTCACCGGGAGGCGCCGACCAGGAGGCCGACTCCAGGGCGGGAGTCTCGCCGAACGAACTCGGGTCGCCCAGGCCGTCCGGCAACGCCGAATCCCACGGCGCGTCCACACCGCCCAGCAGACCGGCCGAATCCGGCCGCTCCGCGCTGCTGGGGTTCAGGCCACCGCCCATGCCACCCGGCGGCATCATCGGCATGCCCGCACCCGGCACGCCCGGCTGCTGACCACCGTTCGGAGACGACGACAGGTCGCCCGGCCCCTGCAGCTGGCTCGGGTCCAGGCCCTTGATCCCACCCGGATCGGGGACGTCCGCGCCACCACCGGCACCGACGTCGCCGACGCCGCCCGCACCGCCGACGTCACCAGGAGGCGCCGACCACGACGCCGACTTCAACGCCGGGGCGTCGGTGAGGGCGCTGGGGTCGCCGAGGCCGTCCGGGAGGCTGCTGGTCCACGGCTTGTCGACGCCGCCGAGCAGGCCGGCCGAGTCCGGGCGCTCCGAGCCGGCGGGGTTCATCCCGCCGCCCATGCCGCCCGGCGGCATCATCGGCATGCCGCCGCCCATCGGCGAGGTGAACCCGCCACCCGCCTTCGGGTCCTGCAGCGACGACGGCACGTCGGCCGGGTTGAGGGCGTTCGCGCCCAGCCCGTTCAGGCCACCGGCACCCGGCGGATTGCCCAGGGCGGGCGACTTCAGGTCGCCGAGGCCGTTGACGCCGCCGGCGCCACCACCCGCGCCGACGTCACCCGGCGCCGAGTCGAACGACGGCGCCTTGATGTCACCCAGGCCGCCGGCCCCGGTGTCCCCGGGCGGGCCGTCCAGCGCGGGCGGCTTGATGTCCCCGAGGCCACCGGCCTTCGGGTCGTCCTTGCCCCCGGTGCCGGACGGCGGCGGGGTCAGGCTCGGCGAGGTCAGCGGCGGCAGCGCGCCACCGCCCGCGCCGACGTCCCCGGGCGGCCCGTCCAGGGACGGCGGGGGGACGTCTCCGAGGCCGCCGGGGCCGTTGGAGCCACCGGGCGGCTGCGAGAGAGCGGCGAGGCTCTGGAACGGCGGGGGTGTGCCCCCGCCGCCCCCGCCCAGGCCGGAGTCTCCACCGGGTGGCGGCGGGATTTCGGCACTGGACAACGGCGGAGGCGTGCCTCCGCCACCGCCACCACCCGTGTCGCCGGGCGGGGGCGGGAGTTCGGGCGGCGGCACGTCGCCACCACCACCGCCACCGGTGTCACCGCCGGGCGGCGGCGGGATGGCGGGCGGGGGCGGCGCGTCCGCGGGCGGCGGGATGTCCGGGGGCGGCGGGGCCTCGGGCGGCGGCGGGGGTGGCGGCACGTCCGCGCCAGGCGGCGGGGTGGCCGGCGGCGGCGCGGTGTAGCTGGCGACGGAGAACGAGTGGTACTTGCCGGACAGCTGGTTGCCGACCTGGCGCATGTCGTTGGTCATCATCTCGACGGCGTCGGGGAACTGCGAGATGTACGCGCGCCCGTCGTTGAGCACCTTGCCGCGCGCGATGACCTGCTGGGCGTAGTAGGAATCGATGTAGCGCAACGTGTTCTGCGCCCACTGCAGGTACGCGGCCGAGTTCGCCAGCTGGTTCGGGATGTTGCGGCCGCCGCTGCTGCCGTCGGTGATCTGGTGCACCAGGCCGCTGAACTTCGCGGCCATGTCGTTCATCATGCCCTTGAAGTTCGTCGCCGCGGTGCCCTTCCACGGGCCGTCGTCCCCGGCGAGGGCCTCGACCTGCTTCTGGATCGCTTCGGCGACGACCGACAGGCTCAGCTGCGTCGTCTGGAACACGCCGGCGGCGGCTTGCAGGGACTGCCAGTTCACGTTGGAGTAGGCCTGGTCGGCCTGGTCCTGGCCCGGCGCCATCGACCCGCCACCGAGGATCGCGGCCTCGATCTGCTTCCAGGTCAGGCCGTCGAAGTCCTTGCCGGGGTCACCGGTGGAGTTCGTCGGCGTGTTGCCGGAATCCGGCCAGACGCCGTTGTCGTCCTGGGTGAACCCGTGGGTGTTGTTGTCGTCGCCCATCGTCCCTCGCTCGCCTCAGCTCGCCGAAACCCGCCCGCCCGCGATCAGTGCTGTTTGGACCCGGCGCCGGTGATCTCCGAGCTCAGCTGCCCGAAGTACTGGTTGTAGGCGTCGGTGGTCATCTTGTTGGCCTCGTCGGCGGAGTCGTAGGCGTTGGCCGCCTTGTCGACCGCGTCCGCGGCGTCGTGCATCGCCGTGATGAGGTCCTGCACCGTGGTGCGGGTCGAATCGCGCAGCCCGCCCTCGCCGACGATCGGCTGGAGGAGCTTGTCGTGCGCCGTGGCGAACACGCCCGGCTTGATGTTGACGGTGTCGAGCTGGCCGGGCAGCTTCGACAGCGGGCCGTCGGCGAGCGTGCGCAGGTTCTGCGCGAACGTGTGCATCGCCTGGGTGTTCACCGCGGTGACGCCCTTGCCGGGGTGGTCCGCGCCGCCCGGGACCGGCGGCGCGGTGGAGACGTCACCGACCGGGATGTAGACGTTGCCCTGGTCGCCCGGGTCCTGGTGGCCGGGGCTGTTGAACGCGCCCTCGGTCGAGGGCGGGGCGTCGCTGTGCTGGTTGTTCGGGTTCGCGATCGAGGCGGTTTCGAAGACCACCGGGTCGAAGGCCATGGCGGGAGGAGTCCTTTCCGGTCTGTCGCGTTAGGACGAACCGGCCGGGGCGCGGCGGCTGACGGCCGGGCCCCGGCCGGAGCGCGGGGAGACTCAGCGCTGCGCGAACCGCGTCGCGTTGGCGCTCTCGGTGCTCGACGTGCCCTCGTTGACGGTCGCCAGCGTGCGGCCGGCGGCGTCGAGCGACTGCGGCAGCGTCTGCGCCTGCTGGCGGCACCACTCGTAGGTCGACTGGAACTCGTCGGCCGCGCTGCCGAGCCAGTGCTCGCGCTGCGCGGTGATGGTGCGGTTCATCTGGTCGAGCAGCTCGGTGATCTGCTGCGACTGCTGCTGCGCGCGCCCGACCGTGGCTTCCATCTGCGCGAAGCTGATGGTGAACTGACCCAGAGCCATGGGGTTTTCCTTTCCTGAAGAGGGAGACCGGTCAGAAGCCGGGGAGCCCGCCGATGGTCGCGGCCTGCTGGCGCACGTTCGAGGTGTTGTCCTCGTCCTGGCGGTCGTAGTCGTTCGCGCCGGTCGTGACGTGCTGGGAAAGCGTGTTCAGCCGGTCGACGATCGTCTGCACGGTGCGGTCGAACGTGCCCATCGCCTCCTGGAACACCACGGCCGCGTCCGAGCGCCAGGTGCCCAGCAGCTCCTGCATCGTGGAGTCCACCTGGCGGTTCACGCCCGTGATGCCCTGGCCGGTGTCGGTGATGGTGCTCGCGCCTTGGCGCATGATCCCGGTGTCTACCTTGGCGCCGTTCTGAGCCGCCATTTCGCCTCCTCGAATCCGTGTGTACTGCCCTGCCGGAACGGGGTGGGGCACCATTCGTCCACAAAGGATTTCCGAGAACCCCGGCATCGCCCCGCCCGGCACTCTCGACGCCGGAAGACGTGAAAGCCTGACGGAGACAGCACGGTCATCGTATGAAGGGATCCGCGGGTTCGCGCGGCTCAGTTCCCTTATGGACACAGCGGTGCGAACGCTCGGGCAGAATCGGACATTGCCGGTCAGCGCCCGGCACCAGCACCCCGAGGGATACGGGTCGCGCACGCCCGCTGCCCCTCCGGCCACGAATATCTGCCCCGGAACGCCCGGTGGCGCGGGCGGGCAACCCTACGAAAGTCGCGGATTTCGGCTGAGGCTCAGGAAAGTCGACACGAGTGCCTCGCTCAAATGAGCAGCTTTCCGGAGTTGTCCGATATGGACATTCTTATTTCTTCGGTACCGCACCGGATTCGGTGCGGTACCGCATCACTCATCCGGGGGATGCCGTACGCACGAAACCGCCCCGGTCTCCGAGGGAGACCGGGGCGGCACGGGGTGGTCGGTCAGCGGCGGCCGAACAGGCTCCGGCGGCGCGCGGGCAGGCGTCCCGCGACGGCGTCCTCGATCAGCGCGCCGACCGTCTCGTGGGCGCACGTGCGGTTCGCCCCGATCCCGCCGGACGGGCCGCGCTTGATCCAGCCCGCGACGTACGTGCCCGGAAGCCCCTCGACACGGCCCGCGGTGTTCGGGACGCGCCCGGACTGCTCGTCGAACGGCAGGCCCGGCACGGGGACACCCCGGAACCCGGCGGCCCGCACGACCCGGCCCGCGCAGATCTCGACGTCGCCGCTTGGGCCCGTCACGCGTACGCCCCGGACCTCGGTGTCGCCGGTGAACGCGACCGGCGCCGAGTGGAACCGCAGCACGATCCGGCGGCGGTCGTCCGGCGGGGCCGCGGACCAGTCCACGGACTCCCGCGGCAGGCCGCGCAGCCAGGCCGCCTTGCCCTCCCCCTGGTCGACGGCCGCCGCGACCCGCGGGTCGTGCGTGTCGACCACGAGGTCGACGCCGGCGCGTCCGGCGAGGGCCAGCAGCTCCGAGCGGGTGCACGCGGCCGTCTCCGGGCCACGGCGAGCCAGCAGCACGACCTCGCGCACCTTGCTCGACCGCAGCCGGGCCAGCGCGGCCGGCGCGATCTCGGTGCCGGCCAGGGTCTCGGGGTCGGCGGTGAGGACGCGGGCGACGTCGAGGGCGACGTTGCCGGTGCCGACGACGGCCACCCGCTCCGCCGAGAGGTCGACGGCGCCGGGCGCGACGTCCGGGTGGCCGTTGTACCAGCCCACGACGGTCGTCGCGGCGAGGCTGCCGGGCAGGTCCTCCCCCGGGACGCCGAGGGGACGGGCCGCCGTGGCGCCGACCGCGTAGACCACCGCGTCGTGCCGCCGGGCCAGCTCGGCCGCGGTGACGTCGCGGCCGACCTCGGTGCCCAGGCGCAGCCGCAGCCGCGGGTGGTCGTGGAAGCGCGCGAACGTCTCGCCGATCTTCTTCGTCGACGGGTGGTCGGGCGCGACGCCGTAGCGGATCAGGCCGCCGGCCACCGGCAGGCGGTCGACGAGGGTGACCCGGGCGTTGGTGTGCAGCAGCAGGTCCTCGACGGCGTACATGCCCGCCGGGCCGGTGCCGACGACCGCGACGTCCAGCGGCGCGAAGTCGCTTGGGAGTACTCGCGTGAACGCCGGGGGCGCCCACCGGTGGAAGTTCGGTGCCGTGGTCGCCTCGGCCAGCACGTCCCGCCCGGCGTAGTACCCGGCGTTGATCTCTTCGTAGGCCCGCAGCGGCCCGGTCAGGTCGCCGGCCGGGAAGATCGCGTCGACCGGGCACGCGTCGGCGCAGGCACCGCAGTCGATGCACGTGTCCGGGTCGACGTAGAGCATCTCGGTGCGGCCGAAGTCCGGCTCGTCCGGCGTGGGGTGGATGCAGTTGACCGGGCAGACCGACACGCAGGAGGCGTCGGCGCAGCAGGTCTGCGTGATCGCGAAGGCCATGACGTCAGATCAGGTTCGCGCGCTTGTAGAACCACAGCGCCGGCTTGGTCAGCAGCCCGGCGGAGTGCAGGAACTCCATCAGCCCGGAGCAGCTCGAGCGCAGCATCGACTTGTGGTGCTGGTTGGCCTTCGCCTCGCGCCGCGCGCGCCGGCCGTCGAGCCCGGCGTTCTCGTAGACCTTGGCGTTCACCATGCTCGTGACGATGAAGTAGGACGCGATCGAGACGACCAGGGCGTTGATCTGCCGTCGCACCCAGCCGGCGCCTTCGAGCCGCTCGCGGGTCTCCTCGCGGGCGAACTTCATGTGGCGCGACTCCTCGACCACGTGGATGTTGTTGATGGTCCGGACGAACGGGACGACCCGCTCGTCGCGCATCCAGTCGCGCTGCATGACGTCGAGGACCTCTTCGGCGACGAGGATCGCCGCGTAGGCGGCCTCGCCGGTCGCGGTCGCCTTGAACACCCGGCCCATCTCGACGACGAATCGCGTCGGCCGGTAGGCGGGCGCGCCCAGCTTGGCCGCGCCGCGGGCGAACATGATCGAGTGGCGGCACTCGTCGGCGATCTCGGTCAGCGCCCACTGGAACGCCGGGTCGGTCGGGTCCTTCGCGTAGAAGTCCCGCAGGATCATCTGCTGCAGGATCATCTCGAACCAGATCCCGGTGCTGGCCACCGACGCCGCCTCGTGGCGGGTCAGCTCACGCTGCTGTTCCGGGGTCATCTCGTCCCAGTAGGACGTCCCGTAGAGCGTGCTCCACTCGGGGCTGGCGCCGTGGAAGCTCTTGTCGAGCGGCGTCTCCCAGTCGACCTCCTTCACGGGGTCGTACGAGAGCTGCTCCGACGAGTCCAGCAGCCGGCGCGCGATGGTCTCGCGGTCCGAAACCTCCGGCTCACGCTCGCTGATGCTCGTCATAGCCGACCTCCTCGTCAGGTGTTACCACGGTTTACTGTTACCAACCGTAACACATACTGGTTCCAGTGCACACCCGTCCTCGGAGTCAGCGGTCGCGGAACTCGCTCGGCGGCGCGCCGAGGAGACGGTGGAACATCGTGGTGAACGCGCCCGGGCCGGAATAGCCCAGGCCGGCCGCCACTTCGGCCACCGGCACGCCCGCCGCCAGCAGCGGCAGCGCGTGCAGCACGCAGGCCCGGCGCCGCCACGGGGCGAGGCCGAGCCCGGTCTCGGCGCGGAACCGGCGGTGCAGCGTCCGCTCCGCGACGTGCAGCCGGGCCGCCCAGGCCGCCGGGCGGACGTCGACGCGTGGTTCCGCCAGGAAGTCCTGGCACAGCCGGCGCAACGCCGGGTCGGCGGGCAGCGGCAGGTCGAGCGGTAGCGGAGCGGCCCGACGCAGCTCGTGCAACGCCAGGTGCAGCAGGGCCGCGTCGCGCCCGCGCACGGCGTACCGCGGTGGGACGTCGACCGCTTCGCGCAGCAGCTCCCGCAGCAGTGGCGACACCTCGACGACCCGGCAGCGAGCCGGAAACCACGGCACCGCACGGGGTTCGACGTAGAGGCTGCGGGTGCTGACCCCGTCCATCCGCACGGCGTGCGGGGTGCCGGCGGGGATCAGCACGGCCCGGTGCGGCGGCACGATCCACGCCCCGTCGGCCGTCTCGACCCGCATCGAGCCGGTCACGCCGTAGAGCACCTGGGCCCGCCGGTGCCGGTGTTCCGCGAGCACGTGGCCGGGCGGGTAGTCGGTGCCGATGGCGACGACGTCCCGCTCGAGGCCGTCGACGGTGTCGATGTGGATGTTGCGCACGAGCCCGAGCCTAGATGGCCGGAACTCGGAAGGAAGTGGCCGATCATCGAATGCCCGCCACGCGCGTCTGCCGTAGCGTCCCGGCACGTGCTCCTTTTCGGACTGGGTGTCCTCAGCGGCGTCACCACGGCGCTCTTCGGTTTCGGCGGCGGGTTCGTGACGGTCCCGGTGGTCTACGCCGTGGCCGCGGCGGGCCCGGGCGCGATGCACGTCGCGGTCGGGACGTCCGCCGCGGTGATGCTCGTCAACTCGCTCGGCGCGACGATCACCGTGGCACGGGCGGGCCGGCTGCACCGGGAGTACGTCTGGCCGCTGGCCGCGTTCGTCGCCGCCGGCGCGGGCCTCGGCGCGCTGGCCGCGACGAACGTCCCGGACGGCGTGCTGCACGCGCTGTTCGCGGCGTACCTGGCGGCGACGATCCTCGACAGCCTGCTGCGGCGCGGGTTCGTCCGCGGCGGTGAGCGGCGGCCGCTGAGCCGGGCCACGGTGACCGCCGGCGGCCTCGGAATCGGGGCGGTGGCGGCGTTCCTGGGTGTCGGCGGCAGCGTCCTGACCGTGCCGCTGCTGCGGCGGCGCGGCCTGCCGATGAGCGACGCGACCGCGCTGGCCAACCCCCTCAGCCTCCCGGTGGCCGCGGTGGCGACGGCCGTCTACCTGGCCTCGCCCGGGCCCCCGGCGATCGACCCGCCCGCGGCGGCCCTGTTGCTCGCCGGCTCGCTGCCGGCGATCGCGCTACTGCGGCGGTGGTCGCCCGCCATCCCGGACCGCGCGCACGCCGTCGCCTACCTGGGTTTGCTGGGCACGGCGCTGGCCACCATCCTGCTGTGACCACCCGCCGGCGTGAACTCGCGCGCCACATACCCGGACCCGGCAACACTCCGTCGCCTACCTCGGTTGCCGGGCATGACGCTGGCCACCACTCTGGCGTGACCACCCCCTCGCGCCCGCCACACCCGGACCCGGCGGCACTCCGTCGCCTACCTCGGTTCGCCGACCACGACGCCAGCCACCACCCCACAGCGCGAACTCAAGCGCGCCACACCCGGACCCGGCGGCACTCCGTCGCCTACCTCGGTTCGCCGACCACGACACCGGCCACCACCCTGGCGTGACCACTCCAACGGCATGAACCCGGGCGCGCCACACACCCATCCCGGCAGCACTCCGTGACCCACCTCGGTTGCCGGGTACGACGCCGGCCACCACCCTGGCGCGACCACCCCACGGAGTGAACTCGCGCGCGCCACACCCGACCCCCGCAGCACTTCGGTGTACAGTCGTTCACTCATTCGTGTGTCGATCGGCAGGAACCGGTGCACCCATCCAGCGATTCACCAGCCGGGCCCTTCGGCTCCGGGCTGCTCGGCCCCCTCGACCAGGACGTCTCCGTGCTGCGCCGGCGCGTCCAGCGGCTGCTCACCCTCACCCTGGTCGCCACCAACGTCATCGGGGCGCTGGTCGTGGTCGGGCTCGCGGCCCTGCTCATGCCGGCCCCGGGCCTGTCCGGCGACCTCGTGCACGCCACGGCGGTCGCGGTGCCCGCCTACGTCGTGTCCGCCGTGGTCATCGGCGCCCTCTGGGGCACCCGCGGCGCCCTGCGGACCCTCCGCTGGGCGGCCGAGGGACGCCGTCCGAGCGACACCGAGCGTGCCGCCAGCCTGCGTGTCCCGCTGCGCCTGACGCTCGTGCAGGCGGTGCTGTGGGGCGTGGCGACGGTGGTGTTCGCCGGACTGGCCGTGTTGCTCCAGCCCGGCGTCGCGTTGACCGTGTTCCTCGTCGTCGCGTTCGCGAGTGTCGTCGTCTGCGCGATCGCCTACCTCTTCGGCGAATTCGCCCTGCGGCCGTACGCCGCGCGAGCCCTGGCGGGCACCACCCCGGCGCGGCCCCTCAGCGGCGGCGTCAACCTGCGGATGCTGCTGTTCTGGTGCCTGGGCACCGGCGTCCCGGTCGCCGGGCTGGTGGTCACCGCGGTGCTGGCCTGGGTGCGCGGCGACGTGTCGACGACGAAGCTCGCCGTCTCGGTGATCGCCCTCGGGCTGGTGGTGCTGTGCTTCGGCCTGCTGGTCACGGTGTTCACCGCCCGCGCCGTCGTCAACCCGATCCGGTCGGTCCAGGACGCGCTGGCCCGGGTGCGGGCGGGTGACTTCGGCGGCGAGATCCCGGTCTACGACGGCACCGAGCTCGGCCTGCTGCAGGCCGGGTTCAACGGGATGGCCGCCGGGCTGCGGGAGCGCGAGCGGCTGCGGGACCTGTTCGGCAGGCACGTCGGCCGGGAGGTCGCGGTCGAGGCGATGCGGACGTCCACCGAGCTCGGCGGCACCGTGCGCACGGTCTCAGTGCTGTTCGTCGACGTCGTCGGCTCGACGGCCCTGGCCGCGAGCCGCCCGCCCGAGGAGGTGGTCGGGCTGCTCAACCGGTTCTTCGCGGTGGTCGTCGACGAGGTCGACCGCCACCACGGGCTGGTCAACAAGTTCGTCGGCGACGCGGTCCTGGCCATCTTCGGGGCGCCG
>NZ_JBICSQ010000064.1:0-52304 GCF_043197175.1 Amycolatopsis sp. NPDC049252
ACCTGCCCTGGCACGGCTGCTGGCGGCGGGCCACGAGGTGAGCGGGCTGGCCCGCGCGGCCGGCCGCGAGCCGGCGATTCTCGCGACGGGCGCGAAGCCGGTACCGGGTGACCTGTTCGACGCGACATCGCTGGCCAAGGCGTTGCGCGGGCACGACGCGGTCCTGAACCTGGCGACGCGCATCCCGGGCCCGGGCGACATGACGCGCAAGGCGGCCTGGGCCCCGAACGACCGCGTCCGGCTGTCGGGCAGCGCCGCGCTGGCGGCGGCGGTGCGCCAGGTGGACGAGCTGCGCATCGTGGTCCAAGAGGGCATTTCGTTCGTCTACGAGGACGGCGGCGACCGCGAACTGGACGAGGAAGCACCGCTGCGTCCCCGGGGTGTGACGGCGTCCTCGGTGACGGCGCACGCGAACGTCGCCGCGCTGGAGGCGGCGGGCCGGACGGTGATCAGGCTGCGCATCGCGAACCTGGTGGGCTCCGGCGCGCTGCTGTCCCCGCTCGTCCTGGGCTCCCGAAAGGACTGGACGACAGCGATCCACCCAAGGGACGCGGCGGCGGGCGCGGTGGCCGCACTGGAGGCGTCTTCAGGGGTCTACAACGTGGGGGCGACCCCGGTGACGAAGGCCGAGCTGGGCGCCGTCCTGGCGGAGGCGGCGGGAGTCCGGAAGGCCCGAGTGGTGCCGAAGTGGCTGGCGTCGCGGCTGACGCTGGCGGAGCCGATGGCGCGGTCGCAGCGGGTGGTGTCACGGAAGCTGGAGGAGGCGACCGGGTGGCGGTGCGAGCTGCCGGTGCCAGGCCCGGAGTGGTTCGAGACTTCCTGACCGGCCCCCGCCCTATCCCTGGGGGGCGTCCCCTGGTCCAGTCTATCGGCCGCCCCCGACAGAACCGCCTGATCAGCCGCGCCGGGCCCAAGTTGTCCACATGCGGATCGACCTGTGGACAACTTGGGGATGCCGACCCGCTGCACGTCGGCGGAGCAGCTCAGCTGGCGGCTGGGAGCCGGCACCTCGGAGCAGCGAGACGCGACACCGCCGAGCAAGCACCTCACCACCAGGAGACCTCAGCCGACGCAGCCCAGGCCAGGCCAGGCCAGGAGACTTCAGAGCAGTTCCAGCAGGAACGGCAGCTCCTGCGGCGCGTACCAGGCCAGCTCGTGGTCCTCCGCGTCGCCGAGCACGAACTCCGCGTCCATGTCCCCCAGATCCGCCGCGTCGATCACCGCTGCTGCCGCCGAGACCGCGTCCGCGGCCTCCGCGGAGTCCACGTGGATCGCCGCCACCGCGGACAACGGGATCGGGCCGCCGATGCGGACCACCGGGGCGTCCAGGTCCGGGCGCAGCGTGATGCCCTCGACGTCCGCCGACACCACCACCCGGCGGGGCTCGCCCTTCTCCTCCGCCGCGATCAGGCGCAGCGAAGCGCGCGCCGCGTCCAGGAGTGCCGCGTACTCGAGCTCCTCGTCCGAGCCGCTCGAGTACGCCTCGCGCAACGCCGGGGTCAGCGCGAACGCCGTCCCGCTGCGCGCCCGGAACTCCCCCGACGATTCCAAGTCGCGAAGCATCGCGATGGTCGCAGGCAGATAGACCCTCACCAGTGCGCACCCTTCAGCTCTTCCAGGGACTCTTCGATCATCCCGGCCAGCAGGTCGACGTCGAAGGCGGCCTTGCGGTCGCCGTTGAGTCCGAAGTAGACGCCGCCGTGGTACGACGTCACCCCGATCGCCAGCGCCTGGGTGCGCATCAACGGCATCACCGGAAACATCTCGACCAGTCTCGCCTCTCCCGCGTACATCGGCATCTGCGGGCCCGGTGAGTTGGTCACCATGACGTTGAAGATCCGCCCGGACAGCGACCCCGCCGCTCGCGCGCCGAGCGAGTGCAGGGTAGCCGGGGCGAAGCCGCCGACCTTGAGCAGCCCGCGCGCGGCGACCGAACGGCCCGAATCGAGGTGCTCGGTCATCGCGTGCCCGATGTGCTGCAGCCGCAGCACCGGGTTGGGCTCGCCGACCGGCAGGTCCACCAGGTAGGCCGCCACCTGGTTGCCGACCAGGGCCGGCGTGGAGTACTCCGCCGTCTCGGCGTCGCGCACCGCCAGCGGGACCAGCGCGCGGACCGTCGCGTTGGCGGTCAGCGTCTCTTCGCGGGAGAGCAGCCACTCGCGCAGCGCGCCGGTGATGGCCGCGAGGACGACGTCGTTGACCGTGCCGCCGTGCTCCGCGCGGATCTTCCGGAAGTCCTGGAGCCGCGTGCGGACCACCGAGAACACCCGGCCGCCGGACACCCGGACGTTCAGCGGTCCCGGCGGCGCCGGGTTGACCAGCGTGCGCAGCGCCGCGGCCACCCCGCCGACGGTCTCGGCGAACTTGCCGGCCGACGCGGCCGCGTCGTTGGCCGCCGACCGGACGTTCTCCACCACCTCGCCCGGCCGCTGGATGCCCTCGCTGACCGCGTCGAGCACCAGCTGGGTGCGGCTCGGCTCGCGCCGCGGCGCCCAGATGTCTTCGAACGGCTCCGGCGCCGCCGGGGTCGGGTCGAGGATCAGCTGGCCGAGATCGATCGTGCCGATACCGTCCACAACGGACTGGTGGGTCTTGGTGACCAGGGCGATCCGGTCGCCGGACAGGCCCTCGATGAAGTACGCCTCCCAGAGCGGCCGCTCCGGCGCCAGCCGCCGTGACATCAGCCGCGCCACCAGGTCGAACAGCTGGTCGTCGCGGCCCGGCTGGGGCAGCGCCGAGCGCCGGACGTGGTAGTTGAGGTCGAAGTCGACGTCGTCCACCCACACCGGCCGCGCCAGGTGGCCGGGCACCTCGGCCACGCGCTGCCGGTACCGCGGCAGGTACGCCAGCCGCGCCCCGACGAGGTCGAGCAGCTGGGCGTAGCTGAACCCCGAGCGCGGCCGTTCGAAGATCGCCACCCCACCGACGTGCATCGGGGTCGCGTGGTCCTCCATGTAGAGGAACGAGGCGTCCAGCGCGGAGAGGCGGTCGGGCATGGGCCGATCCTTACACAATGCGAGACTGCCGGGTGTGGGTGATGAGTCGACTGTCTCGCCGAAAGACCGCTTTCTGACCGTGTACGGCCGGAAGCCGGTGCTCGAAGCGCTGGCCGACGCCGGCCTGCACGTGGACAAGGTGATCCTCGCCGACACCGCCCGCGGCCCGGGCGCGGCCGAGATCCAGCGCGCGGCCAAGGACGCCGGGGTGCCGGTGCAGCGCGCCAGCGCCCACCGGGTCAAGGTGCTCGCCGGCAACGGCAAGCAGGACCAGGGGGTGCTCGCCGACGTCGTCGCCCCGCGGATGCGCGCGCTGGACACCGCGCTCGCCGACCGGCGGCCGCCGTCGCGGGTGCTGCTGCTGGACGGCATCACCACGCCGGCGAACGTCGGCATGATCCTGCGCACGGTGACCGCGGCCGGGCTCGAGGGCGTGATCGTGCCGCGCCGCGGCGTCGCGGCGCTGGATCCGCTGGTGGTCAAGGCTTCCGCCGGGGTCGCGTTCCGCGCTCCGGTGCTGCGCTGCGGCTCCGCGCGCGAAGCGGCGGAAATGCTCACCGAAGCGGGCTACAGCCTCTACGCGCTGGGGTCGTCCGCGAAGACGACGATATTCGACATCGACCTGCCGCAGCGCACGGCTTTTGTCCTCGGTGGCGAAACGGACGGGGTCGGCCCGGAGGTCGGCGAGCTCGTCACGGAATGGGTGTCGATCCCGATGCCGGGTGACGTCGAGTCGCTGAACGTCTCGGCCGCCGCCGCGGTGCTTTCGTTCGAACTGGTCCGCCGCGCCGCCGCTCACTGATCCGGGAACAGCACCTCGAGCTCGGCCAGTGTTTCCCCGACCGACCGGTGGTGCACCCCGACCATGCCCGCCTCGACGGCGCCGCGGATGTTCGCGGCGGAGTCGTCGACGAACGCACAGCGCACGGCGGGCAGGCCGAGCCGGTCCGCCGCGATCAGGTAAACCGCCGGATCCGGCTTGGCGACACCGACCTCACCGGAGAACACCAGTGCGTCGAAATAGTCGAACATCGTTTTCTTGACCTGGTCCGACGCCCCGGGCGCGTTCGACAGCAGCGCGGTGCGGACGCCCCGCTCGCGCGCGGCCATCAGGTAGTCGTAGAACCGGCCGGCGTCCGGATCGGTGAGAACTCCGGCGAAATCGACCAATAGCCCCTTCAACACCCGGCACACCATAGCCGGGTGACGGAGCGATGTCTCTCACGGCGCAACAATGCGATGTGCCCTAGCGCACCGGCGCCGCCGAAGCCATACCTTCGGCGGTTCTCTGCCGAATCGTGCGATTCCTGACGCGATTCGGGCCGGTTCCTCCCTCTAAGCGAGTGGACGCAGCGAAATGCCGGGTCCAGGAGGGGAGGAAATGTCCGAGGAACATCGCCTGAGGACGCTGATCCGCTACGAAGCACCGCGGCGGGCCGAGCGGCTCGAAGCCGTCACACCGCAGGAGCACCGCCGGGCCGGCGCACGATGGCCGGCGTCGAGGCAGCTCGAAGCGTCCGAAGTGGGCCACCTGCTGAACATGCTGCTGGAGGCCTACGACGGACGCCGCGCGGTGCCGCAGATCCGCGGCCTGGTGGCGCCGGAGGTGTACGCGGGTCTCAGCGGGCCGCGCCTGCCCCGGCCGCGGCACCGGACGCACAGTGTCCACACGTGCAACCCGGTGCCGGGGGTGATCGAGGCGTGCGCCCGCGTGGAGGCCGACGGCCGGTCGTTCGCGCTGGCGGCCCGCTTCACCCGTAGCGCGGCGGGGTGGCAGTGCGTGCGTTTCGCGCTGCTGAAACCGCGGCGGCTCGACGGGCCGGCCCTGCGAGCAGCGGCGTGAGGCGGGCGGGCGCGGCCCGGGCGCCGCCGGAGGAGTCCCGTCGCGACGGTCGCAGGTGGACGGTCGTGAGTGGTGACGGGTGCTGACCCTCGTTGCCGCTCACGACCGGACCGGCAGCTTCGACAGGCCGCGCAGCGTGGTCGTCGGGTTCCATTCCGGGACGCCGTTCAGCGCGAGGTCCGGGAGACGGCGGGCCAGTTCGCGGAACACGATGCGGCCTTCGAGGCGGGCCAGCGGCGCGCCGAGGCAGAAGTGGATGCCCTGCCCGAACGCCAGGTGCCGGCCCGGCGGGCGCGCCGGGTCGAACGCCTCCGCGCCGTTCGCGGGGTCGCGGTTGGCCGCGCCGAGCAGGACGATCACCTGGCTGCCCGCCGGGACCGGCAGCGAGCCGAGCGCCGTGTCGCGCACCGCCGTCCGGGCGGTCAGCTGCACCGGCGAGTCGTACCGCAGCACCTCTTCGACCACGCGGTCGGGCGCGTCCGCGGCCGGGCGCAGGCCGCCGTGGCGGAGCAGCGCCAGCACGCCGTTGCCGATCAGGTTCGTCGTCGTCTCGTGGCCGGCGATCAGCAGGAGGGTGAGCGTCACCAGGAGCTCACCCTCGCTGAGGACGTCACCCGCGTCGGACACGGCCACCAGCGCGGACAGCAGGTCGTCACCGGGCTCGGCCCGGCGCCGCGCCGCGAGTTCGCGGAAGTAGCCGACGAACGACCGGCGCGCCCGCACCGCCGGTTCGACCGTCTCGGGACTCTGCAGGAACGCCGGGTCCAGCGCCCGCGCCATCGCGTGCGACCACGCGGCGAACCGCTCGCGGTCGTCCAGCGGGACGCCGAGCAGTTCGGCGATCACCTCGACCGGCAACGGCTTCGCGAGCGCCGTCATCAGGTCGAATTCGCGCGGCACGCGATCGATCAGGCCGGCGGTGATCTCTTCGATCCGCGGCGTCAGCCGCTCGACCATGCGCGGGGTGAACGCCTGGGACACCAGCCGCCGCAGGCGCGTGTGGTCGGGCGGGTTCAGCGACAGGAACGCCCGGACCACGCGTCCTGATTCGTCGACCGGCTGGTCCGGCTGCCGGTCCGCCGGGTCCAGGTATTCGGGTTCGGGGTGGCCGAACGCCGGGTCGCGCAGCACCTGCGTGGCTTCCGCCATACCGCTGACGGCGAACGTTCCTCCGGCCAGGACCGCGACCGGACGGCTTTCCCGCCACCGCCGGTACTGCGGATACGGGTCCGGCCGCCGCTCGGCGGCGAACAGCGCGAAGAATTCCTGCGGATCAGCCACCGCCGGCAACGTCGTCACGGTTTTCCCCCGTTCATGAAACCGGGGCGCGTGGACAAACTCCACGCGCCCCGGCTTTGGCCCACTTCAGCGGCTCACATCAGCGACGCGGGCCCTTCTTGCCCTTCTTGGCCGCGTCGCGCTGGGCGGCCCGGCGGTCCCGGCGGGTGGCACCGCTTCCGCCGGCGGCGCCGCCGGCTTCTTCGGCGTGCGCTTCGACCTCGCCGTCCTCACCCGGGCCGGACAGCGTCAGCCCGGACTGCTGGCCGTTGCCGCCGAGGCCCTTGCCGCGCAGCGCGGCCGGGACGGACTCGGTGTCGGTCGTCGGCGGCTGCGGCGGCGCCGGCCGCGCGTGGCGACCCTCCGGCGCGGCCTGGCCGTTGCCCGTGCCGACACCCGCCGGCAGCGCGGCGGCGTCCTCGGCGGGCGGCGCCTCGGCCCGCTCGACCTGCAGGTTGAACAGGAAGCCGACGGCCTCCTCCTTCAGCGAGTCGAGCATCGCGCGGAACATGTCGAAGCCCTCGCGCTGGTACTCGATCAGCGGGTCGCGCTGCGCGAGCGCCCGCATGCCGATGCCCTGCTTGAGGTAGTCCATCTCGTAGAGGTGCTCGCGCCACTTGCGGTCCAGGACCGTCAGCATCACCTGGTGCTCCAGGGTCCGCATGCCCTCCGGGCCGACGAGCGCGTTGATCTCCGCTTCACGCTTGTCGTAGGCGTTGCGGGCGTCCTGCACCAGGGCCTCGCGCAGGCCGTTCGCGTCGAGGTCACCTTCTTCGAGCAGGTCGTCCCAGTCGAGGCTGACCGGGTACAGCGTCTTCAGCGCCGTCCACAGCTTCTCGTGGTCCCAGTCCTCGGCGTAGCCGTTGGCGGTCGCACCGTCCACATAGGCGTTGACGACGTCGACGAGCATGCCCTCGATCTGGTCGCGCAGGCTCTCGCCGGCGAGCACGCGGTGGCGCTCGGCGTAGATCACCTTGCGCTGCTCGTTCATGACCTCGTCGTACTTGAGGACGTCCTTGCGCTGCTCCATGTTGATCTGCTCGACCTGGGTCTGCGCGCTCTTGATGGCCTTGGAGACCATCTTGTGCTCGATCGGCACGTCGTCGGGCAGCCGCATGGTCGTCATGACGCGCTCGACCATGGTCGCGTTGAAGCGGCGCATGAGCTCGTCACCGAGCGACAGGTAGAAGCGGGACTCGCCCGGGTCGCCCTGACGGCCCGACCGGCCGCGGAGCTGGTTGTCGATGCGGCGCGACTCGTGCCGCTCGGTGCCCAGCACGTACAGGCCGCCCGCCTCGCGGACCACCTCGGCCTCGGCCTTCGACTCCTCCTTGACCTTCTCCAGGACGGCGGGCCAGGCGGCCTCGTACTCCTCGGAGTGCTCGACCGGGTCCAGGCCCTGCTCGCGCAGCACCTGGTCGGCGATCAGGTCGGGGTTGCCACCCAGCACGATGTCGGTACCGCGGCCCGCCATGTTCGTGGCGACCGTGACGGCGCCCTTCTGGCCGGCGCGGGCGACGATCAGCGCCTCCCGGTCGTGGTGCTTCGCGTTCAGCACCTCGTGCGGCACGCTGAGCTTGACCAGCAGCTTCGACAGGCGCTCGGACTTCTCGACGCTCGTGGTGCCGACCAGGACCGGCTGGCCCTTCTCGTGCCGCTCGGCGATGTCCTCGGCGACCGCCTCGTACTTCGCCTCTTCGGTCTTGTAGATCAGGTCCGGCTGGTCGGCGCGGACCATCGGGCGGTTCGTCGGGATCGGCACCACACCCAGCTTGTAGGTCTGGTGGAACTCGGCGGCCTCGGTCTCGGCCGTACCGGTCATGCCGGACAGCTTCTTGTAGAGGCGGAAGTAGTTCTGCAGCGTGATCGTGGCGAGCGTCTGGTTCTCGGCCTTGATCTCGACCTTTTCCTTGGCCTCGATCGCCTGGTGCATGCCCTCGTTGTAGCGGCGGCCGTGCAGCACGCGGCCGGTGAACTCGTCGACGATCGCGACCTCACCGTTGCGGACGATGTAGTCCTTGTCGCGGTGGAAGAGCTCCTGCACCTTCAGCGCGTTGTTCAGGTAGCCGACCAGCGGGGTGTTCGCGGCCTCGTAGAGGTTCTCGATGCCGAGCTGGTCCTCGACGAACCGGACGCCCTTCTCGGTGACGGCCACCGTGCGCTTCCGGACGTCGACCTCGTAGTGGTACTTCGAGTTGATCAGGTTCGTCTTCTCGACCCGCTCGCGCGACCCCATCGTGGTGGTGTCGATGCCGTTCATCAGCGGGGCGAGCCGCGCGAACTCGACGTACCAGCGCGACGACTGGTCCGCCGGGCCCGAGATGATCAGCGGCGTCCGGGCCTCGTCGATGAGGATCGAGTCCACCTCGTCGACGATGGCGAACTGGTGCCCGCGCTGCACGCAGTCGTCGAGGCTCCAGGCCATGTTGTCGCGCAGGTAGTCGAAGCCGAACTCGTTGTTCGTGCCGTAGGTGATGTCGGCGTTGTACTGGCTGCGCCGGACGTCCGGCTGCTGCTCGGACAGGATGACGCCGACCTCGAGCCCGAGGAAGCGGTGGATGCGGCCCATCCACTCCGAGTCGCGCTTGGCCAGGTAGTCGTTCGTCGTGACGACGTGCACGCCCTTGCCGGGGATGGCGTTCAGGTAGGCCGGGAGGACGCAGGTCAGGGTCTTGCCCTCACCGGTCTTCATCTCGGCGACCTGGCCCAGGTGCAGGGCGGCGCCACCCATCAGCTGGACGTCGAAGTGCCGCTGGCCGAGCACCCGCTTGGCCGCCTCCCGGGCGACCGCGAAGGCCTCCGGCAGCAGGTCGTCCAGGGACTCGCCGTCCGCGTGGCGCTTGCGGAACTCGTCCGTCTTGGCCCGCAGCTCGGCGTCGGTCAGGTCCTTGACGTCGTCTTCGAGGGTGTTGATGTGATCGGCGATGTTGCGCAGCCGCTTCACCATCTTGCCCTCGCCCGCGCGGAGCAGGCGGTTCAGCACCATCCGGTCGACCTCACTAGCTGATCATGAGCGCGCCCAGGCCGGTCCCGGGCAGGTTCTCCCACGGCGGCGGCCGTGGTCGGCGCCACCGTTCCACCCCATCGTAGGGAACCCGGGGCGTCGTGTGCACACGCCGTACGTCCTGACATGCGGATGGCCCGCACGCGGGCGCGTGCGGGCCATCGGCGGAGGCCTCCTTAGAGCCGGCTCAGCCGAGCCGGATCACGCCGTAGTCGAAGCCTTTCCGCCGGTAGACCACGCTGGGCCGCCCCGCGTCGGAGTCGTTGAAGAGGTAGAAATCGTGGCCGACCAGCTCCATCTCGTAGAGAGCCTGGTCCACCGTCATCGGATCAGCGGTGTGCTGCTTCTCGCGGACGACGCGGCCGGGCTGGTGGCCCAGGTCGTCGTCGGCCCAGCTCAGTTGCTGGGGCAGGGTGATCTCGTCGGCACTCGCGAAGCCGTTCGTTTGCGGTTCGGCTTCGGGTGCGTCCAACACCGCGGTACGCGCGGCGGGACTGGCGGCGGCCGGGGAGGTACCACCCGGCAGTGCCGAGGTCGCTTCGGCGACCGACTCCGGACGGCTGCGCCCGTAGTGCACGCGCCTCCGGTCGTGTGTCCTCCGCAGCCGGTTCTCCAGCTTGGTGACTGCGGAATCGAGCGCTGCGTAGAAGTCGGCGGCACACGCTTCAGCGCGTACGGCCGGGCCACGCCCCTTTCCGGTGATTTCGACGCGCTGGCAGCTCTTGGCCTGGCGACGATTGGGTTCGTGGAACAGTTCCACGTCGTACCGGATGACTTTCCTGTCGTAGCGCTCGAGGCGGGCCAGCTTTTCGCTGACGAGTGCCCGATAGTGGTCGGGCACCTCCACGTTGCGGCCCTTAACGACGATGTCCATACACGACCTCCCTCGCTGAGATGACTGCGAGCTGTTGAGTTCACACACGGCGCCGGTGTTGCGGGGACGTAAGCCCGGATCGCGGGCTGAGAAGGAACTCGGATCGGTTCACGACGTCTCGTGCCGGATGCCCGAGCGCGGACTCAGCGCACCTCCGGCGCCAGGGACATGGGCTCGTCACCTCCCTGCCTGCGGGGATTGCTGATAGCGGAGCACGTTAGCTTCCTCACGCCCGTTACAACAGCCCCCGAGCCGGGGGATGTCGGGGAATGAGACTCCGTCACCCCGCGCAGTGAGCGGGGGGTGAACACCAGAAAACACCCGCTGGTCGGACGCGCGCCGGTTGCCGTGGCATCACACGGACGGCGCATCACTTCAGCTGGACGGGCGCCGAGGGTGACGGCCTTGCCCGGCGCAGCCACCACTCCGGTGGAGTGGTTCGGCACCCGAGTGGCCTTGATCGACACCCTCATGCCCGGACAACGGCCGCGGGTCCGCTCGCGTTCCCGCCGGATGTCACTCGTGTAGGTGACACCCGGGTCACCCGGGCGCGGAGGTTGGCGGGGGTGGCTGCGTTCGGTGGCCGGGTATTGGTGGGGTTTACGGGTCTGGGTGAGCTGGGGAAACCGGGGTGGTGCCGGCTTTGGTTTGATCGGCGGGCTTGCTCCTTCACGGGTTTGGTCCTGTTTCTCGACAGGATCTTCGACGGCTTGCTCGTCGGCGGTTTTTTCGGTGGGGTGACTGGCCGGATCGCTCCGGTGACCGGCTGCTTGTTAATCGCGCTCAGCGATTCCTCTGGTCGCGTGCAGTTGACCGCGCAACCACCGGATCGCGCCAGTGCGTTCAGCCGGCGGTTCACCCGGCCGCGAGCAGGGCGAGGACGGCCGAGACCGCGATGCCTTCCGCCGCCAGGGCGCGCACGCACGCGGCGGCGGTGGCGCCCGTGGTCACCACGTCGTCGAGGACCACCACCGGGAAGCCGGGTGGCGGGCGTCCGGCGTGGCGGAACCGCAGGCGCCCGGCCAGGTTGGCGGCGCGCTGGGCGTGGCCGAGCCCGACGGCGTCGCGGGCGCTGCCGGCCAGTTCGAGGGCGGGCGCGACGGCGACTTCGAAGCCGCGACCGGCCAGGACGCTTGCCGCGGCCTCCGCGAGCCGTTCGACGTGGGGGCCGCCGCGCACCCGGGACGCGGAGGGGCGGCTGGGCGCCGGGACCAGGCAGAGCTTGCGGGCTTCGGGAGCGGATCCGGTGCTCGGGGAATGGTCGCGGGGCCGATCGGCGGGAGCGGTACCGGCGCTGCACAGTGGATCCGGCGGCCGGTGGTCCTCACCGGATTCGCTGCTGCCGGACTGGGCCGGTGGCCGGTCGGCGGAAGCGGTTCCAGCACCGCGCACCGGGCCCGGCAACCAGCGGACCTCACCGGACTCGCTACTCCGGATCTGCCCCGGCAACCGGTCGACGGAAGCGGTTCCGGCACCGCCCTCCAGGCCCGACAACCGGTGAACCTTACCGGACTCACTACTCCGGATCTGCCCCGGAGGCCGGTCGGTGGAAGAGGTTCCAGCACTGCACTCCGGGCCCGACGACCGACGGACCACACCGGACTCACTACTCCGGATCTGCCCCGGAGGCCGGTCGACAGAAGAGGTTCCAGCACTGCACTCCGGGCCCGACGACCGACGGACCACACCGGACTCACTACTCCGGATCTGCCCCAACGGCCGGTCGACAGAAGCGGTTCCAGCACCGCGCTCCGAGCCCGGTGACCGGCGGACCTCACCGGGCTCGCTACTCCGGATCTGCCCCGGCAACCGGTCGACGGAAACGGTCCCGATGCCGCGCGCCGCGCCCGGCAACCGGCGGACCTCCGCGGATTCCGTGGTGGGGGAACCGCCACGGGACCAGTCGGCGGAAGCGGTTCCGGCGCTGCCCAGTGGACGCGAGGGTCGGTAGGTCTCACCGGACCCAGTGCTCCGCGCGACGGAAGCGGTGTTGCGAGCAGGGCCCGACGACCTGCCGTCGGAGGCGGTTCCACCGCCGCAAACCGCACGCCGCGACCTGTCGTCGGAAGCGGTTCCAGATCCAGCGGGACCGGTCCCCCGCAGCGGCAACACCGCCAACGCCTCTGCCAGCGCCCACCCGAGCGACGGCGCCAGATCCCGCCGCCCCCGCTCCTTGTACGCGATCAGCAGCCTCCGCCCCACTCCGCGATACCGGGCCAGGGCGAACACCCGCACCGACCCCGCCGTGGGCATGCGGACCACTTCCCTCGCCGAGCCCCAGACGGCCGCGCAGCCGGCGCAGCACGGCGCCCCGCGGGCTCCGCAGGCGGCGCAGCGGCTGGGGATCAGCAGGTCGAGAAGCGCTTTGATGAACACAACGGAAAGTGTCGCGACCACCACCGACAGTTTCCGGCCCGCGACCGGAACCAGTCACCCGAAAGTGTGGTCAGCCCGGGTAGAAGGGGTCCGCGTCCTTCGCCGAATGAGGCTGCGGGCGCCAGACCTCGCCGAGCACCGAGGCGATCCACAGGCCGCTCGCGTCGGCCACCACGATCTGGCGGCTGGGGGCCGCCGTGACGCCGTGGACCGGGGGTGTCAGGTTCGAGCTGTTGAACGCGTCCATCCGCTGGCCGTCCACCGTCACCTTGATCACCGGCTGGGACGTCGACGTCGTCACCGCGACCAGGGTGTCCTGGGACAGCCAGTCCACGTCGACGACGTTCTGGAGGTCGTGGGGCTGCAGGTGCCGCGGCTCGCGCAGGGCGATCGAATCGCCGGTGCCGCCGACCACCGACGCCACCCACAGCTGGCCGGAGATCACCGCGGCGACGCGAGCGCCGTCGTGGGAGAAGCGCAGCTCGGAGATGCCGCCCTGCTGGGTCAGGTCGGTCGCGTTGACCGTCAGGGGGGTCCACTGGCCGTTCGGGGTCAGCACCATCCTGGCCACCGTCAGCTGGTCGGCCACCGTCCACACCTCGGACGCGCCGGGGCGCCACGTCGGGCGGCTCAGGGTGCTGCCGGCCAGGCTGACCAGGGGCAGCTCGCGGCCCAGATCGCCGATGCGCAGGTGGACCTGGCCGCCGGTGCGGTCGACCACCGCGAGGCGCTTGCCGTCGGTCGACTGGGCGGCGCTGACGACGTCGTAGCCGCCGTTGCCGACCGGGCCGGGCACCGGGGCGCCGTCACCCAGGGAGCGGACGCGGCCGTCGACCGTCATCAGCCCCGGCAGGTCCAGGCTCAGCGAGGGCGACGCGCCGTACGCGGGCAGCTCGTTCAGCCGCCAGTCCGGGTGGTTCGGCACCAGCGGGGCGCCGTCGGCGAGGATCCGGATCCGCGCCGACGTCACGTACTGCAGCGAAAGCACGATCTGCGCGGCGATCAGGTTCCTGATGTTCTCCCCGACGCCGGTGAGCCCGGTCAGGGGCACCACGAGGGTCCCGTCGTCGAGGCTCTTGACGTTGGTGTCGATCTCCACCGGCTCGCCGAGCAGGTTCTTCACCGCCCCGGCCAGGCTCGTGGACGGGCCGTCGACCAGCAGGTCCATCACCCGGCCCGGCAGCCCGGACTGCGGCTTCGCCACGACGTAGCGCCGGTCCGGGACGAAGGCGTTGGACGACTCCGAGTAGAAGCTCACCGGCACCGCGGTGTAGTTCTCGCTGAAGTCGGCCTCGGTCGCGTACAGGTCGGCGGGCGGGTCGACGATCCGCCACTGGCCGTTCTGCTGCTTGCGCACCTTCACGTGGAGCAGCGCCGAGCTGTAGTCCGGGACGAACGAGCTGTTCTGGTCCAGCGTGCCGATGTCGATCCCGCGCACGTTGACGACCTGCGTGTTCGGGTCCGGCTGCGGCTCGGTGTCATAGACCGTGCCGAAGGTGTCCTGGATGATCGTCAGGCTGCGGCTGGGCCGCCAGTTCGCCCGGCCCTGGTCGTCCAGGTAGGCGCGGGCGGCCGCGTTGTTCTGGCCCGGCTTGAGCGTCGCGCGGATGAACTCGCGCACCAGCGTCAGCGAGTCGATGCCCTGCTCCGGTTCGGGCGCCTCGGCGTTCTGGCCCTGGCCCTGCCGCTCCCCCGAGACGACGACGGGCTGGGACTCGAGCGGCACGTTGGCGCAGCCCGCCACCAGCACCAGGCACAACACTGCAAGCAGAACCCGTTTCACTGACCGACTTCCTCACGTTCGGCGAAGATCGCCTCCGGCGCCGGCGTCACCTCGATGATCCCGAGCGGCACCTCGCCCGGGATGTGGTCCGGCGGCGGCAGGGCCAGCGGCGGCTCCCCGGCCGGGATGTCCTGGTGCCGCGGGAAGGTGAACCGGAAACAGGCGCCCCGGCCGGGCGCGCCCCACGCGTCGAGCTCGCCGCCGTGCAGGCGCGCGTCCTCCAGGCTGATGGCCAGGCCGAGCCCGGTGCCGCCGGTCCGCCGGTTGCGTGACGGATCGGCGCGCCAGAACCGGTTGAACACCAGGCCCTCCTCGCCGGTCCGCAGGCCGACGCCGTGGTCCCGGACCGTGATGGCGACGGTGGTTTCGTCGGCCGCGACGGTCAGCACCACCGGTTTGCCCTCGCTGTGGTCGACGGCGTTGCCCAGCAGGTTGCGCAGGATCCGCTCGACGCGCCGCGAGTCGACCTCGGCGGGCACTTCCTCGTCGGGCAGCACGAGCTCGACCGAGCTGCCCGCGTTGCCGGCGATGACCCGCACCTGCTCGACCGCGCGGGTGGCGATCGGGCGGACGTCGATGAACTCGGCCGACAGCTCCTCGACGCCGGCGTCGAGCCTGCTGATCTCGAGCAGGTCGCCGAGCAGGGCCTCGAACCGGTCGAGCTCGTCGACCAGCAGCTCGGTGGACCGCGCGAGGCCGGCCGGGAACTGCTCGCGGGAGGCGTGCAGCACGTCGGCGGCCATCCGGACGGTGGTCAGCGGGGTCCGCAGCTCGTGCGAGACGTCGGAGGTGAACCGGCGCTGCAGCCCGCCGAACTCCTCGAGCTGGCGGATCTGGCGCTGGATGCTGGCGGCCATGCCGTTGTACGACCCGGCGAGCTTGGCCAGGTCGTCCTCGCCGACCACGGCGAGGCGCTGGTCGAGGTCGCCGCCGGCGAACTGCTCCGCCGCCGCGGCGGCCGACCGGACCGGCCGCACCACCTGCCGCACCACCAGGTTCGTGATGCCGGCCAGCAGGAGCAGCAGGACGAGGCCACCGACCAGCAGCGTGTTCTGCACGGTCGAGACGGTGTTCTGCTCGGTCGTCAGCGGGAACAGCAGGTACAGCTGCAGCGGGACGGCGACGGTCTTGAGCGGCGTGCCGACGATCAGGTACGTCGTGCGCCCGCCGTTCGCGTCCGGGACGGTGTGCTCGAGGTAGCTCGTCTGCTCGGCCTCGACGAACTGCCGCAGCCGGGGCGGCACGTTCTCGAACGGGCCGGCGAACGCGGGCTCGTCGCGGGACTGGTCGTGGCCGCCGCTGGCGAGCACCGGGATGAACGTGCCCGCCGCCGAACCCGCGGCGTCCTGGCTGGTCGGCGTGATCGCGATCTTCTTCAGCGCGTTTTCGAGGCGGTTGCGCATCGCGTCCGCCGTCTCGCCGCCGAGACCGACCAGCTCACCGGCGGCGGTCTCCGCGGCCGCGCGGGTCTGCGCGGTGGCGGCGTCGCGCTTGGTGTCCAGCAGCCGCTCGGTGATCTGGTTCTGCAGGACCATGCCCAGCACGAACACCACGGCCGAGGACAGCGCGAGCGTCGAGACGGTGACGCGGAACTGGAGCGAGTGCTTCCACAGCTCGTTGAACGCGACCGCGCGACGGCGCGCGAAAACGACGACACGCCGGACCAGGCGTGCCGTCGAACGCGCGAACGCGGGCAGCCGTCTGCCGCTCGCGTTGGTCATGGAGCCATCACGGCGGTCCGGCCTTGTACCCGACGCCACGAACGGTCAACACCACCTCGGGGTGTTCCGGGTCCTTCTCGACCTTCGAACGGAGCCGCTGGACGTGCACGTTCACCAGGCGGGTGTCGGCCGCATGCCGGTAGCCCCAGACCTGCTCGAGCAGCACCTCGCGGGTGAAGACCTGGCGCGGCTTGCGGGCCAGCGCCACCAGCAGGTCGAACTCCAGCGGGGTCAGCGGGATCGCCTTGCCCTCGCGGGTGACCTCGTGGCCGGGCACGTCGATCGCCAGGTCGCCGATCGTGAGCGACTCCGCCGGTTCGGCCTCGGTGCGGCGCATCCGGGCGCGGACCCGGGCGACCAGCTCCTTCGGCTTGAACGGCTTGACGACGTAGTCGTCGGCGCCGGACTCCAGGCCGAGGACGATGTCGACGGTGTCGCTCTTGGCGGTGAGCATGACGATCGGCACCCCGGACTCGGCGCGGATCGCCTTGCAGACGTCGATCCCGTTCATCCCGGGCAGCATCAGGTCGAGCAGGACGAGGTCGGGCTTCAGTTCACGCAGCGCGGGAAGCGCGCGTGAGCCGTCGGCGACCACCGCCGTGTCGAACCCCTCCCCACGGAGCACGATGGTGAGCATCTCCGCGAGTGCAGGGTCGTCGTCGACCACGAGAACACGTGCCTTCATGTCCACATATTCGCACTAGTTCCGGCGGCCGGACGCGCGACCCGCGTGTTTGACCACCAGAAAGATCAAGATCCGCACCGGTCCCTGCTCCATCCGGGTGCCGGTGGGCGGTCCGTGAAGGCCACGTCGAGGGACTCTGAGTCCCTCGACGTGGCCTTCACGGACCTGGGAGAAGGGCTCAGGGAGCCACGGCGGGGACGGGCGCGTCGACGTAGACGACGCCGTCGGTGACGGCCACGCGGTGGGTGCGCACGGCCTTCTTGGCGGGCAGGCAGGTCGGCGCGCCGGTGCGGAGGTCGAACTGCGCGGCGTGCAGCGGGCACTCGACGAAGCAGCCCTCCAGCCAGCCGTCGGCCAGCGACGCGTCCTGGTGGGTGCAGGTGTCGTCGACGGCGAAGAAGCCGGCTTCGGTGTGGAACACGGCGATGGGGACGGGCCCGTCGAGACGGAGGGACTCCCCTTCGGGCAGATCGGCGACGGCGCAGGCTCGGATCATCGGGGCCTCCGGGAACAGGTGACGGGAAACCGAGACGTTTGGTGAAAGTTGCGCATGGCGCGACGCTGCGCTTCCTGCGCAACAATCCGGTTCGACGGGCGGTCGCGTCAAGAGATTCGCCCACTCAGCCGATAGGGAGGGCACAAAACGGATAGTGTTGCGCTATGCGGAACCAGGACTCGGGCAACGCAACTCAGAGCCAGGTGCAGTCGGTCGACCGGGCGATCAGCGTGCTGGAGCTGCTCGCCCGCAACGGCGAAACCGGCATCACGGAGATCGCGGGCGAACTGGGCGTGCACAAGTCCACGGCGTCGCGCCTGCTCAGCGTCCTGGAGTCGAGAGGCCTGGTCGAACAGCTCGGGGAACGCGGGAAGTACGCGATCGGCTTCGGCATCGTGCGGCTGGCGGGCGCCGCGACCGGGCGGATGGACCTGGCCAAGCTCGGCCGCACCAGCTGCCTGAGCCTCGCCGAGGAGCTCGGCGAGACCGTGAACATCGCCATCGCCGACGACGGCGTCGCGATCAACATCAGCCAGGCCCGCGGAGCCGCCGCGATCACCACGCAGAACTGGACGGGCCAGCGGACGCCGCTGCACGCGACCTCCAGCGGCAAGGTCCTCTTGGCCTACATGGCCGAAGCCGAGCGCAAGCGCGTGCTGAAGCGGAAGCTGGAGCAGTACACGCCGCGCACGACGGTCGAGCCGGACGAGCTGATGACGGAGCTGGAACGGATCCTCGAAGACGGCTTCGCCGCCTGCTACGAGGAGTTCGAGCTCGGCATGCACGCGGTGGCGGTGCCGATCCACGGCCCGGGCGGCGACGTGGTCGCGGCGATGAGCGCTTCAGGGCCGTCGTACCGGCTTTCCAAGCAGCGGGTGAAGCAGATCGTCCGGCCGATGACCGAAGCGGCGGACGAGCTTTCCGCGCAGCTCGGCTATTTCCGGGACTAGTCGTAGAGCCGGGCCATCGCCCGGATCGTCCTTCCCATGTGCGCCACCAGTTCCGGAGGTGCCAGCACCTGCGCGTCCGCGCCCAGCCGCAGCAGGCCGGCGGCGGCGTGCGGCACGTTCTCCAGCGGGACGGCCGCGCGCCGCCAGCCGTCGGCGTCCGGGGGTTCGAGGGTGCGCGAGACGAGCCGGGCGGCCTTCGGGCCCAGGATGTCCGGCAGGGCCGCGATTCCCGCCGCCGAAAGCCGCACGACGGCCGCCCCGTCGACGTCCGCCTCCTCGTACCGCTCGACGTGGTCCCGCCAGAACTCCGCGAGGTCGAAGCCGGCGGGCCGGGTGAACGTCTCGTCGAGCGGGGTCAGCGCCTCGATGTTCGCGACGCGGTAGGTCCGCCCGGACGCCACGAGGTACCAGACGCCGGCCTTGAGGACCAGGCCGAGCGGGTGCAACCGCCGCGTCACGACGCCCGGACGCGGTGACCAGCGGCGGTAGCGGATCTCGACGACCTGGTCCTGCCACAGGGCTTCCGCGGCGGCGAGCAGCTGCGGCACCGGGTCCGCTTCGCGGTACCAGCCGGGCGCGTCGAGATGGAAGCGCTGCCGGATCCGCGTCGACGCGTCGCGGTACGGCGTCGGCAGCGCCGCCATCAGCTTCAGCTCGGCCGCGGCCACCTGGGCGCCGAGCCCCAGCTCGGCGGCGGGCTGGGGCAGGCCGGTGAGGAACAGCGACTCGGCCTCGTCGGCGGTCAGGCCGGTCAGCCGGGTGCGGTAGCCGTCCACCAGCTGGTAGCCGCCACTCGGGCCGGGTTCGGCGTAGATCGGGACGCCCGCGGCGGCCAGCGCCTCGACGTCGCGGTAGACGGTCCGGGCGGTCACCCCCAGCTCGGCGGCCAGCCGGGACGCGCTCATCCGGCCGTGGTTCTGCAGCAGCAGAAGCAGGGACACCAGCCGGCTCGCACGCACGCGGCGAAGTTTGCCAGCCACCACTGACAGAAGATGTCAGTGATCGCGGCCCAGGATCACCGTCATGAACGACTTCGACTTCTTCCACGGCTCCTGGACCGTCGTCAGCCGGCGGCTCCGCACCCTCTTCGCCGGCAGCGACGACTGGGACGTCTACCCCGGCACCACCACCTGCTCGCCGTTCTTCGAGGGCGGCGGGAACACCGAAGAGATCCTCTTCCCCGACCGGGGCTTCCGCGGCTTCACGCTCCGCCTGTTCGATGTCGGCCGGAAGGAGTGGTCGATCTACTGGGCCAACGACCGCACCGGCCTGCTCCAGCCGCCGGTCGTGGGCACGTTCGCCGACGGCCGCGGCGACTTCTACGGCGACGACACCCACGAAGGGCGGCCCATCAGGGCGCACTACATCTGGTCGGGCACCGCGGGGCCGTCGCCGCGGTGGGAGCAGGAGTTCTCCGCCGACGGCGGGAAGACCTGGGAATCCAACTGGGTCATGGAGTTCACCCGGGCCTGAACCGGCACCTTTTCGGGCGCTTGACAGCAAGTCGCGTATGACGCACGTTGTTGCCGAAGACGCAACTTCGCCCGGAGGGATCCCGCGATGGCCGCACCGCCCCGGGTGGTCGTCCTCGGCGCCGGCCTCGTCGGCTGCGCGCTCGCCGACGAGCTGACCGAGCGCGGCTGGACCGACGTCACCGTGCTGGGCGGCGGCGAGGCACCCGGCGCACCCGGGCTCGTGTTCCGGACGGACGCGGACCGCACGCTGACGGAGTTCGCGAAGTACACCGTCGCGAAGTACAGCGGCCTCACGGTCGACGGGCGGTGGTGCTTCAACCCGGTGGGCAGCCTGGAGGTCGCGACGACACCCGAGCGGCTCGAGGACCTGAAGCGGCGGTACGGCTGGGCGACGTCGTGGGGTGTGCGGGGCTTCCTCCGCACGCCCCACGAATGCGCGGACCTGCACCCCCTGCTCGACGAAACCCGGGTCCTGGGCGGGTTCCACGTCCCGGGTGACGGGCTCGTGGACCCGCGCACCGCGGCCGAGGCGCAGGCCCGGCGGGCCGCCGGGCGGGGCGCGAAGTTCCTCGACGAGGACGTCGTGGCGATCGACCGGGCCGGCGGCCGCGTCACCGGCGTCGTCACGGCGTCGAGGCGGCTGCGCGCCGACGTCGTCGTGTCGTGCGCCGGAGCCGGCGGGCTCGCCGGCCTGGCGGTGCCGCACACACCGCTGCCCCACCGGTACGCGCAGACGTCGCCGCTGGCCGAGCTGGCCGGGGACAACGACGACCACGCGCAGGCGGGCAAACCCGTGCTGCGCCACCACGACCGCGCGCTGTACGTCCGCGAGCACGTCGACCGGCTCGGCGTCGGGGCCCTCGACGTCGGCTCGGAGGATTTCGACGCGGCGTGGGAGGCGGCGGCCGCCCTGCTGCCCGCGCTGCGCGACGCCAAGGCCGAGACCGTGACGACCGTGGTGCTCCCGGGCACCCCGGACGGCCGGCCGCTGCTGGGTGAGCACCCGGACCTCGAGGGTTTCTGGGTGGCCGAGGCCGTCCGGCACGAGCACTCCGCCGGGGTCGCGCGCGAGCTGGCGCGCTGGCTCGTCGACGGGCAGCCGTCGCTCGCCGTGCACGGCTGCGACCTGGCCCGGTTCGACCGCGTTTCCGCGCGGGGACGCCCTTGCGCGGAGGTCCACGAGATCGTCCACCCGCTGGCGCCCCGCGGACAGCCGCTGCGGAACGGGCCCTTTTTCGAGCAGCAGACGGCACTCGGCGCGTACTTCCTGCCGTCGGACGGCTGGGCGCGGCCGCAGTGGTACCGGGCCAACGAGAGCCTGGCCGCGACGCCGGCCCGCGACGGCTGGGCCGCGCGGCACTGGTCGCCGATCGGCACCGCGGAGGCGCTCGCGGCCCGCGAGCGCGTCGCGATGTTCGACCTGACCGCCGAGTCGCGCCTGGCCGTCACCGGCCCGGGCGCGCTGCCGTTCCTGCAGGCCATGACGACGAACGACCTGGCGAAGCCGCCGGGTGCGGTCACCCGCACGCTGCTGCTCGGCGAGAACGGCGGGGTGCGCGGCGCGCTGACCGTGGCCCGGCTGGGCGACGAGCGGTTCCACGTCGGCGCCGGCAGCCGGCTGGACTTCGACTGGCTGCGGCGCCACCTGCCGGGCGACGGCGCGGTGCAGGTCCACGAGACCACGCCTGGCACGTGCTGCCTCGGCGTCTGGGGACCGCTGGCCGAAGACGTCCTACCGGAACTGTCCACAACGGACTGTTCGGCCGAGGAGACGTATGCCGGCGACGTCCCGGTCGTCGCGCTGCGACTGTCCACTGTGGGCGTTCCCGGCTGGGAACTCCACACCACAGCGGATCTGGGGCGCCGGTTGTGGAACACCCTGCAAACCCGAGGGATCACCGCCGCCGGGCACCAGGCCTACACGAGCCTGCGTGTCGACGCCGGGGTCCGCGTGCCGGGCGTCGACGTCACCACCGAGCACGATCCGTACGAAGCCGGGCTCGGGTCCCTCGTCCGGCCGGACAAGGGTTACTTCCTCGGCCGCGACGCCCTCACCGGCCGTTGCGACGCCCTCACCGGCCGCCGGCTGACCCGGCTGAACGTCGACGGCGTCGTGCTGGGCAAGGAACCCGTGTACGTCGGCGGGCGCGCGGCCGGGAACGTCACGAGTGCCGCCGACGAGGTGGCTTACGCCTGGCTGCCGGTCGAGTACGGCGTGCCGGGGACCGCGGTGGAGATCGAGTACTTCGGCAGGCGGGTCCCGGGGAGGGTCGTATGACGCACTACGACGTGATCGTGCTCGGCCTCGGCGGGATGGGCAGCGCCGCCGCCTACCGGCTGGCGCAGCGCGGGCAGCGGGTGCTCGGGCTCGACCAGTTCGCGCCCGTGCACAACCGCGGGTCGAGCCACGGCGGTTCGCGGATCACGCGCCAGGCCTACCTCGAAGGCCCCGAGTACGTCCCGCTGCTGCTGCGCGCGCACGAACTGTGGGACGGCCTGGAGCGCGACAGCGGACGCCGGCTGTTCACCCGCTGCGGCGGGCTCATGGTCGGCACGGCGGACTCCCGGACGATCACCGGCAGCGTGGCGTCCGCGGAGGCGTTCGGCATCCCGCACGAGCTGCTCGACGCCCGCGAGCTGCGCCGCCGGTTCCCGACGACCTCGCCGGCACCGGACGAAGTCGCGCTCCACGAACCGGGTGCCGGGCTGGTGTCGCCCGAGGGCAGCGTCGCCGCGCACCTGCAGCTCGCCGCGCGGTGCGGCGCCGAACTGCACCACGAGGAGAAGGTGTTCACCTGGAGCACCATGGCCGGTGGCGTGCGCGTCGGGACGTCGCACGACTACTACACGGCCGACCGGCTGGTGCTGTGCCCCGGCGCGTGGGCCGCCGAGCTGCTGGGTGATCTCGGCGTCGAGTTCACCGTGCGGCGGCAGGTGCAGTTCTGGTTCGCGCCGTCGGGCGGGGTCGAGCCGTTCCGACGGCACCCGGTCTACATCTGGGAAGGCGACGGCTACACGTTCTACGGCTTCCCGGCGCACAACGCGCCCGGTGACGGCGTGAAGGTCGCGTTCCACAGCGGCGGCCGGACGTGCGCGCCCGACGGCGTCGACCGGACGGTGTCCGACGAGGAGGTCCACGAGATCGCCACGGTCGTCAAGCGCCACCTGCCGACCCTGCCCGGCGGATTCCTGCGTGCGGTGACCTGCATGTACACCGACACGGCGGACGAGAGCTTCGTGCTCGCCCCGCACCCGGCCGAAGAACGGGTCGTGCTGGCGTGCGGGTTCTCCGGCCACGGCTTCAAGTTCGCGCCCGTGGTCGGCGAGATCGTCGCGGACCTGGTGGTCGACGGCGCCACCCCGCACCCGATCGCCCAGTTCGACCCGGCGCGGCTGCTTTAACCCAGGAGCGTCGCGGCGAGCGATTCCAGGTCGACACCCGCGACACCGTCCAGGACGTGCCACGGCGCGAGCCAGCCCGTGGCGGCCAGCTCGTCGTACACCGCCGCGCAGCGCCGCTGCAGGCCGTCGTCGGTCTCGAACGCGTCGCGCTCGCGGTCGGTCTCGGCCGCCGCCCGGCGTTCGGCGCGCTCCGCCGCGACCGACGCGGCGACCCGCAGCAGCAGGTGCGCGTCAGGACGGGGCAGGCCGAAGCGATCGACTTCCAGCTCCCACACCCACTTCACGACCTCGCCGGCCGCGTCCTGGCGCAGGCGCGCGGCCGCGTAGGCGGCGTTGGAGGCGACGTAGCGGTCGAGCAGGACGACGTCGTGCGCGTCACGCAGGGCGCGGATCTCCTCGGCGGCGCCGCTGCGGTCCAGCGCGTAGAGCACGGCCATGCCGTAGACCGAGTCGGCGAGGTCGCCGTGGCCGCGGTGCAGCGCCTCCTTGACGAGGTCCGCGTGCACGCTCTCGCCGTAACGCGGAAAAGCCAGCTTCGCCACGCTCGCGCCCTTCGCGCGCAACGCGTTCGTCAGCCCTTCGGTCAGCGTGCGCTTGCCCGCCCCGTCGAGCCCTTCGATGACCACGAGTCGCCCCATGCGCCACACAGTAACGGTGGTGGACCGGCGGGCTCGGTGGAAGGGATCGACGCCGAGCCCGCCGGCACGTCTAGGCGGTCGTCCGCCGCAGGTGCAGCACGTAGTAACCCGCGCCGCTGACCAGCAGGACGCCGGCCAGGATCAGCAGCGGGACCCAGCCCGTGTCGTTGCTGGAGGGCGCCGGGCCGCCGTCGCCGCGGGGCATGACCGACCCGGTCGCGCCGTAACCGCCGGCCTCGCCGTCGCGGTCGTAGGCCGAGCCGGGGAGCTTGTCGGCGTACTTCCCCTGGACCGTCCGCTGGTAGTCGGCGACGGTCACCGAAGCACCGCCGGCGAGCGGGGTGACGCGCCCGTCGCCGACCGCGTACCAGGCGTCGACCTGCGGCTCGTGCAGCAACTGGGCACCGGCGGGCAGCTTGCGGGCGTAGGCCGTCTCGACGTCCCCCGAGGCGATGTTGCCGACCTGCCAGGCGCCGTCGTCACCACGGACCGACCAGAGCGTCGCGGTCCGGCCGTCGGAGGCTTGGACGGGCACGGCGAAGTAGGAGAATTCGCCCGGTGCCGCGCCCGGCTTGCCGACGACGAAGTCCGCGGACAGGTCGTAGACGGGGTAGGCCTCCGGCGCGATCCGCACGGACACCGGCGCCGACGACGCGCCCGGCGCCTGGGCGAAGAACTTGACCAGCGTGTCCTGGAGCTCGGGCGTGGCGGCCGCGCTCCGGGCCGCCACGGCGTCGGCGCTGCTGATGCCGGCGGCCTGGGCCGCGCCTGACACCGGTGCCGTCATCAGCAGCGCCGCGCCGGTCAGCACGGCGAGGGCCAGCACTCGCCTGCTCATCGGGAGACCCCCGTGAGCGTGTGCGTCCAGGTGAAGGACGAGTTCCGCGTGTAGTAGCCGTAGGTCGACCAGTTGTAGCGCCTGGCCGGGCCCGGGTCTCCCCAGTACACCCAGTCGCCGCTGGTGTCGTAGCCGTAGAGGACGTGCGTGTGGCCGCCGCCCGAGCGGTAGCCGACGCGGGTCTCGACCGGCCGGTTCGCCGCGGTCTGCGTCCGGATCGAGGCGTAGGTGATCCGGCTGTCGAGGTAGCGGCCGGGTGAGGTGAAGCCGAGCCGGGCGAAGGCGCGCTGCGGGTCGGCGAGCGTGCCCGGCAGGTTCGCGCAGTCGGTCCCGGCCGTGTTGTGAGCAAGCTGACAGAAGCGCGTCTGGCTGACGGTGACGCCGTGGTAGGCCGCGATGGTGTTGCCCGACGCCGCCCAGCACCACTGGTTCCGCTGCTGGGCCTGCATCGAGATCGGGTTCCGGAAGCTCGACGGCACGCCGGGCGCGGCTCCGGCGGTGGAAGCGGCCGGCGCGACCAGGCACAACATCAGGCTCACGGCCAGTACGGCGTGGACCCTGCTCGACTTCACCAGCACGGACGGCCTCCTGCTCGAACGTGGGCGAACCAGCGGTGGTCACAACGGTGAACAACCCGGTCACCCGGAGCAAGAACGCCATCTGGAGGAACGGACCGTTCCGGGGGACAGCCGGAACGCGGAACAGTCAGCATCACGTGGCCAACCACCCTGAACGGGGGTCGGCACGTCCCACCTACGCTGCTAACGTGAACGTTCCGCGGTGTTCACGCCCAGCGCACACACTGGTCGGGTGAAGGGACGAGCGGTGGTACAAGACGGGAACCTCCCACTGATCATCGATGGCGCCCGCGCGACGCGGGCATCGGTCGCCGAACTGCCGAAAGAGCTGACAGAAGCGCTCCGGACAGGCGAGTTCCACCACGCCCTGAGACTGGCGATCGCCTACCGCGGCCTCTCGCTCGCGCGGCTTCGCGCGCACCTGGCCCTGCGCGGCGTCCAAATCGGACAGTCGACGCTGAGTTACTGGCAACGCGGGCTCCGGCAGCCCGAGGTGCCCAAGGCGCTCCCGGCGGTCCGGGCCCTGGAATCGGTCCTCCAGCTGCCCGCGGACGCCCTGGTGGTGCTGATCGGACCGCGACTGGTCCGCCGCGGGCACCAGCCGGCGGCGTCGTTCCACGACCTGCGTTCCGGTGACATGGGGTCGATCGTCGAGGACCTGCTCGCCGAGCTCGGCGCGTACCCGTCGTCGAACCACTACAACGCCGACCTCGAGCTGCTTTCGGTGCACGACACGATCACGTTCGACGCCGAGCACCGTCAGGTCAGCCTGCGCACCCGGCTGGTGACGCGAGCCCGGCGGCACGGCCCGGACCGCTACCTGACGGTGTACAACGGCGACCCGGGCTGCCGCATCGACGACGTCGAGCTGATCACCGACGAGGGCTGCCGGATCGGCCGGATGCGCCGCAACCCCGACGCGGACACGATGGCGACGGAGCTGCTGTTCGACCGCAAGCTCGCCGAGGGCGACATCCACGTGTTCTGCTACGAGGTCCGCGACGACTCCGGCTCGGCGTCCCCGGGGTACTACCGGATGCTGCGCGACCGCTGCGCGAGCTACCTCGTGCAGCTCCGCTTCGACCGCAACGCGCTCCCGGCCCGCTGCACCCGCCAGGTCCGCGCCCGCGACGACGCCCTGCCGGTGGTGGCGGAGGAACTGGCGTGCGACATGGGCGGCGTGAGCAGCGCCTTCTTCAACGACGCCGGACCCGGCCTGGCCGGGGTCGCCGTGGAGTGGAACTGACGGCGACCCCGGCGGGACGACGGGCCGGTGCTCAGAGCACCTCGAACCCGTTGGCCTTGGCGGCTTCCGCCTGGCGGTCGTCCCTGGTCACGAAGGTGACCGGCTCGCCACCGGTCAGCTCGGCGGTGTCGTGCATCGCGACCGCGATGTGGATCGCGTCGAGGGTGCGAAGCGGGTAGTTGTCCATCACCAGCCGTCGAGCCGCCGCGATGATCCGCGGCGGCGCCAGCGGGATCACCCCGAGGACCGATCGCGAATCCTGGTCGAACTGGTGCAGGAACTCCTTGGCGTCCGGGATGCGACCGGTCCGCTTGGCCGCGGTGACCGCGCTCGCGAACTCCAGCCGGGTCAGCTCACTGGTGAGGACCAAATGCCCGCCGTCGATCAGCAGCTTCCGCAGCTCGACGTGATCGGCTTCGTCGGTGAGGTAGGCCCCGACCACCGCACTGGTATCGGCGTAAAGCACGGTCACCATTCCCCCCTCGTCCAGTCGAGCGCCTCGCTGACGGCGGTACCCCAGCCACGCGAGAGTTCCTCCAGCTTGTCGTGCCCCGGTGCCTCGCCCTCTGGCTCGAAGGCGAGCAGCTTGCCTTCGGCGACGAGCCGCTCCCTCCGCTCAAGCGGGCTTTCGGCCTGCGCCACCACACCCTGCAGGGCCTCGGTGACCAAGTCGTTCATGCTGCGCCCCTCGGCCTCGGCTCTCGCCTTCAGCCGGGCGTGCAGCTCGTCGTCGATCCGGGTGATCAGTTGCTTCACCCCACCATGATAGCGCATCACCCATTCGTGCTATCACTGTTCCAGCGGCGAAACAGAAAGGCCGCCCCGGACACGTCCGGGGCGACCTGACCTGCAAGAACGAAAACTCAGTAGCGGTAGTGGTCCGCCTTGAACGGGCCTTCGACGTCCACGTCGATGTACTCGGCCTGCTCCTTGGTGAGCTTGGTCAGCTCGCCGCCCAGCGCGTCGAGGTGGATCTTCGCGACCTTCTCGTCGAGCTTCTTCGGGAGGCGGAAGACCTCGTTGTCGTACTCCTCGTGCTTGGTGAACAGCTCGACCTGCGCGATCACCTGGTTGGAGAAGCTGTTCGACATCACGAACGACGGGTGGCCGGTCGCGTTGCCCAGGTTCAGCAGGCGGCCCTCGGACAGCACGATGATCGTGTTGCCGTTCGGGAAGATCCACTCGTCGACCTGCGGCTTGATGTTGATGCGCTTGATGCCCGGGTAGCGCTGCAGGCCGGCCATGTCGAGCTCGTTGTCGAAGTGGCCGATGTTGCCCAGGATCGCCTGGTGCTTCATCTTCGCCATGTCCTCGACCAGCACGACGTCCTTGTTGCCGGTCGTCGTGATCACGATGTCGGCCTCGGGCAGCGCGTTCTTCAGCGTGCGGACCTGGTAGCCGTCCATCGCCGCCTGCAGCGCGCAGATCGGGTCGATCTCGGTGACGATCACGCGGGCGCCCTGGCCGCGCAGCGACTCCGCCGCGCCCTTGCCGACGTCACCGTACCCGCAGACGACCGCGACCTTGCCGCCGATGAGGACGTCGGTGCCGCGGTTGATGCCGTCGATCAGGGAGTGGCGGATGCCGTAACGGTTGTCGAACTTCGACTTCGTCACCGCGTCGTTGACGTTGATCGCCGGGAACAGCAGCTCACCGGCCGCGGCCAGCTGGTACAGCCGCAGCACGCCGGTGGTGGTCTCCTCGGTGACGCCGCGGATGCCCTCGCCGATCTTCGTCCACTTGCCGGTGTCCGAAGCGACCGAAGCGCGCAGCAGCTCGAGGAACACGCGGAACTCGTCCGAGGTGTTCTCGTCCGGGGTCGGCACGACGCCCGACTTCTCGAACTCGGTGCCCTTGTGGACCAGCATGGTGGCGTCGCCGCCGTCGTCGAGGATCATGTTGGGACCCTCGCCGTCCCAGGTGAGCATCCGCTCGGTGCACCACCAGTACTCCTCGAGCGACTCGCCCTTCCACGCGAAGACCGGGACGCCCTTGGGCTCCTCGGTGCTCCCGTGCGGGCCGACGACGACCGCGGCCGCCGCGTGGTCCTGCGTCGAGAAGATGTTGCACGACGCCCAGCGCACCTCCGCACCCAGCGAGACGAGCGTCTCGATGAGCACGGCCGTCTGGACGGTCATGTGCAGGGAACCGGAGACCCGGGCCCCGCGCAGGGGGTAGACCTCCGCGTATTCGCGCCGCAGGGCCATCAGTCCCGGCATCTCGTGCTCGGCGAGGCGGATCTCCTTGCGGCCGAATTCGGCGGCCTCGAGGTCGGCGACGGCGAACTCGATGCCGTTGCGGGTCTCGTGCCGCTTGGCAACGCTTTCGGGGGTCATAGTGGCGATTCCTCCAAGGCTCGATGACTTCCGAACACTACCGTTGTCCGCTCGACCTTCCCTAGAAGCGCAGGAGGCCCTCACCGTGCCCATGCCCGGCCCGGACACCCGCGTCGTCGAAATCCGCGTCGCCGGGCTGGTCGGCACCAGCGGCGAGACGCTGCTCGACGCCGTCTCGACCGTCGACGTCGCCGGCGACGGCCTGGGCCGCGTGATCCGCCCGGCCGACCGGCTGCGGCGGCCCGCGCCGGGTCCGGTGCTGCCGGCGCTCGGCCGGTCGATCCCGCGGACCCTCGAAGGCTACCTCTGGCACGGCATGACGTCCGGGGGTGCCGCGAAGGCCACCTGGGCGCTGCTGTTCCCGTTTTCGCTGGCCAACGTCGCCTTCTGGATGCTGCCGCCGGTACCGCCGGACCGCCGCCTCCCCCGGGTCCTCGGCGCGGTGTGCCGCGGCCTGCTGCGGGTCGCGGCCCTGCTGCTGACCATGCTGCTGATGGGGCAGCTCGCGGCGATCGCGCTCGACCTGTTCGCCGCGCAGTGCCTCGCGCCCGGCTCGGGCTGCCTCCCGTCGATCCCCGACGGCCTCCGCACGGGGCCGGCGCGGGTCACGGTCGGCGTCCTGCCGCTGCTGCTGGTGATCTTCGTGCTGCACCGGATCTCCTCGGCGAGCTGGGCGGTGCACGCCGAGAGCGACCGGGCCGAAGGGCCGCTGCGGATGCGCACCGGTTCCGGGACGCCGTCCCTGCGCGGCCTGCACACCGTCGCCGCGCTCGCGGCGGTCGCGCTGCTGCTGCTCGGCGGGCCGTTCCGGGTGCCGGGGGCCGTGTTCGACCTGGTCGTGTGGATCGCCACGCTGGCGTTGGTGCTCGCCGCGGTCGTCGCCGCGGCGATCGGCACGGACGCCGGCCGGATCGCCCGCCGCGGGCTGATCGGGTTCGCCGCGCTGCTGGTCGTCGCAGCCGCGGTGCGCCTGCGCCCCGGCCCGGGCCGGCTGCCGGGCACCAACGGCGTCGTCGAAGGGCTCGGTGCGTCGCTGGTCGCGGTCACCGTGCTGTTCGCGCTGTTCCTGGCCCCGGCCGCATTGCTGGCCCGGCCCGGCTGGAAGCACAAGCCGCGCCGGCTGCGGCCGTGGGCGGGCGGCTGGGCGGCCGCGCCCGTGCTCGCGCTCGCCGGGCTGCTCGGCGGCGGGTTCGGCGCCGGCCTCGCCGAAGCCGTCCGGCGGCTGTCCGGTGCCGACCACCTGCAGGTACCCGACACGTATCTGCTGGTCACGGTGTTGTGGGGCGCCGGGCTGGCGCTGGCCGCGGTGCTGTCCCTGCTGGGTTTCGCGGTCGCCGTCCCGCTCCGGCGGCTGCGCCGGGGCGTTCCGGCGATCGTCGGGCTGATGGAGCACGACGAGCAGCAGGAGGCCAAGGCCGCGGCGGCGTGGGCCCGGTCGGCGTGGGAACGGCGGCACCTGCACCACCTGGCCCTCACGGTCGCGTCGGCGATGTCGGCGGGCGGGGCGGCGCTGCTGGTGCTGCGGTTCGGCTTCGGGCTGGTCCCCGGCTGGTTCGGGCCGCTGTCCGCGATCGGTGTCTTCGCGCTCGGCGCGCTGGCCGCGGGGTTACTGCGGGTGGTCTACACGGCAGCGCGCACCCCGCAGCGCAGCCGGCACCTCGGCGCGCTCGCCGACCTCGTCTGCTTCTGGCCGCGGGCGGCGCACCCGACCGTGCCGCCGTGTTACGCGCTGAAGGTCGTCCCCGAACTGACCGCGCGGGTCCGCGAGCACCTCGCCGAGCCGGGGACGCGGGTGGTGCTGTCCGGGTACAGCCTCGGCAGCCTGCTGACGGTCATGGCCGCCGCGCGGCTCTCGGCCGAGCTGCCGAAGGCGGACCTCGAGCGCGTCGGCGTGCTGACCGCCGGGTCACCCCTGCAGTGGGGCTACCAGCGGGCGTTCCCCGCGCTGCTGCCCCAGGAATCGCTGGAGCAGCTCTTCGAGAGCCTCGACGGCCGGTGGCGGGCGTTGTGCCGGGGCACGGACATCTTCGGCGGCGGCGTGACGACGTGGCGGCACGAGGTCTCCGACCGGCAGCTCTACGGCGTCGGGTTCCTGCCCGAAGGCGGCTGCGGCCCGCTGAAGGCGAAGGCCGACGAGAACGGCGTCCTGATCCTCGGTGGCGACCACTGGCTGCCGGACCCGCTGCGCGGCCCGACCGGCCGGCACCGCTGGGCGCCGGGGGTGCTCAGGCACCAGGACTACGTCGTCGACGCGGAGTGGGACCACGCCGTGGCGATGGCGGCCGGGCTGGGCAAGCCGTCCGGCGGCGAACAGGGCCTGCTCTTCGGGGACTTCCCGGGAAAAGCGTGAGGGGCACCTTCAAGGACTTGAAGTCCTTCAAGGTGCCCCTCAAGAGCGCTTCGAGCTAGCTCAGCTTCACTCGGAAGCCTTGCGGCGGAACTTCAGCAGCGCGAGCAGGCCGCCACCGCCGAGCAGCAGCAGCGCGGCGATCCACACCAGCCACATGTTGTCGAAACCGGTGTTGGCCAGGCCGCCACCGGTGCCCGACTCGTTGCCCGCCGGCACCGGGGCCGCGGACGTGGTGCTGGTCGGCTTCACGGTCTCCGACGGCGCCGTGGTGCTCGCGGTCGGCTTCGAGGTCTCGGTCGGCTTGGTCGTCGGCGCGGTCTCGGTCGGCTTGGTGGTCGTCTTGGTGCCGCAGACGAACCACTTGTCGATCGTGGTTTCCTTCTGCTTGCTGGTCAGCGTCGGCTTCAGGTCCTTCCAGGGAGCCTTCGGCGACAGCTGCTTCTTGCCGGGGATGTACTCGTTGAACCCGTCGTCACCACCGATGACGACGATGCGGGTCACGGTCACGCCCTCGTGGACCTTCGAGATGGTCAGGGTCTTCTGGCCGACGCCACCGGTGAAGTCGACGTCGTCCTGGGTGACCTTGTCCTGGTTCTCCGCGCACTTCGAGTGGCTGCGGTCCGGGATCGGGTTCGACCGGTCGTCAGGGCTCCAGCAGGCCAGCGCGGAACCGGCGGTGCCGATGAGGGCGGCGGTGGTGAGGGCGATGATCGCGGCCGAGCCGCGAAGGGTACGACTACGCATTCAGAACTCCTGTGCCAGGCGGGGAGACACCTTGAAATCTGTGATCGCGGCACCACTAAGCGTGCGAATCGCACTGTTGTAATTCACCCGTCAGTGGCACACGAAGGATCGAAAGGTATCGCACGTCACTCGACCCGCTACACCGGGTCCCCTTTTAGGCACGATGGGCAAGATCGTCTCGCGATGCCCGTTCCGCGAAGCTGCAAAAAAGACCCGCCGACCTGCGGAAAGCAGGCCGGCGGGGCTTACACGATCGAGTGGGTGACCTCACTCCTTGGGCGTTTTGACCGTATCTTCCAGTTCGCCCGACTGGCGCTTGCCGAGCAGCGAGTGCCGGCGGCTGTAGGCGAAGTAGAGGACCACACCGATCACCATCCACACGATGAACCGCAGCCAGGTCAGCACGGTCAGGTTCAGCATCAGCCAGAGGCAGGCCAGGATGGCCAGAATCGGGATGAGCGGCACCAGCGGCACCTTGAACGCCCGGGGCAGGTCCGGGCGCGTCCGGCGCAGGATCAGGACGCCCGCCGAGACCAGCACGAACGCGAAGAGCGTGCCGACGTTGACCATCTCTTCGAGCTTGTCGGCCGGGAAGAACGTCGCCGCGAGGGCGACCAGGCCGCCGACGATGAGCGTGGCGCGCTTCGGGGTGCCGTTCTCGCCGGTCTTGGCCAGGCCGCGCGGCATCAGGCCGTCGCGGGACATGGCGTAGATGATCCGGACCTGGCCGAGCATCAGGACCATGACGACGGTGGTCAGGCCGGCCAGCGCGCCGAAGGAGATGAGGTTGGCCGCCCAGTCGACGCCGTTGGCGGAGAACGCCGTGGCGAGCGTCTTGTGGCTGCCGTCGCCCGCCGAGGTGGCCAGGTCCTTGTAGGACGTCATGCCGACGACCACGAGCGAGACCGCGACGTAGAGCACGGTGACGATGATCAGCGAGCCGAAGATGCCGCGCGGCACGGACTTCTGCGGGTTCTTCGTCTCCTCGGCGGTGGTCGCCACGATGTCGAAGCCGATGAACGCGAAGAACACCAGCGAAGCACCGGCCAGCAGCCCGAAGACGCCGTACGAGCTGCTCGCGCCGCCCGCGATCAGCGAGAAGAGCGACTGGTCGACACCGGTCTCACCGGCGCCGCCGGTGGAGCCCGGCGGGATGTACGGCGAGTAGTTGGCGCCCTTGATGTAGAAGATGCCGAGGATGATCACGAACAGCACCACGGCGACCTTGATGCCGGTGATCACCATCGAGACCCGCGACGAAAGCTTGGTGCCGACGGCCAGCAGCGTCGTCAGGATCGCCACGACGACCAGCGCGCCCCAGTCGACCGTGACGCTGCCGATGTCGAACGTCGTCTTGGCGCCCTTGCCGAACAGGTAGCCCAGCACCGTTTCCAGGTACACCGACCAGCCCTTGGACACGGCGGCGGCGCCGACGGCGAGCTCGAGGATCAGGTCCCAGCCGATGATCCACGCCATGAACTCGCCGAAGGTGGCGTAGGAGAACGTGTACGCGCTGCCCGCGACCGGCACGGTCGAGGCGAACTCGGCGTAGCAGAGCGCCGCCAGCGCACACGCGATCGCGGCGAACACGAACGCGAGCGAGACCGACGGGCCGGCGTAGTCACCGGCCGCGCGCGCGGTGAGCGTGAAGATGCCCGCGCCGATGACGACCGCGACGCCGAAGACCGTGAGGTCCCAGGCGCTCAGGTTGCGCCGGAGCTTGGTATCCGGCTCGTCAGTGTCCGAAATGGACTGCTCGATGGATTTGGTGCGCCACAATCCCGTTCCGGGCACGGTTGACCTCCTGCGGCTGGCCTGCGAATTTCGCCGGAAGTCACCCTAACGGGTCAGGCCGCGGTCGGCTTGCCGAAGCGCTACCTCGCGAGGCTTCGGTCCAGGTCCGGCTCGAGGTAGATGAGCTTCGCGACGGGCACCTTCGAGCGCACGCGCGCCTCGGCGTCGTCGATGGCCGTGGCCACCTGCGCGGTGTCGAGGCCGGGCACCAGCGCCAGCTTCGCCGCGACGAGCAGCTCGTCCGGGCCGAGGTACTGGGTGCGGATGTGGATGACGCGCTCGACCTTGCCCGCGGCCAGCTCGTCGACGATCGTCGCGAGGACGCCCGGGTTGGCCCCTTCGCCGATGAGCAGGCTCTTCATCTCGACGATCAGGATGATCGCGATGACCCCGAGCAGCAGGCCGATGCCGAGGGTGCCGACGCCGTCCCAGACCGGGTCGCCGGTGATCACCGACAGCCCGACACCCAGCAGCGCGAGCACGAGTCCGAGCAGCGCGCCGGCGTCCTCCAGCAGGACGACCGGGAGCTCCGGTTCCTTGGCCTGGCGGATGAAGCCCCACCAGCTGACGTCACCCTTGATCTTCTTCGATTCGCCGACGGCGGTGTAGAAGCTGTAGCCCTCGAGGCCGACCGCGACGAGCAGGATGATCACCGCGACGATCGGCGACTCCAGCGGCTCCGGCTCGCCGATCTTGTGGATGCCCTCGTAGATCGCGAACGCGGAGCCGAGGGTGAACAGCAGCAGCGCGACGATGAAGGAGTAGAAGTACCGGTCGCGGCCGTAGCCGAACGGGTGGTCCTGGTCCGCCTGGCGCTTGGACGTCTTCTGGCCGAGCAGCAGCAGGCCCTGGTTCGTGGTGTCGGCCAGCGAGTGCACCGACTCCGCCAGCATCGACGACGACCCGGTGACGAGGAAGCCGACGAACTTCGCGGCCGCGATCCCGGCATTGGCTCCGAGCGCGGCGATGATCGCCTTGGTTCCGCCTCCAGCTGACACGACCGCTCCCCTGGTAGGTCCTGAATGTCCGGGTGGAGCGTAATAGGCCGGGTCGCGCTGGGTCGCCACCGCCCGGAAATTCGATCAGGCGGCGTCCGGTCGGCCGGGATCCGCACACTGATCCAGCCCCACCGATCCGCGAGAACGCGGCCGTTTCTGTCGGTGCCCTCCGCTACCGTGGCCCTCCCTGCTCGCCAGTCTGGGAAGGTGACATGGCGCACTTCGCCGTGCTCGGCACGCTCGCGGTCGAAAGCCCGCCGGGGCGGTGGGCCGTGCTGCGCGGGGCGCGGCAGCGCACGCTGCTGGCCGTGCTGCTGCTGAACGCCAACCAGCACGTCCACGCCGACGTGCTGGTCGAAGCGCTGTGGCCGGACGTGCCGCCGAAGTCGTACGCCTCGAACCTGCACACCTACCTCTCGCGGCTGCGCGAGCGGATCGGCGGCCTGCGCGTGGAGCACGGGCCGCTCGGGTACCGGCTGCGGGCCGAGCCGGACGAGCTGGACCTGCTCGTCTTCCGGTCCGCCGCCGCCGAGGGGCAGGTCGCCGCGCGGGCGGGGGACGCCGTCGCCGCGTCGCGGCACTACCGGCGGGCGCTCGCGCAGTGGCGGGGGCCGGTGCTGGCCGGGCTGCACGTGCCGCGCCTGGACGCCGACGTCGCGCGGCTGGAGTCCGAGCGGCTCGCCGTCTTCGAGGACTGCGTCGATGCCGAGCTCACCGCCGGGCGGCACGGGGAGCTGATCGGCGAGCTGCAGGCGATGGTCACCGCGCACCCGCTGCGCGAACGGCCGGCCGCGCAGCTGATGATCGCGCTGCACCGGGCCGGGCGGCAGGGCGAGTCGCTCGAGGTCTACCGGCGGCTGCGGGCCACGCTGATCGACGAGCTCGGCGTCGAACCGGGTGCCGAGGCCCGCCGGGTGCACGCGGCCGTGCTGCGCGGCGAGGACCCGGTGCCGCGACTGCCCACCGCACCCGCGCCGGTCTGGCCGGTGTGCCAGCTGCCGCCCGATACCGCGGACTTCACCGGCCGCGACACCGAACTCGCCGAGCTCACCGAGGTGCTGGGCAGCGGCTCCGGCGTCCCGGTCGCGGTGCTCAGCGGCGAACCGGGCGCGGGCAAGAGCACCCTGGCCGTGCGCGCCGCCCACCGGCTGCGCGCGCAGTTCCCGGACGGTCAGCTGTACGTCCCGTCCGGCCCGCGAGACCTCGGTGACGTCCTGGCCGACCTGCTGCGCGCGCTCGGCGTCACCGGCCCGGCCATCCCGGACGACGTCCACGCCCGCGCGGCGGTGTTCCGCGGCCGGCTCACCGACCGCCGGGTGCTGGTGGTGCTCGACGACGCCACCGACCCCGAGCACGTCCGGACCCTGCTGCCGGGCACGCCGGGCTGCGCCGTCCTGGTCACCAGCCGGCGCCGGCTCAGCGGCCTCGCGGGCGCGCACCGGCTGGCGCTCGGGCCGCTGCCGGACGCGGACGCGACACGCCTGCTGACCCGGCTGGCGGGCGACCGCGTGGCCCACGAGCCCGCCGACGCGGCGCGCATCGTCGCGGCGTGCGACCACCTGCCGCTGGCGCTGCGGATCGCGGGCAGCCGCCTGGCCATCCGCCCGCACCTGCGGCTCGCCGAGCTGGCCGACAGGCTGGAGGACGAGGTCCGCCGGCTCGACGAGCTGACGGTGAGCGACCTGGGTGTCCGCGGCAGCATCGCGCTGAGCTACGACGGCCTCCGCCCCCTCACCCGGCGTGCGTTCCGGCTGATCGGCCGCTGCCACAACCTCGACCTGCCCGCCTGGGCCGTCACCGCGCTGATCGACGACCCAGGCGCCGACGAAGCCGTCGAGGAGCTGGTCGAGGCCAGCCTGCTGGAGTCCGGCGGTCCCGACGAGACCGGCGAAGGCCGTTACCGGCTGCACGACCTCGTCCGGCTCTACGCGACGGAGCTGGAAGCGCCCGACGGCGGCGGCCTGCGCACGGTGCTGGCCGCGACCCTCGCGCTGGCCGACACGGCGTCCGCGCGGCTGCCGCGCACGGTGCCGATGCCCGCGCTGGCGCGGGAAGCACCCGCGCAGCCGTTGCCGGGTGAGCTCGTCGAGCGGCTGCTGGCCCGGCCGGAGCGGTGGTTCGCCGCCGAGCGCGCGAACCTGCTCCTGCTCGTCGGCACCCTGTGCGAGCTGGGCCGCGAGCACGACGCGCTGCTGCTGCTCGACAGGCTCAGCGGCCACCTGTACCTGCAGGGGCACTACGCGGACATGCGCGCGGCGTACGAAACGGTGCTCGCGGCCGCGGGTGCGGACCGGCCACTGGCGGCGGTCGCCGAGGCCAACCTGACGCTGTTGCGGCACACCCGCGGACAGTACGAAGAGGCCGCGGTCCGCTACCGCGAATGCGCGAAGGAGCTGGAGTCCTACGGCGATCGCCGGACGCACGCGTGGGTTTCGGCCAACCTGGCGCACTGCCTGATCGGGCTCGGCCGCGCGGAAGAGGCGCTGAAGACCGCCGCGGACGCCCGCGAACTGTTCACTGTGGACGGTGACGCGGCGGAGCCGGTCTGGGTGCGGGCAGCGGAGTCGGCCGCGCTGCACCGGCTGGGCCGGGTCGGGGACGCCCTGGCCGTCGACGAGGGAACCGTTGTGCTGGCCAGGAAATCCGGCGAGCCACGGCAGCTGGGGATCGCGCTGCACGGCGTCGCGTGGTCGTTGCTGCTCAGCGCGCGGGCCACCGAAGCCGCGTCGGCGATCTCCGAATCGGTGGCGCTGCTGCGGACGACACCGGCGCGTTCGGCGCTGGCGAAGTCCCTGCGCACGCTGGGCGCGATCGAGGCGTTCCGGGGTCGAAGACAGCGGGCCGTCGAGGCGTTCGGCCAGGCCCGTGACCTCGCGCAGGAGCTGAATGAGCGGCCTCGCGAGCTGTCGTGCACCCGCGCCATCGCGGCGAGCTGGATCGGCGAAGGCCGTGCGGCGCAGGCGATCCCGGTGCTGCGCGCGTGCCTCGACGAGTTCCGCGAGATGGGCGGACGGCCCGCGACGAGCCTCACGTCACTGGTTCTGCAGCAGGCCTACGAAGCCGTCGGCGACCCGGCCGCGGCGGCCGAAGCGGCCGCGGAGACGGCGGAACTCGCCGACCCGCGCGACGCCAGCGCGGCGGCTCTCCGCCGAGCCCTGCTGGCACTCACCGAGCCGGCCTGACACTCGGGGGTGGTGGGCGCCCTCCGCTGGCGCTCACAGAATCCGCCCGAGATACCGAGGGGTGTCGCCCCCTGCCCCACGACCCGGCCTGACACCGGGGTGGTGGGCGCTCTCCGCCGGCGCTCACCGAATCCGCCAGAGGAACCGGGGCGTCGCTCCCTTGCCCAACGCCCACCGAGCCGGCTGAAGCGGGGTGGTGTCGCCCCCTCGCGACACCACCCCCAGCCCCCCGAGCCCACGGACGCCGGACGCGGAACGACCGGCGCCACCCCCAGCAGGCCGGCGGCGCGCACCAGCGCACCAGGGTCACCCCGTGGTGAGGATCGTGTCGGAAGGCGCCACACGGAACGCACACAGAACGCCGCGCGCACGGGTGTGCCCGAACAGTCGGCTCACGACCGACTGCCTGGGTACGCGAGCCGACCGCCCGGGTACCGGGTGTCAGTCTTCGCAGGTTCCGGCGGTCGCGCGGAACAGCTGGGCGCCGGACCCGTCGAGCGGGCGGATCCTCACCGGCGGGTCCGCGGCGGGCAGCCACACCGACTGACCGCGGCGCAGCTCGACCTTCTCGCCGTCGTCGGCCGTGACCAGCAGGTCACCCGACGTGCAGAGCAGGATCTGGGGGCCGACGCTGTCGACCGTCACCTCGTCGTCCTGGCCTTCGGCCCACTCGACGCGCGACAGCTCGAACTCCGGCGCGTCCGTGCGGTAGATCGCCATGCGGTCGCCCGCGTCGCCGCACTGGACGGGCATCTCGCCGTACGCGAAGTCGACGACCCGCAGCAGCTCCGGGACGTCCACGTGCTTCGGTGTCAGCCCGCAGCGCAGGATGTTGTCCGAGTTGGCCAGGATCTCCACGGCCGTGCCGTGCAGGTAGAGGTGCAGGTTGCCGGCCGGCAGGTAGATCGCCTCGCCCGCGCGCAGCGTCAGGCGGTTGAGCAGCAGCGCCGCCAGCACCCCGGCGTCACGCGGGTGCGCCTCGCCCAGCTCCAGGATCGTCCGGCACTCGAGCGCGAACTCGCCGTGCTCCTGGACGTGCCGGACGCAGGCGTCCAGCACCTCCGGCAGCAGCGAGTCGAGCGACGACTGCGGCAGCGTGATCCACGTCGTGAACAGCGCGCGCAGCCCCGAGGGGTCCAGCTGCGCCTCGAGCAGCCCGGTGTACTTGGCCAGTCCCGGCGTCTCGATCGCCTTCAGCAGCTTGACCGTGCGCTCCGGCTCGCGGAACCCGGCCAGCGCGTGGAACTCCGTCAGCGCGCAGACCAGCTCCGGTTTCGCCGTCGGGTCCGGGTAGTTGCGGTTCGCCGCGTCGCGCGGGATGCCCAGCTTCTCCTCGCGGGCGTGCCCCTCCGCGGCCTGCGCCGCCGACGGGTGCGCCTGCATCGACAGCGGCTCCTCCGCGGCGAGGATCTTCAGCAGGAACGGCAGCCGCCCGCCCCACCGCTTCGCGCAGCGCTCGCCCAGCTGGTTCACCGGGTCGGCTTCGACCAGCTCGAGCAGGCTTCGCTCGGTTCCGTCGGGACCGATGACGTGCGACGGGTCACCCGGGTGGGCACCCATCCACAGCTCGGCCTCGGGGTGCGGCGCGGGGATCGGGCGGCCCAGCAGCTCGGGGATCGCCGTCCGCGATCCCCAGGCGTAGGGCCGCACCGCGTTGCGCAGCAGCTCCACTGTCACCTCAACTCCACTCCTTCGGCGGCTCTCAGGCCGTCACGGGCTCGAAGCGGCCCGCGCCGCCGATGCTGCCCGCCGCCAGCCCGAGATAGACCGCCGCCAGTTCGAACCGCAGCGCCAGCACCGCGGCCCGCACGATTTCGTCCGCCTCGAACTCCTCGGCCGGGGCGATGACGTCCGCCCCCGGCAGCAGATCCTCGGCTTGGAAGCGCGCCGCGTCCGTGGCCGGACCGGTTCGCACCGAGAGGAGCAGCACCCGAGTCGGGATGTCACCTGATGGATCGTCCGGATCGGCGAAGATGTCACGCTCCGCGCCACCTGATATCGCCGCCCGCCGCAATGCGGGGCGCGCCAACGCCTGACGGTAATCCTCGACGTCACAGACAGTAGCAGCGTGCGCGGCAAACGCGTGCGCAGCGTGTTCGCCGACGGCGACCGCGACCGGGTCGAGCCCCCACAGCAGCGGCACGCGGTCGGCGACCCGCAGCGCGAGCGCCTTGGCCGGGTTCGCGAAGGAGTCGCGGGCCAGGTAGTCCTTTTCGGCTTCCAGGTCGAGCTGGTCGGCCAGCACCTGGACGTCGGCCACCAGCAGGCCCAGCGCGTTCGCGGTGAGCAGGCCGGCGGCCAGGCCGCGCGGGAACGCCAGCTCGGGCGGCACCGGGATCCGCGGCGCGAGCAGCACGCCCTTGCCCGCCACCGCGGCCGCCACCGGGCCCTCGGCCGGCGCGGAGAGCACCACGGACGCGCCGAAGCGCGCGGCGCGCTCCAGCGACGCGGCGAGTTCGCGGTCGCCGGGGTCGTCGGTGTGCGCGAAGACGACGTCGAGCGCGCCGATCCAGCTCGGCACCACCTCGGCGACGACCACCGGCACCGGGCACGACGGCGCCAGCAGCGCCGCCAGCAGCCGCGTGAGCGTCCGGCTCACCCCCGGCCGGTCGATCAGCACGACGGCGCGCGGACGGCCCACGTCGAGGCGGTCGGCCAGGCCCAGCTCGGCCGCGAGCTCGGCGGCCGCCCGCACCTGGGCGCCCGCCATCGCGGCGGCACGGAGCAGCCCCGCGCTGTCGGCCTCAGCCAGGCGCGCGGGGTCGTCGAGCAGCGTGTCGTCAAGCACCGTCGGCATCGGACGCTTCGCTTTCAGCGGGGCCACCGGTCGCTTCGTCGAGCAGCAGCACCGGGATCCCGTCACGGACCGGGTACACCCGGCCGCACTCGGTACAGGTCAGGGCGTCGGCCTCGGGGTCGCCCGGGGTCCCGGGACGCAGCGGGGCGTGATCGGGCGACGGGCACGCCAGGATCTCGAGGAGCTGGGCGTCGAGCGTGAGGGCCATGGTTCCTCCATACCACGCGGTGAGGTGGTGAAGGGCACCTTCAGGACACAGTTCGTCCCGCCTGCCCTTCACCCGGACAGGTCAGCTGCGGATGATCGCGAGGACGTCCTCCACCAGCGCCTGCACCGCCTCTTCGTTGGCGGCCTCGACGTTCAGCCGCAGCAGCGGCTCGGTGTTCGACGGCCGCAGGTTGAACCAGGCACCGCCCGGCAGCTGCACGGTGAGGCCGTCCAGCTCGTCGATCTCGACGCCGGAGCGGGCCCCGAAGACGTCCTTGACCGACATCATCTTCGCGACCTGGTCGTCCACCGTGGAGTTGATCTCACCCGACGCCGCGTAGCGCGAGTACGCGCTGGTCAGCTCGGACAGCGGGCCCTCCTGCTCGCCGAGCGCGGCGAGCACGTGCAGCGCCGCCAGCATGCCGGTGTCGGCGCGCCAGAAGTCGCGGAAGTAGTAGTGCGCGGAGTGCTCGCCACCGAAGATCGCGCCGGTGCGGGCCATCTCGGCCTTGATGAACGAGTGCCCGACGCGGGTGCGGACCGGCTTGCCGCCGTGCTCGGAGACGATCTCCGGCACGCCCTTGGACGTGATCAGGTTGTGGATGATCGTGCCGCCCGGGTCCTTCGCGAGCTCGCGCACCGCGACCAGCGCCGTGATCGCGCTCGGCGAAACCGGCTCGCCGCGCTCGTCGACGATGAAGCAGCGGTCGGCGTCGCCGTCGAAGGCCACCCCGGCGTCCGCGCCGACCTCGCGCACCTTCGCCTGCAGGTCGACGATGTTCGCCGGGTCCAGCGGGTTGGCCTCGTGGTTCGGGAAGCTGCCGTCGAGCTCGAAGTACATCGGGACGACGTCGATCGGCAACCCGTCGAAGACGGTCGGGACGGTGTGCCCGCCCATGCCGTTGCCGGCGTCGACCACGACCTTCAGCGGCCGGTTGCCGGACAGGTCGACGAGGTTGCGCAGGTAGGCGGCGTAGTCGGCGAGGACGTCCCGCTCCGACACGGTGCCCCGCTGGCCCTCGAACTCGGGCACCCCCTGCTCGACGGTGTCCCGGATCTCGGCGAGCCCGGTGTCCTGGCCGACCGGCGACGCGCCGGCACGGCACATCTTGATGCCGTTGTACTTGGCCGGGTTGTGGCTGGCCGTGAACATCGCGCCCGGCAGGTTCAGCGAACCCGACGCGAAGTACAGCTGGTCGGTGCTCGCCAGCCCGATGCTGACGACGTCGAGCCCCTGTGAGGTGACACCCTCGGCGAAGGCCGCGGACAGCCCCGGCGACGAGTCGCGCATGTCGTGGCCGATCACCACCGCGGGGGCCTCGGGCTTGATGAGCAGCGCGAACGCGGCACCGAAGTCGCGGACGAGGTCCGCGTCGAGCTGCTCGCCGACCACGCCGCGAATGTCGTAGGCCTTCACGATGCCCGAAAGGTCTGGCACGCCGTCTCCCCGCGAATAGTCGTCCCGGCGCCCGCTGCGCCGCGCGGAAAGCCTACCGGCGCCGGAGGTGGGTTACGCGCTCAGGCGCGGCCGGGCAGGACCCGGAGGTGACCGCGGCGTCCGGACGGGCCGTCCGGTTCGGTGGCGGGCGGCGCGGGCTTGTCGGAACGACCGGCCTCGCGCACGGCCTCGGCCAGCGCGGTCAGCTCGTCGGCCGACGGGTCCGGAGCGGCGAAGGCGCCTTCGTGCCGGACGACTTCCCAGCCCTTGGGGACGGTCAGCCGCAGCGCGTGGGCTTCACAGAGGTCGTACGAGTGGGGCTCGGAGGCGGTGGCCAGCGGGCCGACGACGGCGGTGGAGTCGCTGTAGGCATACGTCAGCGTGGCCACTGCCGGCTCGAGACAGCCGGTACGCGAACACTTCCGTACGCTCCGCACGATCGGAAACGATAGCGCGTCGCCGCAAGGTCGTAGGAGCGACACGCGCTGGGACGTGCCGACCGCATAGACTTCCGGGGTGGCGACGGCTCGTGACTACCGACAACGGCGGCGCCTGCGACGGGACCGGCACGGCCGGGGCCTGCGCGGGACGCTCTATCCGGCGACCCTCCCCGCCGCCGCGAGCCGGGCGGAACGGTTCGACGCCTTGGTGCTCGACGCGCTGGAACCGATCGAAGCCCGCTGGCGCCACGAGCTGACGAAGCTGGACGTGGCGGTCGACGACGTGCCCGAGGTCCGCGAGAACGGCAAGGCACCGTCCGACGGGGTGCTGCACGACGGCGCGGTGCCGCTGTCGCGCCTGGTCCCGGCGGGGGTGGACCGCACAGGGATGCCGACGCGGGCCCGGATCGTGCTGTACCGGCGGCCGCTGGAGGCGCGGGCGAAGGACCCGTCGGAGCTGGCCGAGCTGGTGCACGACGTGCTGGTGGAGCAGGTGGCCGGGTATCTCGGCGTGGAGCCGGACGTCATCGAAGGCGAGTAGTTCCAGCCCGGGACCGGCTGGGCTGGGCTGCGCTCGGGGTTGGTTCGGCGCGAACGGGCCACTCGCGACCGCCTCCCGGACCGCACCAACGGCCCACTCGCGCCTGTTCGGGCACGAACGGCCCTCTCACGCCCGCATTGACCGCGGCACGAACCGGCCACTCGCGCCCCTGCTGCACCGCGCCAACGGGCCACTCGCGCTTCTTTCGGCACCAATGGCCCACTCGCGCCCATCACGGCACCAACGGTCCGCTCGCCGCCCACATCCACCCGCACCAACGGCCCACTCGCGCCTGTTCAGGCACGAACGGTCCATTCGCACCCACATGCCGGACCGCGCGAACGGGCCACCCGCGCTTGATTCGGCACCAACGGACCACTCGTGCCCACACCGACCCGCCGCACCAACGGGCCACTCGTGCTTGATTCGGCACCAACGGGCCAGTCGCACCCGCACACCCCGCCGCACCCAACGGGCCATCCGCGCCGGTCACGGCGCGAACGGGCCACTCGCGCCCACCTGCGCACCGCGCGAACGGGCCAGTCGTGCCCGAAACAGCGCGAACGGACCGTTCGTGCCCGATGCGGCACCAAACAACCCGGCGAAGTTCAGCGGCGCCGCCGCGCCGGAACCGCCGTCAGCAGCGTGAACAGCACCGCCGCCAGCTGGGCCAGCAGCAGCAAGTTCCGCTCCGTACCCGGGAACTCCACCATCACCTCGGACGTCGTTGGCGGAACCGACACCGCCACCTGATGCCCCCAAGCCGGGACGATCGGCACCCCCTTGCCGCCCACCGACGCCTTCCAGCCCGCTTCCTGCTCCGCCGCCAAGACCAGCAGCCGCCCGGTCGGGCCGTCCGACACCCGGACGCGGACGTCCGGCAACCCGGCCTGGACCGGCACCACACCCGGCGCGTTCCCCGGCGCACCCCCGCCCGTCACCGCGGCCTTGGCCTGCTCCGGGGAAATCAAGATCACCTGGCCCGCCGGGGAAAGCAGCCTGAGCACGCCGCGGCCGTCCGACGTCGGCGCGGCCACCGAGACCATGTCCTTCGCCAGCGGTGGGTACGCCTGGGCGTCGACACCAGGTGGGAGCACCACGTACTCCACCCCCGCGGCCGCCGCGGCGGCGAAAGTGCGCTGCACCGCGGCCGCGTCGCCCTGGCCGAGGTCGCGGCGCCACGTCGCGAGCCGGGTCGGGGTGCCCGGGGTCGGGGCCAGCTCGTCGTCGCCGTAGTGGGGCAGGCGGCCGCCGATCTGGCGGGTCGCGTCCGGCGCCATTTCCAGCACTGACCGGCCCGACGCGCCCAGCTCCGCCGTGACCTCCGGGGCCAGCGACGGCCGCGCGCCGGCGCGAAGCGGTCCTTGCCCGCCGACGACCACCGCGCCGGCCGCCAGGGCCACCAGCACCGCGACGCCGGCCGTCGCGAACACCTTCGGCAGCCACGTCGCCGGTACTCCGGCCGAGCCGCCGCGCTGCCACGAACCGAGCACGACCCACAGCAGCCCCGCGCCGACGATCAGCAGCGGCACCCCGGCGTGGCCGTGCGCCGCCGCGCCGCCCTGCATCGGCGTCGCCGTGACGAGCCGGACCAGGACCAGGCCGCCCGCACCCAGCGCGGCCAGCGCGAGCCCGCCCGCGGCCAGCTTCGTCGGACGGACCACGAGCGCCACCAGCGCCGCCGCGATCACCGCGACGCCGATCGGCCAGGCACCCGGCCCGCCGGGGTCGAGCCCGGCCAGGTCGGTCGCGGAGACCGCCGCGGCCGCTCCGCCCAGCCCCTGGACGAGCAGCTCCGGGTGCTTCAGCAACACCGTCGGCCACGGCAGCAGCAGGGCCAGCGGCAGCAGCACCACGATCCCGACCGACGCGATCCGCCGCGCCAGCCCGGTCGGCGCCGGCAGCACCACGAACCCGATCAGCAACCCGGCGAGCGCGAGCCCGTGCGCCAGAGGGGAGAACGCGCCGAGCAGCGCGACGCCGAACGCCGAGAGCGCCGACACGTGCAGCCACCGCGTGTCCGCGCGGACCAGCAGCCCGGCGATGCCCGCGGCGACGAGCGGCAGCACCAGGTGCACCACGACGACGTCGAGCCGGCCCTGCGCCACCGCCGCCGTGGCGGCCGGCAGCAGCGCGTACGTCGCGGCGATGACCGCGCGGACCCAGCGCCGGACGCGCAGCCGCCGCGTCGCCACGTACGCGCTCAGCGCGGCCAGCGGGATGTCCCCGAGCAGCAGCACGGCGACCAGCGCGGCCGGGCCGCCGATCGGCGCGAACACGGCGCCGAGCGTGCCCAGCACCGGCACGGTCGCCGACGCGGGCGCGCCGGTACCGCCCGCGACCGCGTGCCACGGCTCGAGGTACGACGTCCAGAGCTCACCCAGCCCGCCGACCGGGAGCAGCTTGCCGCCGAACAGGTCGAGCCCGAGCCGGGCGCGGTTGACGACCAGGCCGAGCGCGGTCATCACGACCAGCAGCACCACCGGCGGCGCGAAGATCGTCGCCCCGAGCACGCGGCGGCGGTTGACCTCGACGAAGACGAGTTCCGGCTCGGGCGCCGGAGTGACGTCTTCGAGAGCTTCCGGTTCGGGCGCCGCGGTTTCCGGCAGCGCGACGGCGACCAGCGTGCCCGGCCGCCGCAGCCCGGACCCGCGCGAGCTGACCCCGCGCAGCGCGCCCGCGGGCAGCGCGTCCGGCCCGACGGGACGGTTCTCGCGCGCGTCGAGCGCTTCCGGCGTCACCCACGCGGACTCGGTTTTGACGGTCTCGGGCACGGTTCCGAGCGCGACGTCGTTCTCCACACCACGCCGCACGAGACCGACCACGCCGGCGCGGACGGCGTTGCGCAGCCGCGTCACACGACCGGTGAAGAGCCCGCGAACCGTGCCAGGCCGCGGATTACGCCGCCGGTGGGCCCGCGCGGCGCGCAATCCGCCGCGTCCACTGAGGAGGTACGCGGCCGCGGCGAACTCCGCGCGCGCTTCCCCGGTGCGGCGCAGCAGGACGAACGCCAGCGCGCGCAGCACCGACAGCAGCGGGAGCCGGATCATGCCCAGCCAGAAGGAAAACGGCGAGCAGTTCACCAGGAACACGCGCAGCCCGTGGGCGCGGTTCGCGGCCGCGAGCGACGCCGGGACGGCGTCCGCGGGCCGCTGTCCGGTGGTGACGGCGCGCGCGTGCCGAACCCGCGCGGTCGGCACGGACAGCACCAGCCCGCCCGCCGCGTTCGCGCGCCAGCCGAAGTCGAGATCTTCGCGCAGCAACGGGAAATCCGGGTCGAAGCCGCCGAGGGCGTCCCAGGCGTCGCGGCGCACGAGCGAGCCCGCGCTGGGCACGGCGAGCACCTCGGCCGGGTCGTCGCCGGTGGCGGCGATCTGCTGCCGGTGCCCGGACGCGTCGGTCGACAGGCCGGCTTCGACGATCAGGCGCGGGTCGGTCCAGTCGAGACCGAGCGCGCCGAGCACGGTCGCGGACGGTTTCGCGGTGGCCACGCGCAGGAGTTCGTCGAGGCAGTCCGGCTCGGGCGCGCAGTCGTCGTGCAACAGCCAGAGCCACGCTCCCGGGTCGCCCCACCGCTCGGCGGCGTGCTCGACGGCTTCGGCCACCGCGGCGGCGAAGCCGGTTTCACTCGAAAGCGTGATGATCCCGGAGAGCACGGGAGAAGAACCCGGGTCGCCGTCCGGGTCGGCCGCTTCGGCCAGGAGACGGGGGGTCGCGTCGGTGGACCCGGTGTCCACGGCGAGCACGTGCCGGGGTGCGACGGTGCTGCGGCGCAACGAAGAAAGCGCCAGCGGCAGCCAGTTTTCCCCGTTGTGACAGACCACAATGGCCAGAACGGGCGCGGTGCGCAGGGCGGGCGGCGCGGCGGTGCGGGGCAACAAACGCTCCAGATCAGGCGGTGGACCGGTGCGGCCACCCTACGGCCCCGGTCCGTCACCCGATGGTGAACCCACGCCGCGTGTTCACCACATGGAATCACCGGTGACGCCACGCATCACCGGTGATCTCCCCTCACACCGCGCGTTTCTTCAGCTTCCGGCGCTCCCGCTCGGACAGACCGCCCCAGATGCCGAAGCGTTCGTCGTGGGCCAGCGCGTACTCAAGGCACTCGTCCTTGACCTCGCAGCCCAGGCAGATCCGCTTCGCTTCGCGGGTGGAGCCGCCCTTCTCCGGGAAGAACGCCTCCGGGTCCGTCTGCGCGCACAGAGCGCGTTCTTGCCAGTCCTGCTCTTCTTCGGTGGCATCGATGAGCTCGGTGAGATCTCCCAGAGCCTGCTCCGGGATCTCGCCCCAACTCATGACGTGCCCCCATTCCTTACCATCGGCTTCCAACCGCACGTCCGCCTCCTCGCTCCCTAGCACTCCCCAGGCTGGCGGTGGTGAAACGACACTCGCCGTCCCCTCGACGACGAATGACATCACTGTGATTACACCCGTGTAGTGCGGTCAGGTCAAGCGGAGTAGCGAGTTCGGGGGACCCTTCGGCCCGATCGCGCAAGGGGACACGCCGGTAACTTCACACCGGGCATACGGAAGACTGGAAGCGTGCAGAAGTCAGCAACGCGCCCCAGCCCGGTCTTCCTCGGCATCCTCGCCCTCACCGTCGCCGGTGGCGTGATGGCGGCCTTCGGCTACGTCAACCCACTCCTAGCCCAGGATCACGACACACTGGTCGTGGCTGGTGTCGTGATCTTCGTCGCCGCCGGCTGGGTGGCGTCGCTGTCGCTGCACGAGTTCGGGCACGCGATGGTCGCCTACCGCGGTGGCGACTACAGCGTCGCCCAAAAGGGGTACCTCACACTCGACGTGCGGAAGTACACCGACCCGGTCCTATCTATCCTGCTGCCGTTAATCTTCCTCATCATCGGCGGCATCCCGCTGCCGGGCGGCGCGGTGTGGATCAACCGCGGCGCCCTGCGCAGCCGCGGGACGTCGTCGTGGGTGTCGCTGGCCGGGCCCCTGAGCAACCTCGCGGTCGGGGCGGCACTGGCCCTGGTGGTCGCGCTGGTGCCGATGGCGCACGGCCTGGTGGTCGCGATGTCCTACCTGGTCCTCCTGCAGGTGCTCACCTTCATCTTGAACATCCTGCCCATCCCGGGACTCGACGGCTGGGGCGCGATCGAGCCCTACCTGTCGCCGCAGGCGCGGGAGTTCGGCGCCAAGGCGCGCCCTTGGGCGCCGATCGTCCTGTTCGCGCTCCTGTGGTTCTTTCAGCCTGCGCGGGACGCGCTCTGGACCGGTGCCGGCTGGATCTTCGACCAGCTCGGCGGCTACAGGGACGCGGCGGGGGATGGTGCCCAGCTCTTCCACTTCTGGCAGTGAGGGGCCGACCGGAAGCTCACGCGCAGTGCGCGGTCAGCCAGGTGTGCGCCCGCTTCCAGACCTCCTTGAGCCCGGACCGCTCGCCGAGGTAGTCCCCCGCTGCCCCGACGACCGGGAGCATGCCCAGCGCGCGGTGCACGAAGTTGCCCCGCGGGCGCTTCTCGAGTTCGCCGGTGATCGCGATCAGGCCGCGGCCGAGGCGCCACAACGTGCCCGCAGCGGCCTTGATCGTCGCCTTGCCGTGTTTCTTCTCGGACGCCGTGAGCTCTTCGGTCAGCTTCGCGGCTTCCTCGGCCTCCGCGGCTTCGTCGTGCTCCGGGTGGCGTCCCGCCGCGAGGTCGGCGTCGATGTCCCGCTCGAACAGCACCGCCGCGATCAGCCGCACGCGCGTCCCGACGTCCGTGACGCCGTACTCGCCGGCGATCGCGCACAGCAGCAGCCCCTGTGACGCCGCGCCGAGCGTGTCCTGCACCGGCAGCCGATCGGCCAGCGCGCCGCCCAGGCCGGGGATCGACGTCAGCAGCGCCGTGAACCGGCCGACGCGGTTCATCCACCAGCTCGACCGGTCGTAGCCGGTCATCCGCCCCCACGCGGCCGTGCCGGGGACCTTCACCGACGTCAGCCCGTGGATCAGCTTCGCCTTGAGCCCGGACTCGACCTCGGCGAGGTCGTCCTGCTCCCGCCGGTCGCGCGCCTGCAGCCCGAACGGGTCGGACTCGCGCAGCGCGTCGAGCATCGGCCCGCAGGCCCGCACGAACGGGCGCAGCACCGCCACGACCTGCTTGTCGGAAATCGCCTCAGCCACGTCCCGGTTTCCTTCCCGCCGCACGGCCCAGCCCGCCGCCGAGCACCATCGCGCCGGGTAGCGCGCTGGCACCGAGCAGCAGCAGCGCCCGCCAGTCCTGGATCAGCACCAGGTCACCGCCCGGACCCAGCATGCCGAACCCGAACACGACGAGCACCCACACGACGAGGGGTACCCACGAAAGAGACGGCCGCACCAGCTTGGCCGTGGTCGAAACCAGCAACGGTGTCGTCACCGCGCCGACCAGCACCGTCACCGGCAGCGGGACGACGCCGATCCGCAGCGGCAAGAAGAACAGTTCCAGCACGCCCAGCAGCACGGCGTCGAACGCCAGCAGGACCAGGAAGCCGAGCTGGGCCCCGGTCAGCCGGTCCGGCGCGGTCACAGTCCACCGAACAAGTCGGTGGCGGCACCCTCGGCCGGGCCGTGGGCGAGGACGAAGCAGTCGTGCGCCGGGATCGGCTGCGCCAGCTCGTTGGTCAGCGCGAAGTGCGGGACGGCGCCCTCGACCACGGTCAGCTGGGTCGCGTGCGCGCGCAGGGCCGCCAGCTTCGCCGGCAGGTACGCGGCGACGTCCAGGACCGTCGTGATCTCTTCGTCCGGGGTCACCGGCAGCTCGGCGTCGGGCGGCACCGGGAAACGGGACGTGCCGTCGGCCCGCAGCTCGGCCAGCCCGGCGCGGACGGCGTCACGCGAAGCGACCGTGTGGAACACCCGGGCGACCGACGAAGCCCGCGGCGCCGCGGCCATGGTGACCTCGTGGGCGCGGATGTGGTCGGGGTGGCCGTAACCGCCGAAGGCGTCGTAGGTGACGACGACCTGGGGCCGGACCTCGTCCAGGATCTCCGCCAGCTGCGCCGCCTGCTCTTCGAGGGCGCCACCGGCGAACGCCCGCGGGTGCGCCGCCGCCGGCGTGCCCGCCATGCCCGAATCGCGCCACCGCCCGATCCCGCCCAGGTAACGATGTCGTGACACCCCCAGCGCGGCGCACGCGGCCGTCAGCTCGCCGACGCGGTAACCGCCCAGCTGGTCGGCGGCCCAGGCCCCCAGCCCGGCCAGCTCCGGCAGCTCGCGGACGATCTCGCCCTCCTCACCGAGCGTGCAGGTCACCACGGTCACCTCGGCACCCTCGGCGGCGTATCGTGCGATCGTGGCGCCGGTGGTGATGCTCTCGTCGTCGGGATGGGCGTGGACGAGCAGCAGCCTTCGCGGTACCGGGGAGATCACGGGTTGAGCGTAATTCCCGTGCTCCGACCTTCGTCGGGGACACCCTCGGTTATCCTCGCGCGAGTCGCGACCGCCGCGTCGCGATCGTCTGTACCCCCACGAAGGGCATCTTGGTGAGCACTGAAGCAACTTCGGCGGACGTCGCCGGCGTGTCCGGTTCCGTTCTGTCGATCTCCGACCTGAGCGTGTCGTTCCCGACCGAGGACGGCGTCGTCGACGCGGTCAAGGGCATCGGGTTCGACGTGAAGCCCGGCGAGATCGTCGCCGTGGTCGGGGAGTCCGGCTCCGGCAAGTCCGTCACGTCGATGTCGGTGCTGGGCCTGCTGCCCAAGACCAGCCGGATCGCCGGCGAGCTGCGCCTCGGCGAGCGCAACCTCGCGGACCTCAAAGAGAAGGACATGCAGAAGATCCGCGGCAACCAGGTCGCGATGATCTTCCAGGAGCCGATGACGGCGCTGAACCCGGTCTACACGATCGGCTGGCAGCTGCGTGAGGCCCTGCGCTCGCACCAGGACATCTCCAAGGCCGCCGCCGACAAGCGCGCCGTCGAGCTGATCGACCTGGTCGGCATCCCGAACCCGGAGCTGCGGTTCAAGCAGTACCCGCACCAGCTGTCCGGTGGTCTGCGCCAGCGCGTCGTCATCGCCATGGCGATCGCCTGCGACCCGCAGGTCATCATCGCCGACGAGCCGACCACCGCGCTCGACGTCACCGTCCAGGCGGAGATCCTGGGCCTGCTGCGCAAGCTGCGCGACACCCTCGACACCGCGATCGTGCTGATCACCCACGACATGGGCGTCGTCGCCGACATGGCCGACCGCGTCATCGTGATGTACCAGGGCGAGATCGTCGAGCAGGCGCCGGTGCGCGAGCTGTTCGCCTCGCCCAAGGAGGACTACACCCGGCGGCTGCTCGCCGCGGTGCCCGTCCTCGGCCAGCGCCCCGCAGGCCGCCGCCTGCTCGACGACGCCGGGATCGCCTCCGACAGCACCGAGGCGGCCAAGATCGCCGAAGACATCCGGCTGGCCGACGCCGAGCTGGAGGCCGTGATCGAAGAGGCCGCGCCGGCGCTGGAGATCAAGAACCTGGTCCTCGAGTACCCGGGCCGCCGCGGCCAGAACAAGAACCGCGCGGTGGACGACGTCTCGCTGACCATCGCCAAGGGCGAGATCGTCGGCCTGGTCGGCGAGTCCGGCTCCGGCAAGTCGACCGTCGGCCGCTGCGCCGTCGGCCTGCTCCGGGCCACCCAGGGCACCGTCGCGATCGCCGGCAAGGACATCACGACGATGTCCGCGAAGGAGATCCGCCCGCTGCGCCGGTTCTTCTCGATCGTCTTCCAGGACCCGGCGTCCACTCTGGACCCGAAGATGACGATCGGCGAGTCGATCGCCGAGCCGATGGTGCTGCACAAGGTGCTGTCCGGCAAGGAGCTCTCGGCGCGCGTGCGCTCGCTGCTCGACAAGGTCGAGCTGGGCGGGCACTACATGAACCGCTACCCGCACGAGCTCTCCGGCGGCCAGCGCCAGCGCGTGGCGATCGCCCGGGCGCTGTCGCTCGACCCGGCGCTGCTGATCGCCGACGAGCCGACCTCGGCGCTGGACGTGTCGGTGCAGGCCCGGGTGCTGGACCTGTTCCTCGACCTGCAGCAGTCGCTGCAGTTCGCGTGCCTGTTCATCAGCCACGACCTCGCGGTGGTCGACCTGCTGGCCGACCGCGTCGCGGTGATGCAGTACGGCAAGCTGGTCGAGGTCGGCAGCCGTGACCAGGTGCTGCACTCGCCGCAGCAGGAGTACACGCGGCGCCTGCTGTCGGCGGCCCCGGTCGCCGACCCGGTGCTGCAGGCCGAGCGCCGCGCGGCGTGGGAAGCGGGCCGGCTGGCGCCGGTCGCCGACTGACGCTCCCTGAGACGCGCGGAAGGCCGCCACCCGGCTCGGGTGGCG